>NC_014506.1:0-307599 GCF_000147355.1 Sulfurimonas autotrophica DSM 16294
AAAAGTATAAATATTCACATAAAGCAAATTTAGTTATTCACATCCATTTAACCCTGTTTTATGGAAAAAAAAAGTACTATTCACATATAAATAATTAAATAAGGTTTTATGTGAATATAGGTCAAGAAGTATTAAAAGCTCTCAAAGAGGAGATAAGTGAACTGGAATATAACAGGTATATCAGACATTTATCTTATGATATAAAAAAATCAACAGGGGATGCAGCTATATTTTATGCACCCAATGCCTTGGTAGTTAATTGGATTAAAAATAAATATAGAGAAAAAATTGCCCATCTTTTTGAAATTAAAAATGGTTCCAAAGTAAATATAAAAATTACACTCAAAAATACAATAGAAAAAAGAAAGACAAAAAAAAATGTAGAAGTTAAACAAAACAGCTCACTTTTAAACCCTTCACACTCTTTTGACAACTTTATGGTCGGCGGTTCCAACCAGTTTGCCTATGCTGCCGTAAAAAGTGTCAGTGAAAATGCAGGAAAGGTTTATAATCCTCTCTTTATATACGGTGGTGTCGGTCTTGGTAAAACTCACCTTATGCAGGCAGCCGGCAATGTTTTTCAAAATGAAGGTAAAGTTGTTATTTATACAACAGTCGAACAGTTTTTAAATGATTTTATTCGACACGTAAGAAACAAGACTATGGAACGTTTTCAGGAAAAATATCGTAAATGTGATGTACTTCTGATAGATGATATTCAGTTTTTAAGCAATAAAGAAGGAATTCAAGAAGAATTCTTTCACACTTTTGAAGCATTAAAAGGTGCAGGAAAACAAATAATCCTCACAGCAGATAAACATCCTAAAAAAATCGGCGGTCTTGAAGCTCGTCTGCAAAGCAGGTTCGAGTGGGGACTCGTGGCTGATATACAACCACCGGAACTTGAAACAAAAATAGCCATTATTAAGAAAAAATGTGAAATCAATAAAGTAAAACTCTCTGAAGACATAGTCAACTATATAGCAACCGTTATAGATAGTAATGTAAGAGAAATAGAAGGCATACTCTCAAAACTACATGCCTATTCACAACTTATGCATGTTGATATTGATTTAGATTTTACGAAAAATGTGCTCAAAGACCAAATGAATGAAAACAGAGCAAACCTTACAATGGAAACTATAACCCAAATCGTAGCTAAAGATTTAAATATAAAACCTAGTGAAATACGCTCAAAAGGCAGAAGTAAAAATATTGTTTATGCCCGCCGAATATCTATATACATCTGTCGTGAACTCACACAAAATACAATGCCTCAGCTTGCCCAGTATTTTGGAATGAAAGATCATACCGCCATCAGTCATACAATTAAAAAAATCAACAGTTTAATCAAAGATGATGAGGATTTTAAAGTAAAAATTGATGAACTTACAAATAAAATAACATCATCATCCTAATTTTATTTTAAAAGCATTAAAAAAAAAGATATAATTGTAAAAGTGAATAGATGTGAAAGAAGCCTTGACTCTTATTCACATCTAGAAAAGTAAGCCTGTAGGCGTTTAAATGAATTTGTCACATATTCACTCGATACTACTACTACTTACTAAAATTATATAAATATATAGGGATTTAAAAAATGAAAATTACCGTCTCAAAATCTATATTGGAAAACATACTCATTCATGCTTCACCTTTTTTAGAGAAAAAAGATACATCGCAGATTACTTCACATGTATATATGAATGTATCTAATTCAGAGTTAACTCTTAAAGCTACTGATTATGAAATAGGATTTTTAGTATCAACCGATAATTTAAAAATTGAAAAAGAAGGAAGCATTACTGCTAACGGTAAAAAATTCTTAGATATTGTCAGAATATTAAAAGATGATGAAATTAATTTAGAAGTAAAAAATGACAATCTTTTAATATCACAAGGTCATTCAAACTTTAAATTACCTACATTTTCATATAATGAATTTCCTGAATTTCCAGCCTATGAAGGAAAACCAAGAATTTCCATTGAATCACATACACTTATCGAATCATTAAAAAAAATAACACCGGCTATTGATACAAATAACCCTAAATTTGAACTCAATGGTGCCTTAATTGACATACAAAAGAATTCTATTAACTTTGCAGCAACAGACACTAGAAGATTAGCAGTTGTGACTATAGATAATCAAAGTGATAATGAGTTGTCTATTATAATTCCAAAAAAAGCAATAGTTGAGATTCAAAAACTCTTTTTTGATAATATTGAACTTTATTATGATGAAACAAATCTTATAATACATTCACAACAATACACTTTTTTCACTAAACTCATCAATGGAAAATTTCCTGAATATTCAAGAATTATTCCCAAAGAAACAAAATACAATTTAGTTTTACCTAAAGCTATTATGATTGATTCTATAAAACAAATTACTACTATATCTACAGATTTAAAAATTACTTTTATGAACGACATTATCAGTTTTGAAAGTTTAAGTGATGATAATATTGAAGCAAAAACTGAGATCAGTTACAATACAGGTTTCAGTAAGCCTTTCTCAATAGCAATTAATTCAAAATATTTACTCGATTTTTTAAATTCTATAAACTCTTCTGAATTTACAATCGGACTCAATGAAGGAAATCTTCCTTTTATTTTAAAAGATCAAAACTTCATCACAGTCGTAATGCCTATAGTTATCTAAACTATAGGTTTTTCACATAAAACTTATCATAAGAATATTTTAGATAAAATAACTACAATTATGCCAAAATGGCAATGGAGTATTAAATGCAACAAGAATATGGCGCTAGTAATATTAAAGTTCTCAAAGGTTTAGAAGCTGTTCGTAAACGTCCCGGTATGTATATCGGTGATACTGGACATCGCGGTCTTCACCATTTAGTTTATGAAGTCATTGATAATTCTATAGATGAAGCTATGGCAGGATATTGTGACACTATTACGGTAACTCTTACAAAAAACGGTACATGTAAAGTAAGTGATAATGGTCGCGGTATTCCAACTGATATGCACCCGACTGAAAATATGAGTGCTGCTACTGTTGTTTTAACAGTACTTCATGCCGGTGGTAAATTTGATAAAGATACTTACAAAGTTTCCGGCGGACTTCACGGAGTTGGTGTTTCGGTTGTAAATGCTCTTTCATCTGATTTGCATATGACTATTTACCGTGAAGGTAAAATTCATGAACAAGATTTTAAAATGGGAATTCCTCAAGGTCCGCTTGAAGTTACAGGGACAACTCGTAAAACCGGTACGACTATTGAATTTGCAGCGGATCCAAGTATATTCACAGAGACAATAACTTTTGAATATGAATATCTTGCAAAAAGATTTAAAGAACTCGCCTATTTAAATCCATTTATTACTATAAAATTTAATGATGAAAGAACTAATACAAAAGAGGTTTACCATTTTGAAGGCGGTATAGCTCAATATGTATCGGATATGAACAAAAGAGAAGTTGTTGCAAATGTATACAGTTTTAGCGGTAAAGCTGAAGATATAGAATTTGATATAGCCATCATGTATAATGATTCTTATGAAGAAAAGCTTGCCTCTTTTGTCAATAATATTCGTACTCCAAACGGTGGAACACATGAAGCTGGTTTTCGTGCAGGATTAACACGTGTTATATCCAATTATAATTCTAAAAACGGTGCTGCAAAAGAAAAAGATGTCAAAATTTCCGGAGATGATGTTAAAGAAGGTTTAATTGCCATTGTGTCAGCTCGTGTTCCAGAACCACAATTTGAAGGACAGACAAAAGGAAAACTTGGAAATACTTACGTTCGCCCGTTAATTCAAAAAGCAACCGGTGAAGCACTTAATAAATATTTTGAAGAAAATCCTATAGAAGCCAAAGCAATTGTAAGTAAAGCTCTCATGGCAGCACGCGGTCGTGAAGCTGCTAAAAAAGCAAGAGAACTAACACGTAGAAAAGATTCCATGAGTGTTGGAACACTTCCGGGGAAACTTGCTGATTGCCAAAGTAAAGATGCAAGTATTTGTGAACTATATCTGGTGGAAGGGGACTCTGCGGGCGGTTCGGCAAAAATGGGACGTGACCGTGTTTTTCAAGCAATTTTACCACTGAAAGGTAAGATTTTAAATGTTGAAAAAGCAAGACTTGAAAAGATTTTAAAATCTGATGAAATTACCAATATGATTACGGCTATGGGTTGTGGAATCGGTGAAGAATATAATGAAGAGAAACTCCGTTATCATAAAATCATTATTATGACCGATGCGGATGTCGATGGTTCTCATATTCAAACGCTTCTGCTTACTTTCTTTTTTAGATACTTCCGTGATATTATTGAAAAAGGGTATTTATACCTTGCACAGCCGCCTCTTTACCGTTATAAAAAAGGTAAAAAAGAGATATATTTTAAAGATGACCGTGCAATGAATGATTATTTGATTGACAACGGTATAGAATCATTAGATATAGACGGTGTAGGGCATAATGATTTGGTTGCTTATTTTAAAATGGTTGATCATTATGCTTCTTCACTTGAAGCACTTAACCGCCGTTATGCTCTTGTAAAATTGATTCGTCATTTTATTGAAAATCCTGATTTAATTGCATTGCCTGCTAAAGAGATGTTTGTCGAGATAGAGAAATTTTTAACTTCAATAGGCAATAATATTTTAACCTACACTATCAATGAAGAGACAAATGAAATTCATCTTTTTGTTCAAACACAGACCGGAATGGAAGAGCTGCTTATAAATGATGATCTGTTTTCTGCTCCACATTTTAATGAAGCAAGTTTTGTTTATAAAAAAATTATGGAGTGGGATATCCATTTTGACAAAGATATTATAGAAGTACTTGAAGATATTAAAGATTATGCAAAAAAAGGTGCTTATATTCAGCGTTACAAAGGTCTGGGAGAGATGAATCCTGAACAGTTGTGGGAAACAACAATGACACCTGAAAACCGCGTACTTTTACAAATATCTATAGAAGATGCAGAAGTTGCATCAGATGCATTTACTCTCTTTATGGGAGATGAAGTTGAGCCTCGCCGTAACTACATTGAAACACATGCAAAAGATGTGAAGCATTTAGACGTATAAATGATGCTGTCTCAAACTAAAGAGAGGGAATACCGTTTTAAGTTGGCACTTAGAATGGGTTTGCCTATCTTTGCTCTTATACTTGCTTTAATTTTTCACACACTCATCACTAATTATACAACGTTGCAAACTTCATTTTATATAGAAGCAATTTTACTTTTGCTTGTAAGTGTCTATTTTATTTTTTTTCTGATATACAGAGGCTTTGATGTAAAAATAACCGACAGCGTGACAAAAACCTTTACAAGAGAATATCTGTATCAATATCTGCAAAAAGAGATAAGACATAAAAAAGATTGCACACTTATTCTTATAAGCATAGATAATTTAAATGACATCAATATTCTTTATGGAATAAAAAATGGTGATAAAGTTTTAAAGTATGTTGCTGATTGGATAATGGAGTATTTAAAAAAAGAGGGCATTGAAAATATTCCAATAGGTCATATAAAAGGTGGTGATTTTATTATAGGACTTGAAGGTTTCAAAGATAAATACAGCACTTTATTGGAACTTTTATGCTTAAAATCAAATAACTTAAATATAGATGATATTGAAGTCAAAATATCAGGGGTAATTACTGATACAAGTTATTCAAAAGATTTGAATTATTTAATTGAAAACCTTTTTGAACTTCAAAATAAAAATAAAAATAGCAAATATGAAGAAGAAATTATCAATCCAAACGAATTGGAACTGTTAGTTATTGATGCTATTGAAAATAAAAACCTGCTCATTATGTCACAAGAAGTTTATAATAATGCAGATGGTATAGTATTTAGAGAGTGTTATGTAAAACTTAAAGGTCAAAATAATAAAATAATTCATCCTAAAACATACTTGAAAGTTATTAATAAATTAGGACTTGGTGTTAGTTTTGATTTGATGGTTTTAGAGGAAATACTTAAGAACTGTATATATGAAGAAAATATTTATGCAGTAAATATTCTGCCGACATCGTTAAGAAATGATAAATTTCTTGCAAAAACAAAAGAACTTTTAAAAGAGTATGCCGGTACACAAGTGATGTTTGTTTTGAATGAAATGCAATATTATTCTTATATAAGCAGGTATAACAGTATTATTAAATCATTAAAAAGTTTGGGTGTGCTTATAGCAATAGACAGATTGGGGGCTATTCATACCAGCTTTTTGTATTTGAGAGAATTAGATATTGATGTTGTTAGATTCGATACATATTATTCAAATATAGACAAAATAAGCCAAAATCGTAGTATAATCGATGGTTTTAATGTTATGGCTCATGAAAATGGTGTAAAAACGTGGATAAAAAATATAGAAGATGAAGCAACATACATTCTAGTCAAAGAGATGGATATTGACTATGTAGAAGGAAAATATTTGTCAAAGATTCAAAATAATGCAAATTAAAATGTAAGGAATATATATGTTTGCTAAGATATTTGGTAAAAAAAATAAAAGTCAAGATGAACAAACAGATTCACATTTAATTGAAAAAATATTAAAAATGAATCTTACAGAGATGCGTTCTTATGTAAAAAACAGTATGAAAGACTTTAAAGTCAGTGTTGATGGAATTAACGAAATTATGAAAAAGCTTACTTCACTTGATGAAAAAACACAAACATATTATATTAAAAGTGATGATATGGATGTAAAAAAGAAAAAAGCTTTTGATTTATTTATTGCTATATTGTCAAGTAAGCAAATAGATATACAAACAATTGAACTGGCTCAAAAATTTTTAGAAAATTACAAAGAGATTGTAGATGATTTTGATACACGAAACAAACAAATATATGCCTCAAAGCTTGCCGATACTCTTAACACAGCCATAAATACTATAAATCAATATGTCCAATTGCAAAAAAAAATGAATGTTTTAGGAAAGTAGATTCTTTTTAAGCCAGGACAGAGCACTTGGTTTATCTTTAAAAGCATTTCGAATTTGCGCCTGATAAGTATACTCAAGTATCTTTGAAAATTCTTTTGATGGCTGCAGACCCAGTTTTATTAAATCTTTTCCCTTTATAAGAGGGGGGATTGGTTGGTGTAAGACACTCATCTTTTTTGCTTTTTTGAGTAAATACTCTATCTTTTCTTTTTTATTTTGTGTTACATGTAAGTAATGTGAATAAAACTTAATATTTATTTTTCTAGCAAGTGTATATATATCATAATCATTCAAGCTTTCTAGATTAAAATTAATTTGATGGAGTGTAAAAACTTTTTCAATTATTATTTTTTCATTTGTTATTCTATTTAAAAAAGTTTGAGTTTGTATATCTGAAAACTTTGATGTTATAACAGCTAAAGCAAGTATAACAAATTCTTTATCACTTGTTATTTGAAAGGTTTTTAGTTTTTTCAGGGCATTTAAAATTTCTGCATACTCTTTTTCATCAAGTGTGTTAAATTCTTGGAAAAATGAAAATGCTCCTAAATCTTTGAGCAGATAAAATCCGCAGGAAGGGTTGTTTGATTTGAGCAGAAGCTTTTTTATCTCCTGAAAAATTCGCTCTTTGGGCAGTTCATTAAGGAGTTTGTTTTGTATCATATGTTTACATGTAAACTCAAGGGATTTGTCTAGTTTCATATCAAAGCGTGATGCAAAAACTACAGCACGAAGCACTCTTAGCGGGTCTTCTTTAAATTTTTCATTATCTACCGCTTTTAATATCTTTTTATCTAAATCTTCTCTGCCGTGATACGGGTCTAATATTTTTTTATTTTTGACATCATATCCGATTGCATTAATTGTAAAATCTCTTCTGCTTGCAGCCGTTTTAAAATCTAAATTTGTATCAACAGTTATTTTAAAACCTTGGTGTCCAGAAGCAATTTTATTGTCTTGTCTTGGCAGTGAAAAGTCCAAATCTAAATTATTATATAACAATTTACACACACCAAAACTTTTACCGACACTGTTTACATCTCCAAATTCCTGTAAAATGTGTTCTACTTCATCAAGAGATGCAATACCGTATAGTTCAATGTCAATATCATTTGAGGGTATATTTAAAATTACATCACGAATATAACCGCCGACAATAACAGGTTTTATATTATGTTTGTACAGTTTGTTAAAAATCGTATCAAGACTCTCTGGATATTTAATCATAAGCAAAGTATATCATGAATTTTACAAGGATATAATAATTATTTGGGTATAATCACGAAAAATTTTCCCAAGAAGGAAACCCCCTAATGCAAAAAATTAGAAATATTGCCGTTATCGCTCACGTTGACCACGGTAAAACTACACTGGTTGATGGTTTACTAGAACAATCTGGTACATTCGGTTCTCATGAACAACATGATGAAAGAGCTATGGATAGCAATGATTTAGAAAAAGAGCGTGGTATCACGATTCTTTCTAAAAATACAGCTATTCGTTATAAAGATTACAAAATTAACATTATTGACACTCCGGGTCACGCCGATTTTGGTGGAGAAGTTGAACGTGTACTTAAAATGGTAGATGGTGTTTTAGTACTTGTTGATGCCTATGAAGGTGTTATGCCGCAAACAAAATTCGTTGTTAAAAAAATGTTAGCACTTGGTAAAATGCCAATCGTTGTTATTAACAAGATCGACAAACCTTCAGCTGATCCTGAACGTGTTGTAGATGAAATGTTTGACCTTTTTGCGGCGATGGGTGCTACTGATGAGCAACAGGATTTTCCTATTATTTATGCTGCTGCTCGTGATGGCATGGCAAAATTAGATATGGAAGACCCGGATGGAAATTTTGAATGTATTTTTGAAACAATTATAAACAATATTCCTGAACCGGAAGGTGATGCTGCAAATCCTTTGCAAGCACAGGTATTCACACTTGATTATGACAACTATGTCGGTAAAATTGGTATTAGCCGTATTTTTAATGGTACAGTGAACAAAGGCGACAATGTTATGCTTGCAAAAGCTGACGGTGAAATGGTAAAAGGGAAGATTTCTAAACTTATCGGTTTTCTTGGGCTTAACCGTATGGAAATTGATCAAGCAGAAGCTGGTGATATCGTAGCTTTTGCCGGTATGGAAACTGTTGATGTTGGAGATACTGTTTGTGACCCTACTAATCCGGTTGCACTTGATCCTATGCATGTAGAAGAGCCTACGCTTACAGTTGTATTTGCCGTAAATGATTCTCCACTTGCGGGTAAAGAAGGTAAACACGTTACTTCAAACAAACTTCGTGAACGTCTAGAATTTGAAATGAATACAAATGTTGCCATGAAACTTGAAATAATCGGTGAGGGTAAATTTAAAGTTTCAGGTCGTGGAGAACTTCAAATTACAGTTCTTGCTGAAAATATGCGTCGTGAGGATTTTGAATTTTCAATCTCCCGTCCGGAAGTTATCGTGAAAGAGATTAACGGTGTTAAATGTGAGCCGTTTGAGCATTTGGTAATTGATGTTCCTGAAGATTTAAGCGGTACAGTAATTGAACGTTTAGGTAAAAGAAAAGCTGAAATGAAATCAATGCTTCCAATGGGACAAGGTTTTCAACGTATAGAGTTTGAAATTCCGGCTCGTGCATTAATCGGATTCCGTGGACAATTCTTGACAGACACAAAAGGTGAGGGTGTAATGAATCACTCTTTCTTGGAATTCCGTCCATTTACAGGTGAAGTTGAATCACGCTCGTACGGTGCACTTGTGTCTATGACAGCAGGTTCTACACTTGCATTCTCACTATTTGGTATTCAAGACCGCGGTGTTCTTTTCATCGGTGTTCAAACTGAAGTGTATGAAGGTATGATTGTTGGTGAACATTCACGTTCAAATGACCTTGTTGTTAATCCTATTAAAGGAAAAGCACAGTCAAATGTACGTTCAAGTGGAGCTGATGAAGCCATCAAACTTGTTCCGCCTCGTGATATGTCATTAGAGCGTGCATTAGAATGGATAGAAGATGATGAACTTCTAGAAGTTACACCTAAAAATGTGCGTATTCGTAAGAAATATCTTACTGAGAGTGAAAGAAAACGTCACGCTCGTAAATAAAAAAAAAGAGTTTCAAGTTTTTTCTTGAAACTCTTACTCCAAAAATGTTTTACAAAATTTTACAATTCTTTTTTCCATCCAATACTCAGGATGAAATAAACTTCCCGATATAAATCCTACATGACCTCCATATTCGCTGATTTCTAACTTAATAGTAGGTGATATTTCATTATGTGTCGGTAATATATCAGAGGGCATAAAAGGGTCATCTTTTGCATGAATAATAAGAGTGGGAATTGTAATAAATTTCAAAAATTGTCTACTGCTTGATTTTGTATAATAATCCTGCGCAGAAGAAAAACCGTGAATCGGTGCAGTATAGGCCTCATCAAATGCCCAAAAAGTTTTTAATTTTTTTATATCGCTTCTTTTAAGATGTATGAGTTTTTGCATTGGAAATTTATCATATTTTTTGTCTAAATCCCTTTTTAAATCTTTAAGTAGAAGTTTCTGATAAAACTTTGAAAAGCCTTTGTTCATATGTGCGGCACAAACGTCTAAAAGCATAGGTGCAGATACGGCAACAGCGGCACTAAGAATACAGTCACTTTTTCTCTCACCTAAAAGCTTTAAAAGCATATTTGCTCCAAGCGAAAAACCGACGGCAAATAGTTTTGCCTGTGGGTATCTTTTTTTGACACTGTTTATAAATTCATAGGCATCTTGCGTATCGCCGCTGTGATATGATCTTGGCTTGAGATTCTCTTTGCCGGAACAGCCTCTAAAATGCATCACTACACTACTGAACCCTGCCTCTTTGAGCTCTTGCATTGTGCCTTGAACATAAGGAGATTTGTAAGAACCGGCCAGTCCATGAAAAAGAATGACAATAGGAGTGTCTTTTTGATGATTATCAATCTTTTGCCAGTAACATTCAAGAAAATCTCCGTCGCTGAGTCTGAATTTTTCTATTTCAAAATTTTTAATAGGAAGTCTTCTGAAGAGGCTGGCATACACAGTTTGTAGGTGTCTGTTTTTTAATAAAAATGATGGTTTAAAATTCATACTCTTATCTTATCAAAAATTTATCTATAGATGGTTATAATCATATACTAATAATTAATTTGAGGGAACCACATGAATAGAAAACAGATATACAATCCTGACTCAACTGAAAATGTTAATGATAGAAAAGTATTTGGTGGAAACCCAACGGGTATTTTTGAACTGAATAATATAAAATATCAGTGGGCATATAATCTGTGGGAAATGATGCTAAACAACACATGGTTTCCCAAAGAAGTAGATATGACACGGGATGTCAATGATTACAAACAGCTTACAGATGCTGAAAAAACAGCCTATGATAAAGCACTTTCACAGCTTATTTTTATGGATTCACTTCAAACTAACAACCTGATTGACAATGTTAATCCCTATGTAACTGCACCTGAAATTAATCTTATTTTAGTTCGTCAGTCTTTTGAAGAGGCGCTGCATTCACAAAGTTATGCCGTTATGGTTGACAGTATTTCTACAAACTCAGAAGAGATATATGATTTGTGGCGTAGAGATATGATGCTAAAACACAAAAATGATACGATTGCCGCAGTGTATCAGGAGCTTGCAAAAAATCCGACTGACAGTAACTTTGTAAAAGCATGTTTTGCAAATCAGATACTTGAAGGTATCTACTTTTACAGCGGATTTACTTATATATATACACTTGCACGCTCTGGAAAAATGCTCGGTTCTGCACAGATGATTCGTTTTATACAACGTGATGAAGTAACACATCTGGTGCTTTTTCAAAATCTTATCAATACACTCAGAAAAGAGCGACCTGACCTCTTTACTGATGAACTTAGAGCAGATGTAATTGAGATGTTTAAAGAAGCGGTAAAACTTGAAACAGAGTGGGGCAAATATATCACTCAAGGGCAGATTCTTGGTCTTACGGATGAAATAGTTGAACAGTATATTCAGTATCTTGCTGATGACAGATTGAACTCTGTCGGTTTTGATAAACTCTACAATGTCTCAAATCCTATAAAATGGGTTGATGATTTTGCAAAATTTAATGACCAAAAAACAAATTTCTTTGAAGGAACAGTAACAAACTATTCAAAAGGCAGTCTCTCTTTTGATGATGACTTCTAAAACCTCTGAGCATACTCTATGCTCATTGTTGTTTGAAACAACAGATAATTACGAACATAACTTACAGACACTACTAACACTGCTAACACAAACACAAGAAAATTCTATTATTGTTGCACCTGAGGTTTGTTTGACTTCCTATGATTATGAGCGTATGGATGAAATGCTTTTCTTTGCTTCTAAAGCAACAGCAGCTATAAAAAAGGCTTCTTATAACAAAATAATTATTCTTACAATGTTAGAAGAAAAAGAGGGGAAAGTCTTTAATTTTGCCAAAGTTTTTTATAATGGTGAGGTTGTGTTTCAAAGAGCAAAAGCGAAACTCTTTAAGTTCGGCGATGAAGACAAGTACATGCAAGCAGGGAATGATGAAGATTTTAAAATAGTCGAAGTTGCAGGCATTAAGTTAGCTGTGTTTGTTTGTTTTGAACTGCGTTTTAAAGAGCTGTGGCAAAAGTCAGAGGGTGCAGATGTTATTGCCGTGCCTTCATGGTGGGGAGAGTTAAGAACGGAGCATTTTAAAATTTTAACACAGGCGCTGGCTCTGATGAATCAATGTTATGTTATTGCAAGTGACAGCGCAAACAAAGAATGTACTGCAATGAGTGGCATTATTACACCGCAGGGTGAGGCGTTTAGAAATGGGAATAAGCCTTGCTTAAAAGTAGAATATAATAAAAAAGAGATAGCATTAATGAGAAGATATATGGATGTAGGGATACGATAACTTGGATAGAATAACAGCGACAAAAACAGCCCGTTTGGCAAATGAGTGTGATGCAAAATTTAAGTTGAGCGATGAAGTAAAAAAGGCTATTGCTTCAACAAATAGAGAAGCATTTGTGCCGACAGGATTTAAACATAATGCTTATAAACTTGATGCTCTGCCTATAGGTGCTGATCAATACATCAGTTCCCCTTTAACAGTTGCAAAAATGACAGAGTATCTTTTCCCTCGCGGAGCAGACAGGGTCTTGGAAGTCGGATGTGGAAGCGGCTATCAGGCAGCCGTTCTTTCGCACCTCTTTCGTGGGGTATTTACCATAGAGCGCATAGAACCTTTGATACTTGAAGCAAAAAAAAGATTCCGTGAGCTGGGTATAAATAACATACATACGCGCACGGATGACGGACAAAACGGATGGATTCAATATGCACCTTATGACAGGATTCTTTTTTCTGCAACGGCAAAAGAGATTCCAACAAAACTGTTTGAGCAGTTAGCTGATGGAGGAATACTTGTGGCCCCTTTACAAAAAAGAAACACGCAGGTGATTACCCGTTTTATAAAAAATGGTGACTATATTGAAGAAGAAGAGCTTGAAGATTGTGATTTTGTCCCTATACTTGACGGTGTGCTTAAGTAGCTTTATAAGCTTTTTTATATTTTTATAGTAGAATAGTATTAATTCAATTTAGGGCGTGATTATGGAAGATATGTATGGCATAAAGTATTCAAAGCCGGAAGTTGTTCTGCTTCAAGAGACTGGTATTGGAGTGGCTGAAACGGCTGCGCGCACATGTTATGACAGCTTTTGCAACAGTGAGAATGAAGTTGTTCAAGAGATTGAAAATATACTGCCTGATACGCAAATGTGCGAGTCTCTTAACAATATAGAAGAATCGCAGCTGCTTGATGATTTGGCATGGACTTACTTTCACCATTCTATTTTGGAACATGCAAATCTTAGTTATCTTATTCGCTCAACAAGCAGAGGTGTTTTACAAGAGCATGCAAGACACCGTATACAGGCCATTAGCGTAAGAAGCACTCGCTATACTATGAGCTCTCTTATTAATGCTTTTGTAGCATCAAAACATGGCGAAGATAAAGAGTTTTTTATAAATAAAGTTTTGGAATTTGATATGTTTGTAACTGCAGATGAAGCGTATAACAGACTTGAAATCGGGGGAATGTATGAGAAGCTTGATTTTCAGTCAAAAAAAGTAGAAAATTTCCATGATATTGCCGTAGCTAAAAGTTCACTTCATTTGATTAAAGAACTTCAAGGCAAATCTCAAGAACTCTATAATGCTTTGCAGGCAGGAAAAAAGAAAAGAAACGTAGGCGATGCTTTTAAGCACATTATTACAGACAATGTCAAAGTAGATATGGTGGTGACATTTAACCTCAGAAGTTTGAAAAACTATCTTACATTACGTGACAGCGGTGCCGCATATTTTCAAATACGCTGGCTTGCTCAGGAGATGATGAAAGTTACTCCTCAGAAATACCTTGATTTAATTATCAAGAAAAAATAGGACTTTTTATGTATAAAATTTTAATACTGGCAACACTCTTTTTTACAGGATGCTCAAACATTACTATAACGGCTGCAATGTGTGATAAGCTCGAGAGTGAACCGGGTGCTACAGTACCACAGGAGTGTAAGGCATACAGTGAAAAAGAAGCCGACAAAGCATTCAACAAAGTTGTCAATGAGAAAAAAGTATCTGACTCAGATATAGAATTTCACATAGAAAAGTAGTATAATTCCAAAAAGATTTATAAAGGAATAAAATATGGCTAGAAGTGAAGTATGTGAATTATGTGGAAGCAGTGAAGATGTGAGTCTTTTAGAACTGCCTGTGAGTGACTCAAGTGAAGATCAAAGCGTTTATGTTTGTGCTACATGTAAAAATCAAATAGAAAATGATGAGCTTGATGAAACGCACTTCAACTGCCTGAATGACGCAATGTGGAGTGAAGTGCCGGCTGTGAAAGTAATGTCATATATTTTATGGAATAAGCTGGGTCGTACAGATATGACAGATATGATGTATCTTGAAGAGGAAGAACAAAAACTTGCAGATGCTGCTATAAATGCATATGCAAACAAAGTAGTCTTTCGTGATGCAAACGGTGTTGAACTCAAAGCCGGCGACAGTATTGTAATACTCAAAGATTTAGATGTAAAGGGTGCGGGATTCACTGCAAAACGCGGTACTACTGTAACTCGTATTGCGCTTCCTAATGATATAGATGACCATGTTGAGGGTCGTGTCAACGGAACAAAGATTTATTTAAAAACTGAATTTATTAAAAAAGCCTAATGAAACCATACGAGCGATTTTATAAAATAGAGAAGGATTTTCGCAATCCTTATGCTCGTGATCGAGATAGAATTATTCACTCCGGTTCATTCAGAAAACTGGAGTATAAGACACAGGTTTTTTTAAATCACGAGGGTGATTTTTTTCGCACTCGTTTGACACACTCTATAGAAGTCTCTCAAATTGCCCGCTCTATTACTTCTCAATTAGAACTGAATGAATCATTGGCCGAAGCCATAGCACTTGCGCATGATTTGGGTCATACGCCTTTTGGCCATGTCGGTGGTGATACTCTGGATGAATGTTTAAAAGCTGACGGATTTTCTAACGGTTTTGAGCATAATTTTCAATCGTTTAGAGTTGTTACAAAACTTGAAAAAAGGTATAAAGGTTTTAACGGGCTCAATCTTACTTTTGCAACACTCGAAGGTATATTAAAACACTCCTATCCATACAAAAAGCTCTTTCTCCCACGTATAATAGATGAACAGTTTGATTTAAGCAGACATCCTACTTATGAAGCTATGGTTGTGGATCGTGCTGATGAAATAGCATATATGAGTCATGATATTGATGATGGAGTTAATTCCGGAATTATTACATTTGAAGATTTAAGAGCGAGTGAATTGGCATGTGAAATATTAGAAAAAGTTGCTGCCGAAGGTGTTACAGATGAGAACGATGAGATGTTTCGCTATAGGTTCAGTTCGCACCTTATCAATCATTTAGTTTATTCATTACTTGAATATTCAAAACAAAAAGTTGCTCATCGCGAAGAGATGCCTATAGGTTTTGAAAAAGAGCTTGAAACTCAAATCAAAAAGTTGAAAAAAATTCTTTTTGTAAAAATGTATCAGCATAAAAATATAGTTAGAAAAATGTATGCCGGAAAACAGGCAATAAAAGGTCTATATAAAGGCTTGATGGAACAAGATAAAATGCTTCCGCAATTTTATTATAAGCAGTTACATGTAAGAAATAAACACCGCGTTATAGCTGACTATATTGCAAGTATGAGCGATAGATACGCAGTGAATTTTCATAATGAAATGTATGCAAATATATAATAAGTGCAATAGTTTATTATATATGTGATATTTTAGTAACTAATTCTTTTGTTACATTATCTACATGTAAAAGTTTTTTTCTTATAGTATCTATAAACTTTTTTGTAGTATGCATTTTATCAATTTGCTCAGATGTAACATTTACAGAATTTTGTGCCTCACTTTTGATAATTTTTGAATTTTCTGTGTCTGCTAAACTTTTTTGGTATGCACTCTCTACCTCATGACTTGCTTCACTTAGACTTGATTGTAACTCTTTTGAAATTTCTACAAGTTCAAGAGTAGACTTGGCATTTACTTCTACGCTGCCGCTTGCATCTGAAATACTTTGCACAATTACATTTACGCTTGCATTAATTTCCGTAAGTGCTCTTTGGGTATTTTCAGCCAGTTTTCTTACTTCATCCGCCACGACTGCAAAACCGCGTCCATGTTCACCGGCACGGGCTGCTTCAATAGCTGCATTTAAAGCTAAAAGATTTGTTTTATCGGATATATCGGATATGATATTTAAAATGCCTTTAATATCTTCGGCATTTTGTGTTAATGATTTAAGATCGTCGTTAACAGTTATCTCTCCGTCATGCGTTTGCATTACCTGATTTTCCAACATAGACATTTGTGAAACTGAATTGTCTAATTTTTCTGAAACATTATTTAGGCTACTTAACACATCTTCTGAAAATTCAAGATTTTGTTTGGATTCATCTTCTATAAGGTTTAATTTCTTAAGAAGATTGTTTGCAGAGTTCGCTGATGCGCTAAAATCATCTTCTAATTGTAAAACACTTTGGTTTAGTTCTTCTAAATCTTTGTCTATTTTACTGGATGTTGCCGCTAACTGTTTTGCTTCATTTACTTTTGCCGTAAATTTATTAATAAGCTCAACCATTTCTCTGTACTCTTTGGAAAATGCCAATTTAATATTTATTGTATCTCCTGCTTTAAAATCAGCCAGTGTAGCTATGATTTTTTTTGCAACATCAACACCGTTTATTTTTTCATCAATATCATGTACCAAAATAACAATGGCAATAATTACCTGTACGATTTGAGAGATAATATTATCGGTGAAAACAAAAGCATTTATAAGCAGTAGTACAATGCCAATCCAGTGAACAAGTCTCATACGGAGAAAAAGTGAAGTCATAGATTTATCCTTAAGTAAATATATAAGGAAGTATTATAGCATTAAAATTAAGTTTTGGAAATATTTTGTATAAGAAGAGAAACGTTCTCCCTAAGGAGAAACGTTTACAGGCGTGATTCGTAACGTCTCATCATATAAAGACGTTTAAGCATTTTTTTACGAGAAGCAATTTTGAATTTCTTACGTTTTTCAGTCTCTGTTTCATGGAAACGGCGAGCACGAGCTTCTGTAACGATTAAGTTACGGTCAACTTGTTTTTTGAAACGTCTGTAAGCAGCATCAAAATTATCATCTGAGCGTAGTACAATACCAGGCATATCACATCACCCACTTTCTGTTTAAATTTGAAATGAAATTATACCATAATTTTTAGTCAGAATGCTATATTTTGAAATTTTTTGTTTTGGAAAATTGTTTTATTTAAAATAGTTAGATTTATTACAATAATTTTAGTATAATCAAATACTTAAAAATTATATGGAGATTTATGTCTAAGTTTTATTCTATATCTGTAGTGAATGGATATGCGTTTATTTTATATTTAGAAAAAAATAATAATAATCTTAGTATCTTAGATAATGAAGAGATAGAAGTATCTGAACTGGCATCTTTTATTAAAGAAAAAAAGAATCTTTATATAAGTACTTTACAAAAATTTGAATTTTCTCAAAATATACAAGTACCTGTAGCAATTGCTAAGAGTAGAAATATCAAAAATTATCTTTTATATAAAATAAAAGAGTCTAATCCCGATATAGATGTTTTGTTTAATTTTCATAAACTTCCAAAACAAAATGATGAAGAAAATATTAGCTACAATATAGAAGTTTTGGATGAAAAAGCTTATTTAAATACTTTGGATTTTATTGATGATTTTAGTAAAATAAAATCATCAACTACTAGTAAATTTGCACTTTTAAGTTTGGCAAACCGATGTATAGATGAAGATCATTATATTTGTGTATATACAACTGCAACAACAATAATAGTCTTAGCTGTAGAGCAACAAGAGTTGATCTTTTCTCGTACTATTGTTGTGGAGCCATCCAGTATGGAAACGATGCAGATGGATATAACGGAACATATAACACAAACTATCTCTTATATAAATAATCAGTTTAGAGATATAGAGTTTAAAACTTTGGCATTATCTGGTTCAATTGCACTTGATGATATAATTCCACAGCACATTGTAATGTTTAATAATTTAAATATATCTGTTTTGTATCCAAATACTTTTATTAAAAATATTAATGCTGAAGAGTCTCAGGAATATATACTTTCTTTGGGAACTGCATTAGTGTCTAAATCGAATCAATTTTTACCTAAGTTGATTTTAGGAATACGACAATTTAATATTGCATCAGCACTTGGCCTTGCAGCATCATTAATATTAGTGTTTTGTATGTTTTATTTTACCTTCAATGAATATGAAAAATATAGTAATTTATCAAATCAAAATAAAGTTTTGGAAGCTAAATACTCAAAAGTACTTTCACAAACAAAAATGCTTTCTCAAGAAGAACTTGAAAAGTATGTAAATCATATATCTATGGTGGACAAATATCTTAAAAATACTCCTGTCAATACACTGGCAATCTTGAAACCTCTTATTAAACTAAGTAAACCGTCTAAGTTTGAATATAAAGATGAAAATGGACTTATCTACTTTAAAGTAGATTTTGAAAAAAGCTTTACAGAACTGATAAATTTATATAAATTTGAAAAAGAATTTAATAAGAGATTAAATGATATAAACAGCAGTATGAAAATTAACAAAAATGTTATAATTGATTATAAAAAACTTATATACAAGGTACAGCTTAGCACACTTAGTAAGAAAAATAAACTAAACAGCACAAGGGCAAGAAGACCATGATAAAAATTAGTTTCATTGTCATAAATGTAGTTTTGGCAATATTTTTATATTTTTTAAATACATGGTATGAGCAACAAGATATTAAAATACAAAAGATAAATAAGAAATATGTAAGTGATACCAGAAAATTAAAAGAGATAAAAAAGATTGACAACTGGCTGAATGAAAATGTAAAACATAATCTTATAAAAATACCAAAAAGTACTGAAAATGCAGATATAAACTTGATTCATTTTTTTGATACTCATGCAAAAGAGTATAGTTTTCAAGTTGAAAAATTTATATATAAAGATGAAATGGCACATTTTTTAAATATAAAGTATTCAATATCAAGAGATAACTATAATAATTTATTTAAATTTATGAAACAAGAGTATAAAAATGGCTATTTATTTATAAAGAGTTTTAATATAGAAAAAACAATATTAAATGGCGAATTGATAGTAGTACAACCATATCCGTCAAAAAATAAAAAAATAAAAAAAAGGAGTTTAGAAGATGTACCTCAGTAATAAGCAAATAATTCAACTTTTAACTCCATTTTTATTAGGAATTATTTTATTATTTTTTCAAGATGAAATATTAACTTTCATGCACTCAAAGTTTCCAACGTTTAAAAGTATAAGCAATAAGGATTTTCATAAAAATGTAGATGAATATTTGAGAATTGATCAAGAGATGCACACATATAATGATGTTGTTAAAAACGTTAAAGAGAGAAAAAATTCACTTAAATGGATAACTAGCAATGTGCTTTATCAAAAACAACTTACGCAAAGTGAAAAAAAAGCCAATATAAGTGAGCATAAACAACTTTGGAATTTAGAGGCTGTTTTTCCTAAGTATGATATGGCTATAATAAACTCACAATTTGTTCATAAGGGTTCTATTATTAACAAAGCGAAGATTATACAAATCAAATT
This sequence comes from Sulfurimonas autotrophica DSM 16294, assembly GCF_000147355.1. Taxonomy (NCBI): domain Bacteria; kingdom Pseudomonadati; phylum Campylobacterota; class Epsilonproteobacteria; order Campylobacterales; family Sulfurimonadaceae; genus Sulfurimonas; species Sulfurimonas autotrophica. Next base: position 20,239 of record NC_014506.1, read on the forward strand.
TGACAGTGTATTACTTAAAACAAACAAAGGTTTAAAATGGGTTCATTTATTTCACTAGGCTTAATATTATTGTTAATAAGCGGATGTGCAACTACATCAGTAACTCCAGCGGCAAAGAAAAAAGAGAGTATAAAATCTGCAACAAAAGTTATAAAAAGTTTTCAGCAATATAATGATGAGAAACAAAATCTTGCTCCTGCTATGATTTTACCTCCTGTATATGAAGAGGTGTCTGTATTTGATGGACAAAACATTACTTTTAGTGCAGAAAATGCAAATTTATATAAAGTTCTTTATTCTGTATCAAAAATAGCAGGGTTGAATCTTATAATAGACAGGGATGTTGAAAATAATATTCCTGTGACACTCTCTGTTAAAGATGCAAACCTCGAAGATGTCTTAAGTATTATTATGCAGATGAGCGGATGCTATTACAAATTAGAAGGCAATATCTTACATGTAAAAGAGTATATGAGAAAAAGATTCAATATATCATATGTGCATTCAAATTCTTCATTTTCAACAAAATTAGGTGGAGATACTTTAAGTTCTGCAACATCAGGCGGTTCTTCAGGCGGTTCTTCCGGTGGTTCTTCTACACAAGGGATTTCGGGAAAATATTCATTGAAATATGATACACCAAAAGATGCAAATAATTTTTATAAACATTTGGATGATAATATTAAGTTGCTAATAAGTAAAAATGGAAAATACACACTCAATAAATTTAGTGGAGTACTCAGTGTTTATGATAAAAAGCAAAATATTGATGCTATATCTAATCTCATAAAAGATGTAAAAAAACAATTTAATAAACAAGTATTAATTGAGGCAAAAATATTAGAAGTAACATTAAATAAATCTCATCAACTGGGGATAAATTGGGATGTTGTCGGTAAAAGTGTTTTTTCACCGGGCGATACATTAAATATACAACAAAGTCTTGGTTTAACAGGTGCTGTCGCCGGAACTGTTAACTATAGTGCAAATAATTTTAACGCGCTTATAAATGCAATAGATCAAAACGGAAATATAGATACAATTTCAAACCCGCGAATAAAAGTCCTCAATGGACAGTCCGCGATTATATCATCGGGGAAATTGGTTCCATATTGGGAAAAACAGGTTGATACATCACAGGGTACATCAACCAACAATATACTCGTAACCTATAATCGTCGTGATGTTCTTGATGGTGTTACTATGGGAGTAACACCCACCGTAATGGAAAACGGAAGGATTATGTTAAATGTGACACCGATTTCATCCAGTATAGAAAGTGAAAAGGTATATCACGATGATCAAGGAGTTTCTGTCGCAACTGCACCAATTATTAACATAAAAGAGGCAGGTACAATTATATATGCAAAAAACAATGACTTGGTTTTAATTGGCGGTTTGATGAGTACAAGTATTAAAAAAAATAAGCAAGAAGTTCCATTTTTATCTAATTTACCGCTAGTCGGTTCTTTATTCACTCAAGTAAACAATACAAAAGAGAAAAAAGAGTTGGTGATTTTATTGAGATTAAAGGTAATTGAGTGATTCGACTTATACTAGGAGTTGTATTTTTAGTTTCAGTTGCTTTTGCATCAGATGGTATTTCATTTGGACAAAAAAAAAGAGTTTATAGTATACAGCTTTTTTCTACTAAGAATACTCATTCAGAAGAAGAGATTATTAACAAAACGCCTTTAAATTTAAGGGATGAAATTCATTTACATAGAGTAAAAAATCAAATTGTAGCTTGTTATTCTCAGGCATCAAAATATGATGAGATACGATCAAAATTACAAAAAGTAAAGAAAGCCGGCTATAAAAGAGCATACATAATCACTACAACAAGATGGTATATGCCAAACAAGACGAAGCATCAAAGTCCGAAATTATCAAAATATGTCATCTCCAAAATGATTGCTAAAGCAAATAAAGCGTATAAGAATGCAAATGAGTCCAAAGCTATGATGTATTATGAAATGTTACTCTCAGCAGGTGCTAAAAGTGATAAGATAAAAAATAATTTATGTTATTTATATGGAAAGAATGGTGCTTGGGGGCAGGCTAAAGATATTATAGATAAATCAAAATACGCATCTGGATTGATTTATGCCTACGCTAATGGAGCAGTACAAACATCCCAAAAAACTTTTTATACAGATTTGATTGATTATATTATGCTTGACAGAAGCGGACATCTTGCACTTTTAGCAGGCTATTATTTTGAACAAAATGCTAATGGGAAAAAAGCCGGTGAATTTTATAAAATGGCGTATGGAAAAAATAGAAATGATATTTATAATATGTATGCCTATGCAAGATATTTAGATATAATTGGTCAAAAGATGCAAGCCATAAATCTTTATAAAAATGTCTATAACAGGACAGATGAAACCAATGGACTTCATAAAGCTTTAAAATCCAGGTTATATAGATAGAGGAGATTTGTAATGAAAAAATCAGCATTTACACTTGTTGAATTATCAATAGTATTGGTTATTATAGGTTTGCTAGTCGGAGGATCTTTTAAAGTTCTTAAAATTATGCGAGACAGAGCACAAACTTCAAGGGCTCAAGATGATGTGCAGGTTGCAAAAGAAGCTGTAATAGGTAATACTGTTCAAAATAGCAATACACTTCCCTCTGTGACTTTTTTTAATCAAAATCTTTCTCCTATAAAAAACAATCAACATCAGCTTTTTTATGCAGATGATACAAATTTAGAAAATATCGATGTATGCAGTTTCAACACTACAAACTTAAAAGTTGTAACAGCGGCAAGAACTATTGATAATGTTGCTTTTGTTATCGCATCCGAATCATCAAACCACAATATGCAGACAGCAATTAAAGATAATGGAGATGGAACTTTTAGCGTTAAAACTTATGATTATTCTACAAAAGTTGATGATAATACATCCCCTGTAAATATTATTGATTATTATGATGATATTGTAGATTGGGTGACACTTTCCCAATTACAGCAAGAGGCAAAATGCTCAAATAATTTGCTTCGTATTGTGAACTCATCACTTCCAGATACAGATACACTCAATTCTGCTTCTTATCAGGCTAAGATAGTCATAGATGGAAACTATTCAGCACCAACTGCAGATAACTGTACATTTTCACCTACTAATAATTTTTCCTATAATAATTTTTCTATAACGAATTCAGGGGGTGCTACAGCTGGAACTGTGACGGTAGATTGTAGTGTAAGTGCAGATGGGAAAACTGTGAGAAAGAAGTTCGCTATAACAGTTAACCAAGCATCTGGCACAGGTGGCGGTTCTGGTGGCGGTGGTTTTGGCGGTTTTGGCGGTTTTGGCGGTTAATGTCGTGTCTATGAACTATCTTAAATATCTATTATAAATAAAGGACACAAATGGCACAAAATAAACCAATAGGAAAACTTTTAGAAGATGCTGGTTTTATTAATGAAAAACAGATTCAGGTTGCTCTGAATGTTCAAAAATCAAACCCAATGTTTTTTGGAGAGATTCTTCAGGATTTGGATTTTGTAACTTCCAATGAAATTGCAGAAGCTATTGCTATGCAAAACGGACTTGAGTATGTAGATCTCTCAACAATAGTTCCAACTGCAGAAGCTCTAAAACTGGTACCACATGAAATTGCTAAAAATAAAAATATTTTGCCAATTGCTGTAGAAAACAATACTTTAGTAGTTGCTATGCAAGATGTTAATGATATTATGACACTTGATTATTTAAAAAAAGTATCATCAAAACAGGTTAAATTAGTTGTAGCAAATCAAGCTTCGATTGCAAGATATAGCGAAATTTACTATTATCAAATGACTAATCCGATTGAAGCTGAAATAGCAGAACTAGTTAAACAAACTTTGAATAACAAGGAAATAGATGTACCTCATTTGGTTGACTTGATTTTAAATAATGCAATTAAAGACAGAGTTACAGATATTCATATAACACCGGAAAATTCCGCTATACATGTATTTTACCGTATAGACGGTGTTTTGAGACATTATTTTTCACTGCCGAAAAAATTACATTCACAAATTGTAGCACGTATAAAGATTACATGTAATCTAGATATTTCAGAGCAGAGAAAACCGCAAGATGGTTCTTTCAGCTACACTTTTTTAAATGAAGATTTTGATTTAAGGGTGTCGACACTGCCGACAAATTATGGCGAAAATATTGTTATGAGACTTTTGGGAAAAGGGACATCTCTTTTTAGTCTGGCTCATTTGGGGTTAACAGCACAAAACAGTAAAAAAGTTGAGAATTATTTTTCAAAACCTTATGGTATTGTTCTTATTGTAGGACCGACGGGAAGCGGGAAAACAACAACGCTCTATTCGGCACTTCGAAAAGTGAACTCTTTGGAAAAGAATGTAATGACCATTGAAGATCCGATAGAGTATAAATTTACTTTTATAAAACAGACGCAGCTTCATGAAAAGGCAGGCTATACTTTCGATGCGGCTATTCGTGCTTTTATGCGACAAGATCCAGATGTAATGCTTGTTGGTGAAATACGTGATCCGCAAACTGCAGAGTTGGCTGTAAGAGCTTCAATTACAGGGCACTTGGTTCTTTCAACTTTACATACAAATGATGCTATTGGTACGATACCAAGATTGATTGATTTAAAGATTCCGCCATATCTTATTGGATCTGGTTTATTAGGAGTGATTGCACAAAGATTAGTAAGAAAACTTTGCCATTACTGTAAAAAAGAGCTTGATATAAATAAGAAAGAGCTTATAGAAATGGGTGTTCCTGAAACAATTATAAATGAGTATTCCGATTATAAAGTTTATGAAGCTGTAGGCTGTCAACAGTGTAAATATACTGGTTATAACGGACGTGAAGTAGTTGTTGAAATATTAGATGTAGATAAAGAGATAGAGTCTCTCATAACAGAAGAAGCAAGTACATTAGAACTACTTAAAGTTGCAAAACATAAGGGAATGCACACCATGAAAGAAGACGGCTATATCAAAGTTTTACAGGGGATAACTTCTTTTTCAGAGATTGATAGGGTTATTGATTGATGTATTTTTTTGTAAAATTTATTACAAAAGATGGAAAAACAGGTTTTGATTTTATAGAGTCACAAAGCTATACTACACTTTTAAAAAAGCTTCAGCAAGACCAGGCTATACCTGTTGATATCAAAGTACTTCCCGCTTTTATATCCAAAATAATCCCAAAGGGACAGGGCAAAGTGTCACCAGATGAAGTGGTGGAACTTATGGAGAGTTTGCATCTTGTTATAAAATCAGGATTGCCACTGTATGAAGGTTTGCAAGAGTTGGCAAAAGAGAGTGATAATAAACGTTTTAGAGATATGATGCTTTATATTGCAAATGCTATTAACAATGGACAGTCGCTCTCAACTGCTTTTGAAGCATATAAAAATGTAATAGGTACAATAATTTTAAATCTTATTAAAATAGGTGAAGAGACGGGTCAATTAGAAGTAACTCTCAAAAGAGCAGCTGAGTTTTTAAAAAGAACCATTACTTTAAAGAAAAAGGCAAAAGGGGCTCTTATTTATCCGACATTTGCATTTGTAGCAGTATTAGGTGCTATGCTTGTATGGATGATATATGTACTTCCTCAAATGTTGGATCTTTTTAAAAGTATGGATATAAAACTACCCGCATTAACACTTGGTATTATTGCAGTATCAAATTTTTTATCAGCATATTGGATGTATATGATTGCTTCGATTGTAATTTTTATAGTAGGATTTAAAATATTACATAAAAAATATCAAAAAGTAAGACTTTTTACAGATAAAATGATTTTAAAAATACCGGTTGTAAAAGAAATTATATCCGGTTTTAATATTGCCTTTATTTCTGAATATCTTCGTCTAGCACTTGTATCTGGTGTACCAATATTTAATGCATTACAATCATTAACAGATAATTTGAAGAATGAAGTATTTAAACAGGCATTAAGTGTCTCGACAGGGGAAGTAAGTAAAGGTTCTCAAATTTCTTCTGCTTTTTCAAAAACAGGTATTTTCACACCATTTACAGTAAGAATGATAGGGGTCGGAGAGTCTTCAGGAAGTTTGGACTCACAACTGGATTTGATTGCTGAACATTACTATGAGAGAGTGAATTACTATGCTGAAAATATAGGTAAAGTGATAGAGCCTATTGTGTTAATTTTTGTGGGTGGTTTTATGGCTCTTGTTATTGCCGGATTATTGGGGCCTATGTATGATCTGATATCACAAATAAAATAATTTGTGAAAATTTTACAAATTATTAAATTATTTCAAAAACTATACGATATAATGAAAGTAAGAAATTAAATATTGAAGGATTTAGAATGAAAAGAAGTGGTTTTACTCTTATAGAGTTGTCAATTGTACTGATTATTATCGGTTTAATTATAGGCGCAGTGATGAAGGGTAAGGATTTGATTAACAGTGCAGATCAAAAGAAAATATACAATACCTGGGTTAATCAGTGGCAGGTTACATTTAATACATATCAAGACAGAACAGGTGGCGTTTTGGGTGATGGTATTATAAATGGCGGAACCGCTACAGATCCGAATGGACAATGTGATAATGTTAGATTAGATACTACAACGAGTGTGCAAAATAAACTTAAAGCTATTGGGCTAGACATACCGGTAAGTAATATAGCTACATCAAATGGTGGAGCGTATAAAATAAAAGGTAAGTATACCACTTCAACTGCAACAGCTTATTTATATTGGTTATACAGTCATACAGATGGAACATATAAAAACAGACTCTATATTACTGGTATGCCAACAGATGTTGCAATTGCATTTGATACAATGACAGATGGTGCGATAAATCCGAGTGCAGGTTCATTTAGAAGATACGCAGATACATCAACAGGTACTGATGGCACGTCTAATACTTGGCCGGATGCTTCTGTTACTAAAACTGTTAATGTGTCATTAGAATTATAATTTCTCCTCGTTCCCAAGCTTTAGCTTGGGAATTTGATTCCAAACTTTTAATCTTTTTTGCATCCCGTGTTTAATTTAAACAACGGATAAAACGGACAAAACCCGAATACCGCTGTTAAAAGCGGTATTACACCGATGCCTGCTACTATATAATTTTGTGCTAATAAACCATAGGCGATTAAACCTAACCCTAAAACTACTCTGATAATTCTATCAGCTTTTCCTACATTGATACACATAATTGAATCCTTTTTCTTTATTTGTATGGATATTATAAGATAAAAGAATGTATTAGGTCTGTAACATGTGTTACATAAGCGTAATGCTGCCTCGTCCAAGTTTAACCATGCCGTCATTTTCCAGACTTTTAAGTATCTTTGATATCACTTCACGTGTGCTGCCGAGTTCATTGGCAATAGCTTCATGTGTTGTCTTGATCTCTTTTTCATTTTTATTTTGAAGCCAGTCTATAATTCTCTGGTCAAGGTTCTTGAATTTGATGTCATTTATGAGTTTTATCAGATTCCCCATGCGGAGCGTATAAATAGAAAAAAGATATCTTTGATAAACATCAGAATTATGAGCTAGCTCTTTTACACTGTGCATATCAAGTATATAGCCTTCAACGTCACAAAGTGTTACAGCCGAGCCTATAGCTTCGGTCTGGCTCAGTGTTGAAGCGGTATTGACAATGCACTGTTCACCGGGATTAAGGTGATAGAGGGTTATTTCATCTGCATTATCAGATTGAATATAAAGGCGGACTTCGCCGGATGTCAAAAAGAGTATGCCGTCACAAATATCCCCTTGAAAAAAGAGTATGGAATCTTTTGGCACGCTTACAGGTTTTAAATGCATTTGCAAGAAATTTTTTGCCTGCGGTTCGAGTTCTTTATAGAATGGAAAGTTTTCTAAATTCATTATTATTCCTTCTCTTGTGCTGCACATGCTATTATTTTTGGCAGTTTTTGTATATCTTTTTTTATTGTTTCTAACAGACACTCTAAAGTTTTATTTTCATGTAGCGAGTATATTATCCATTTACCACTTTGTTTTGTTTGAACCAGACTCGCTTCACGCATCTGTTTAAGATGGCGTGAAACTAAAGGCTGTGAAAGTTCTAAAGTGTCACATATCTCGCAAACACAGAGTTCTTTTTCTCTGTGCATCAGTGCTACGATTCTCAGACGGTTACTATCTGAGAGTATTTTTGCCAAAGTAACTAATTTTTCCATCTAATCTCTTTTGAAGTTTTATTATATAACAATTACGTTATATGAATTATATCATAAAAGGATTCAATTATGAAAAAGTTACTACTTGTATTTATTTTAGGCTTTGTATCACTGCAGGCAAATTCCGGTGAAGAAGTTTATAAAGCAAAATGTGCATCGTGTCATGCTATGAAAGGAATGATGGATGAAACTCAGATGAAAGAAATGCGTCAAAAAATGCAAAATGCTTCAAAAGAAGAGAAAATGGCAATGCGCCAAAAGATGATGCAAAAAATGCAAAAAAGTGATATGAAAGCGCCGCCGATGCCAATGGTCTCAAAACGTTTAAAGATGATGCTTAAATCTCGTGAAGAGTTCATTACATTTGTTGATGATTATATTCAAAACCCTTCACAAAAGAAAGGATTTTGTATGCCGATGGCATATAAACGTTTTGGAACGATGCCACCGATTGGTAAGAGCTTAAGCAAAGAAGAAAGAACGGCTGTTGCTTCATGGTTGTATGATAATTTTAAAGGCTCTTGGGGTGGCTCAATGGGCGGTAAAATGTGTGAAATGAAAAATAAAAATATGAAGTGCGGTGCAGGAAAATGCGGTGCCGTAAAAATTCAAACACACTAGGTTTATGATGGAATATATTACACTCTTTTTCTCTGCCTTGGTTGATTTAAGCAATGCCATGGCACCTTATATTTTATTCGGGCTTATATTTGCGGGGTTTTTACATGAGCTGGTACCTGACAGTATTGTAAAAAATCATCTGGGTAAAAATTCTATACTTTCCGTTATCAAGGCGACGATATTTGGTATTCCTCTGCCTGTGTGTTCGTGCGGGGTTATTCCTTTGGCGACAAGTATTAAAAAGAGCGGAGCAAGCAATGGTTCAACCCTCTCTTTTTTAATTTCTACGCCGATTACGGGAATTGACTCTATGTTGGCAACATATGGAATGTTTGGCTGGGTTTTTACTATTTACAGGGTTATTACTTCGATGATTATCTCTATTATTGCAGGAATTCTCTCTAATATTTATGCACATGAAGAAAAAGAAGAAACCGTGCAGAAAAAACCTGCATTTAGTATGGCTGCACCGACAAATAATGCATCGGTTATGAATTTTTCGGCTGTTGCAACAACTTCAAATGAAGAAGCCTGCAGTGAGGGCAGCTGTTGCAGCGGTGAGAATTGCAATGATAAAAAAAGCTGTATGGTTAAGAGTGCTTTTTCTTATGCGTTTACAACACTTTTAAAAGATATAGCATCGCCGCTTCTCGTCGGTCTACTTGTCGGTGCTTTAATAACGGTTGCCGTTCCGGATAACTTGAGCGAGATACTCATCAAGTATAACTGGCTCTCTTATATTATAGTGATTGCTATTGCCATACCGATGTATGTATGTGCAACAGCATCCCTGCCGATTGCGGCAGGATTGATGCTTGCAGGTGTAAGTCCTGGAGCTGCATTTGTCTTTTTAAGCGCAGGACCTGCGACAAATACCGTCACAATCGGTGTTGTGAAAAAAATGTTAGGTACAAGAACACTCTATATCTATTTGGGAACTATCATTATCGGTTCTATTGTTTTTGGACTCGGACTTGATTATCTGTTTCGTGATGTCAATGTCAAAGAGCTGGTACATATGGATGAGCATGCAGGTTTGATTGCCTGGGCTTCAACATTTATACTTTGGGGATTTGTACTTTACTATGTCGTAAAACCATATTTCTTTAAAGATAAAGAGTGCAGTGACGGCAGTTGCTGCACAGCTTAGGGTATAATAAAATTATGAAAAACAGACTGCTCACACTTTTTTTACTTTTGTCCATGAGCTTCAATATAGTACATGCTTATGTAATAGAAGCACATGACACACACTCGTGTCATGTGAGTGAGTATGTACATGATATTAATGATAATCTTAAAAATGATATAGCAGAAGATGATATTTGTCATATGCATCACTTTTTTCATATTGCTTTTATTCTTCCTGAAACAAATGTAATACTTTCACGCGAAAATTTTGCTGCAAAACCGTATGCAAATAACAAAAAATATGAATACAACTCCACGAAAAACTTTTTAAAACCCCCTATCAACTCCTAATTTATTTCAATTTACACTTACGCAAAAAATTAACTCCACAGACTATAAGTCTGTATAAAAAAAGGAAAAAGATGAAAAGATTATTATTGGTTCCATTTATTGTTTGGAACTTACAAGCGCAAGATTATGAGGGCTTGTTAAAAGATGCCATGCAAACATCACCTTATCTTAAAGCAAATGCCTTAGAAGTCAAACGCGCGGATGAGCAATCAAGTTTGATACAAAGATATAAAAACCCGACACTTTCACTTGAAGCGTCACAGTTTAGTCCTGATATCGGTAAAAGTAAAGCAGGTTACAGAGCAGCACTTTCTCAACCCATCCGTTTATGGGGTGTTGGTGATGACAGAGCAAACTTAGCAGTCGCAACAAAAGAAGAAGCGCAAGGCTTAGTAACACTTAAGCGTGCTGAATTTGTGAAAGTTTTTTCTCTGCTTTATAATGAGTACATAACACAGACAGCATTATTTCATTTAGCTAAGGAAGAGTTTGCAATCTCAAAAAATATTGCTGCCATTACTAAAGAAAGATATGAAGCAGGTACTACGGCAAAGGTGAAATATCTTCGGGCAAAAGTAGATCTTGCAGGCAGTAAAAATGCACTCGATGAAAAAAAGGCAATGCAAATAGCAAGTTATTATAAACTTTTGGCTTTTTCAGGTTTAGAAGATGAAAAAGCTTTGGATGATAATTATGTTTTTAAACTCTCAAACAGAGCAGTAAAAGAAGCACAAAACAATTCCGCAGAGTTACATTATCTGCAAACTCAACAAAACTCTTCATCGGCAAAGGCCAAGCTTAATACAAATAAAATAGAATGGATGAACTTATATGCGGAATATGAAGCAGAGCCGGATCAAAGTATCGCCAGAGTCGGAGTAGATATTCCACTGGCCGTTTTTAATACAAAAAAAGAAGAAAAGCGCATTGCCGCACTACAGGCAAAAGAGAGTGAGTTTTTACTTCAAAATCAAAAAATAATTCTCTCAAGTAATCTTACGCGTTTAAAAAAGGAATTACTTATTTTGCAGAGTGTTATTAGTTCAACACAAAAATTATATAACTCTCAAAAAGAGTTGTTGAAAATGTATGAAGATGGCTATAAAATCGCAAGCATTAACCTGCTGGAATTGCAAAACATTAAAAATCAGATGATACAAACAAAAGAAAAAGAGATAACTCTTCAAAATAAAATAAATAAAAATATAGTTATCTATAACTATGAAGTAGGAGAATATAATGAATAAAATATTAATAGCACTGTTAGGACTCGGGTCAGTTTTACTCGCAGCAGAAGTTCCAATAGCAAAAACACAGATGCACAGTTTTAAAAAATCGGTAGAGCTAAATGCAAAGGTAATACAACTCTCAAACGCACAGCAGTCCATTAGCTCATTAGTGAGCGGACATTTAGAAAAATATTTTGTAAAGCCTGCTCAGGATGTAAAAAAAGGGGACAGAATTGCTCTTATAGAGTCTATACAAGTATCAAAAATGAGTGCAGATTATATTGCACTAAAAAAACAGTACGAAGCAGCACAAAAAAATTATGAAGCGATTAAAAAGCTCTATAAAAAAGGACTTACATCAATGCAGAGTCTCAATGCCGAGGCAATTAAAACGAGTGAAATTGCAGCAGACTTGACTGCATTACAGTCACAGTTAGAGACTTTAAATATAGATATAAAAAAATTAAAAAAAGCAACAGCTAATTTTATTTTGTATGCACATAGCAGCGGGCGTGTTTCTGCACTTTTAAAACCTCTACATTCTTCTGTATCATCTAATGAACCGATTGTTTCAATCGTAAAGAATCAAGCCTATTACGTAAAATCATATTTACCGCTTGAGTATGCTACAAAAGCACGAATTGGAGACACAATTGTAGTGGACTATGCAGGCAAAGAGATTATTACGCATGCAACACAGATTATGCCAAAAGTAGATGAAACAACACAAAGGGTTGTTGTACTTTCAAGTGTTGATCAAAAGGTAGATGACCTTTTTATTGATGTGTATGTCAAAGCAACGATTTATTTTGCAGATGCAAGAAGTTATGTCGCTGTAAAAAAATCAGCACTCTCGTTTTTTAATAACGAATGGGTTGTTTTTGTTCCAAGTGAAGAAGATCAAGGTGAATTGAGCAAAGCTCAAGAGAGAGACCACCTGGGTGGCAATGAGAAAAAAGAAGAAAAAGGTGAAGAGGAAGAGGAGATTTCAGTTCCATACGCACCGCAAGTTGTTGAAATAGTTGCACAAGATGATAAATATGTCGGTGTAAAAGGTTTAGAGTTAGGACAAGAGTATGTGAGTGGTGAAAGTTATTATGTAAAATCAGCACTACTAAAATCATCTCTTGGCGATGGGGATTAGGAGTGTCGTATGTTGGATAAACTCATAGAGCTTTCGCTCAAATATAAACTATTAGTACTTGTTGCCTTTATTGCTATTGCAGTATCTGGTTACAGGGCATATACACAGATTCCTATAGATGCATTCCCGGACATTACGCCTAAACAGGTTGTAATTTATACGGAAAGCCCGGGTAATTCTGCTGAAGATATAGAAAAGCTCATTACTTATCCTATAGAATCTGCAGTTTCGGGTATGGCAGGGGTGAAGCTTATTATGTCAAATTCTATCTTTGGACTTTCATATGTTTCGGTCTTTTTCGAAGATGATATGGATATATATTTTTTGAGACAGCTTGTTGCAGAACGTCTCTCAAATGTAGATATTCCAAAAGGATGGGGAAAGCCGGTTTTGGGACCAAATACAACAGGTCTTGGGCAGGTTTTTTGGTATGAAGTTAAAGATACAACAGGGAAATATTCCCTTCAAAAGCTTAAAGAGATGCAGGAGTACATCGTCAAGCCGCTTTTTAAAAGTGTCAGCGGTGTTGAAGAGGTCATAGGCTGGGGTGGTGATGAGAAACAGTACAATGTTTTGATTGACACAAAAAAACTCCAGGATTTTGGCATCACCTATGATGATATAGTCAAAGCCTTACAAAAGTCTAATCAGGCAGCCGGAGGACAGTACTTAGAATTTAATCGTGAGCAGTATCTCATCCGTGGTGCAGGTCTGTATAAAACACTCGATGATATTAGAAACACGGTAGTAAAACCGACTCAAGGACAGGCTATTACTATTGGCGATGTTGCAAGTGTTACTCCCGGGGTTGCTCCAAGATTTGGTGCGGTGAGTATAGATAACAAAGAAGCCGTAATGGGTATGGTGCTCCAACGTACAGCTACTAATGCAGCAAAAGTGGTTGAGCGAATAAAGGAAAAAATTGCAACAGTAAACACGGCACTGCCTGAAGGTGTAAAAATTTCTACAATTTATGACAGAACAGAAATAACACATAAAGCGGTGAATACTATGACATCAGCACTTTTAAGTGGTGTAATTTTAGTTGCTATTGTGCTCTTTTTATTTTTGTTTGAACTGCGTAGTGCTTTTATTGTTATTATATCACTTCCGCTTTCGTTGCTCATTGCATTTTTACTCATGGATTATTACAATCTTTCAGCAAACCTTATGAGTTTAAGCGGTTTGGCTATCGCCGTGGGAATGATAGTTGATGGTACTATTGTTATCGTAGAGAACAGTTTTAGACTGCTACATGATGAACCGGAGAAAGATAAATTAACAGTTGTAAGTGAAGCTGCAAAAGGTGTTGCTAAACCAGTAACTTTTGCTGTATTAATTATTGCTGCAGTATTTATTCCGCTACTTTCACTTGACGGACTTGCAGGAAAACTCTACACGCCTATGGCATTGAACATTGTTTTTGTTATGCTTGGTTCTCTTTTAGTCGCTCTTGTTTTAGTGCCTGTTTTGATTTTGATGCTTTTAAAACCGACAAAATCAGCTGAAAATATTGTGATGAAATCTATTAAAAAGTTCTATACGCCTGCTTTGATATTCGCTCTTGATAATGCCAAGAAGATATTAGCTGTAGTTAGTGTTGTTTTTATAGTACTTGCATACATTCTTACGCAACAGGGGCGTGAGTTTTTACCTACACTTAATGAAGAGTCCATCATGTATAGAGTCATTGCTATCCCTGGAACAGCACTTTCTCAATCACTTGATGTTTCAAAAGAGGTAGAGAGTTATATACTTAAAAAATATCCTGATGATGTTTCATCAGTTTTAGCGATGATAGGACGAAGTGAAAAAGGAGAAACAGCACAGCCAAATTATATGGAAATCCTTCTCACTTTAAAACCAAACATTAAAGATTTACCACTTTTAACCAAAGAGATGAGTGAAGACTTGGAACACAAATTTCCTTTTGTACAGTTTGTGCCGACACAGCCGATTGCGATGAGAATAGAAGAGTTACTCGAAGGTGTAAAAGCAGAACTTGCTATAAAAATCTATGGAAATGATCAAAAAGTGCTTGATAAAATTTCCAAAGATATTCAGAGTGCAATTAAACATGTAGATGGACTTGAAAGAATGGAAGTAGAGACACAGCTTGGTCAGGCGCAAATCCAAATCATTCCAAATTATCTCTCGCTTGCACGTTATGGTATCAGTGTTGCAGAGGTGATGCAAATTATTCGTAACGGTATCGGAGAAGAGGGTATTACGCAAAAGCTAGAGGGCATTAAACGATTCCCTATTGTTGCCAAAGTGCAGGGAGCAAAAAAAGACATCGACTCTATAAAAAATGTAACACTGCGTTCTAAAAACGGAAATATTGTCAGACTCAAAGATGTGTGTGACATAAAAATTGTTCAGGGAGCCTCTTTTATAAAAAGAGAAAATCTGAGCCGTTATATGGTTGTTTCAATGGATGTTGAAGGCCGTGATATGGCTTCATTTGTTGCCGAAGCAGACAAAATCATCAAAGAAAAAGTAAAAATGCCTGCAGGATACTACATAGGCTGGGCAGGTGATTTTAAAAATATGCAAGAGGCAACACAAAAGCTGATGATTATCATCCCTATTACAATCTTTTTAGTGATTTTACTGCTTTATACGGCATTTAATTCTCTTACAAAATCGATGATTATTCTTTTAAACGTACCGTTTGGTTTTATAGGTGGAATTATCGCACTGCTTATCGGCGGTATATATTTGTCGGTTTCAGCTATAGTGGGCTTTTTGGCAATTTTTGCCATTGCGATACTCAACGGTATTGTACTTGTAAGCTTTATAGATGAACTGCGTGCTAAATATCCTGATGTAGATTTGAAGATACTCTTAAAAGATGCAACACTGCTGCGTTTAAGACCTGTACTTATGACAGCATTTACAACACTTTTTGGAATTTTACCGTTGTTATATGCGACAGGTGTGGGAAGTGAGATACAGTACCCTCTAGCGGTGGTTATAACAGGAGGAATTATAAGCTCAACACTACTCACATTGCTGATACTGCCATCAACATATCTGCTTTTTTATGAAAAGGAGAAAAGTTAGCCGATGCTGACTTTTCGCTGACCTTGTTGCGTGATTATGACAAATATGCCACGTTAATGGATATATGAAATTTTAACCAAAGTGCGAGTATAATCTTTTTATGATTTCCCAAGACTCTATAGAAGCCCTCAAGGCACGACTTGATATTGTTGATGTAGTAGGCAACTATATAGAGCTTAAAAAAGCAGGCGGTAATTTTAAAGCCCCTTGCCCGTTTCATGATGAAAAGTCCCCCTCATTTGTAGTAAGCCCGCAAAAGCAGATATACCACTGTTTCGGCTGCGGAGCCGGCGGTGACAGTGTGAAGTTTGTTATGGAGTATGAAAAGCTTAACTACCCAGAAGCCTTGGAAAAACTGGCAGATTCCTATAACTTTACACTTACCTACACCGATAACAAACATAACAAACCACGCTCACAGGTTATGGACAAACTCAATGAATGGTATCAAATGCTGCTGAGTAAAAACCAGACGGCACTGAACTATATAAAAGAGCGCGGTATTTATGAGAGCAGTATAGAAAAATTCGGTATAGGGTATGCTCCCGAGTCACAGGCAACACTCAACTATATACGCTCACAGCAATTTTCTATAAAAGAAGCGATAGATATGGGGGTGGTCGGTTACAATCAAGAACGCAACCAGACCTATGCACGTTTTGTTGAGCGGATAACCTTTCCTATTTTTTCTGCAAACGGCAGCATCGTCGGTTTTGGCGGCAGAACTATAACCGGGCATCAGGCTAAGTATGTAAATTCTCCCGAAACTGCTTTTTTTAATAAATCACGTCTTTTGTATGCCTACCATCTGGCAAAACAGAGTCTACACAAAAAGCAGGAGATTATTATAACAGAGGGTTATCTTGATGTTATTATGTTGCACCAAGCCGGGTTTGATAATGCCGTAGCAACACTTGGAACGGCTTTGACACATGAACATCTGCCACTACTTCGAAAAGGATCTCCTCGTGTTGTGATGGCATATGACGGAGACAAGGCAGGGCGTGCTGCAGCCCTCAAAGCCTCAAAACTTTTAAGTGCTTCGGGTTTTAACGGAGGAGTTGTTGTCTTTAGCGGAGGACTTGACCCTGCCGACATGGTTAAAGAGGGGCGTGTTGAAGAGTTGAGTAATATGTTTCGAGAAGCAAAACCATTTATAGAATTTGTACTTGATGAAATTCTTTCACTTTATAATCTCAAAGATCCAAAAGCAAAAGAATCCTGTATGCAAGAGGGTATAGCCTATCTTAAAACACTTTCACCCATACTTCAAGAGGAGTATAAAACCTATCTTGCCTCACGTTTAGGAGGACTTGGTGTTTCTCCATCACTCTTGAAGCTGAATACCCAAACAAACACTAACAGGCAAAATATACCACAACAAAGAAACAGTGCGCATAGAGATATGTGGGAGCTTGCTTTAATTAAAACGATTTTAGAAAAACCCGAGTATATTGAGCAGGTTTTGGATGTAATTGACCCGAGTCTGCTGCAGTTTCACTCTTATGAATTTTCATTAGTTTTGCAGGGTAAGCAAGATGCACCGGAAGTTATGGCTATAATGGTAGATGATACTATCACTTCGCTCAAAGACGAAGAAGCCTTAAATGCAGAACTGATTACTTTTTTGACAAAATATTATGAAAGAGAATTGAAAAAAGTCAACATTGCTTCAAATATCAGTTTTGAGGAAAAAGCCTTTTATATTCGAAAATTTCGAGGAAAAATTGCGAAACTCAAAAGAGGTGAATTAGTAACCCTCAGCGACTAAGAAGGAAAAAATGTTATGAAAATTTTATTGCTAGCATTCTTTACATATACGCTTATTTTTGCACAAACACCTTTTGTTCTAACCAAATTTAAAAGCGCTTACCCTCTGGTGGAAATTCACACAGACAAAGTACCGCCCGAATATAAAGTAAAAATCACAAAAATACTTAAATCATACACCGATGAACTCGGTATCAATACAAAAGAATATTCGCAAAGAGCTATGGCTATTGTTATAGATCGTGTTGCCGTTGGAAAAAAACTGGTACTAAGAACTAAACTTTTAGTCGGTGAAGATGTCAAAAGACTCGATGATGGTGAAGAGGTTTTTGCGCTCACCTACGTAAAATGCGATATTTCAGAGATTGAAAATATGGATGAAGATATAATAGATACCGTGGAGTATCTCTTACATGGAGGATAATGAAGAATGAGAAAATTACTACTGATTGCACTTTTAGCAACACTCTCTTTTGCACAGTCTTACAAAGATTTTGCAAGAGATTACGGATATGAAACTGTGTATAGTGTAGCTTTTGCCAAAGCAAAAAAAGAGAAGAAGCCTATACTGATGGTACAGGTAACAAACTACTGTCCGTGGTGCAGAAAATTGGAAAAAAAAGTACTTGCCAAAGAAAAAATAAACACAGATATACACAAGCGTTTTATTCCTTTAATTGTTAACCGTGAAGAAGCAGTGTTGCCAAAGAGGTTTACAACACCTATTGTGCCTGTTACCTATATTATTGATTATAAAGATGATACAAAATTTACAAAGATTATGGGATATAAAAACAAAAAAGATTTTGCACACCTGATTAAATAGTTTTTTTGTTATACTAAAGAAAATTTTGGCATAAGGAATTGAATATGGCAGGGGTGCATTTTTCATTTGATAATTTTAAGAATTTGGTAGATTTGAACATCGGAATATCTGACCGATTGGATGAAAATCGTGCTGAGAGTTTCACTCTGCTGTATTGCGATTTTTTAGGGATTGAGCAAAGTGTAGTGGATGCCTCTTTGCTTGAAATACTGCGTTCATCTGACTCTATCGCAAACAGCGGAGGCGATTATTTCTTTGTACTGCCATATACAGATAAATATGGAGCAGAAATTGTAAAAAAGATGTTTGATGATTTTTTTGCCAAGCATTTAGGCTCTTTTTTACTCAGCTATCCCGTAGACGGTGAAACTTCTAAGTCTCTGCTTGAAAATATGCAAGACAGTGTTAGCACTTTTTTCAAAAAAGAACTGCACTGTCTCGATAGATTTACCAGAGATTACTAAAATTTTTTCTTGCTGAATTTATAATATTTGGAGTTTTTGTAAAAAGAGACAGCTTCAGATATTTTTTGCTCTTTATAAATCTTTTTATCGCACACCCATCTGCACTTTATTTTGGGGTTATGCATCGCTTCAATATTTTGCTTGGAAGCTTTTGCGGCATATATCGTTTCTGCAGATACTAATAATGGTAAGAGCGTAAAAAATATACTTTTCATACTCCTAATATCGACACTTCTTTTAAAATATTAAACATCATGGAACAATAAGTGCTGTATTTTTTAAAATTCTTTTTAGAAGAACAGGAGCAAAGAATGATTTCATTGGATATAAAAAAAGAGACTTCTTCTTTATTACCGCCTTTAAATATAGCGCCAACAGAGCAAAAAGAGGGAGCACTTTCTTTTTCGGCACTACTCAAAGGGACTCAGGAATTAGACGATAAAATTATTCAAAACGGCTCATTAATTCTCGCACTTAAAGATGAAAAAGCTCCGGCGAATCTACTTTCTACTCAAAATATGCAAGATATGATAGAACTTGAGAGTCTTGAACTTGATCCTAAAGTAAGTGCAGCGATGACACCCGAGGATTTGAAGGTTCTTATAAAACAGGCTAAACAGTTTTTAAAAGATAAAATTGTGCAGAGCGAAGGGTTTAAAAAAGCAGAAATTGATGCCATTCCAAAAACACTGGGCGGGCTTGTTCAGGTTGCAAAAAAAATAGGTATCGACATTTCAAAAATCACGCTTGAAGAGGTTAAAGCTCAAATACCAAAGGCAAGTATAAAAAGTGTAGAACCTTTACATGTAAAGGCGAACAGTAAAACCACAAAACCCCAAAAAGAGCAAAAAGAACCTTTACATGTAAATAAAGAAGTCAAGCAGGATGTGGTTCCTGAGAATGAAGAGTTGCCGGTTGAAATTAAAGTAAAAACACACAAAGTACATACTGTAAAAACACAAGAGATAGATACAACAGAAGAAAATCTGGATATGGCAAAAAAAGAGACAGTTAAAAATACGCAGCAGGTAAAACAAGAAGTAAAGCTTACCCCTTTATTTAAAGCTCAAAACACAATTGCACCGGAAATTACGACTCAGCAGATTGTAAGTACGAAAGTCAATAACCTAACAGCACAAAAAAATCCAAAGCAAAAAGCAGATGAGACTTTGCAATTATTGCTGCGTGGGGAAAAAGTATCAAAAAATGACATTGGACTTACGGCTGATTTTTCAGTGGCAACAGCCAAAGTAATTGCACCGCAAGCGACAAAAGAAGTAGATAAGTCATTGGCATCACTTTTAAAAAATGACGTGAGTGATGATGGTGATATACAGACAAAAACAGATGGATGGAATGTCTCAAAAGCAGACAGTTTTGAAGTGAAACTTCATGAAGCAAAACAGATGGTAAAGTATTTGTCTCAGGATGTAAAATCGGCAATCGAAGATTACAAATCGCCATTTACAAGAGTAAAAGTACAGCTTAATCCGCAAAGACTCGGTGAAGTAGACCTAACCATAGTGCAACGTGGCAAAAACCTGCATATAAACCTCAGCTCAAACAACACGGCAATCAATACTTTGGCCATGAATGCAAATGATTTGAAAGCACAGCTTAACAATAATGGAATAAATAATGCTTCTTTGAACTTTAACAGCAACGCCCAAAGTGAGAATTCTCAAGCCGGACAGCAAGAACAGCAAAGGCAAAATCAGCAAAGAGCTGATGAAGAGTATAACTATTTTGAATCAAAAGAGAGTCATGAAGAAGTGATAAGCTCTTTAGAAATTATAGTTCCACACTACGCATAAAAGGAATATATTATGGCAATAGATGCAACATCGGCAACAAGTTCGGCTTTAGCAGCTGCAACTTCAAGTGAGAGTAATCCAAAAGGTGTACTTGGAAAAGATGATTTTATGAAGCTGCTTTTAGTACAGCTTCAGTATCAAGACCCAACTGAGCCTATGGATACTGAAAAAATTCTAACACAAACATCGCAACTTGCTTCTTTGGAATCAGCGGATAACACGAAAACTGCATTGGAAAAATTAGCAGCTTCTTTAGGGAATGCACAACAGTTCTCGACAATCTCAGCTATCGGTAAAACGGCAGACCTTGGCAGTGATGCCATCGCACATGATAAGGGAACACAAAGCACTTTTGAAGTTTATTTTCCAAATGCAGTTGAACAAGGCACTGTTTCTATAACAGATGCAGATGGTAAGACTGTACAAACTTTAAATGTAGGAACAAATCCAGCAGGAGTGTATCAGTTTACATGGGATGGAACAGACAGCTTAGGCAATCAGGCAGACAGCGCAGTATATCATGTAAATGCACAATACAGTGATGCAAACGGTGTAGCGCAGCAAACAAGACTCGGGGCATACCCCATTGAATCAGTTCGCTTTGATCAGGGAAATACTCTGGTAAAAGTAGGTTCTAACTATGTACCGTTAGATAACATCAAAGAAGTCTATTAGAGGTTTTACCATGATGACACAGGCATTTTACACAGGGATATCCGGTATAAAAACCAATTCAACGGGTATTGACATTGTTTCTGATAATATGGCAAATATTGATACAATAGGGTTTCGAGGCAATGATTATGAATTTTCTTCTCTTTTTGAAAATATGTTGTCAACAGATACATTAGGTACTCCAAGTAACAGTAGTATAGGTGTCGGTTCTCAACTTCAAGCCTCTCCTATGGTACAGCAAAAAGGTTCATTTATGATTTCAGATAAGAGTACTGATTTGGCACTCTTTGAGGATGGATGGTTTGGTATTAAGGGAAATGGGAATACTTTGTATACGCGTGATGGTAACTTTACTTTTGACAAAGATGATGACTTGGTTACGCAAGATGGCTTTCATGTATTGGGGACGATGGGTAATAATATAAGTGATAATGATGTATTGATTGAACAGCTTCCAGAAGTTAAATTAAAAGATGTCGTTGAACAAGAACCGCTTCGTTTTCCAAAGTCTCTTACTTTTCCTCCTGAAGCAACATCTAATGCAAAATTTATTGGAAATCTTGGAACAGAACCGTTTACAAGAACAATGAGCGCTAGTGTTGTAGACCCGCAAAATAATAAAAATGATTTGAGATTAGAGTTTTCGTTATCTCAAATACAAACACCTCCCGGTACACAATGGGATGTTGTTGCAAAAACACAATCATTAGATGGTACCAAGCTCTATGATACCCAAACTGGACAGGTTTCATTTGATGCATCAGGAGCTTTAATATCAAATACTTTGACAACAATTGATAATAATGGAGCTCCAGTGAGTATTGATTTAGGAAATAATTTTGATGGTGTTGTTTCAATTTCAAATGTTCCTATTAGTGCTTCAAGTACGGCAGATGGTACTATAGGTGGTGATTTACAAGGGTATGATATAAATAAAAATGGTGAGGTTATTGCAACATTTACAAACGGTATGCAAAGCAGTGTTGGAAAAATAGCAGTATATCATTTTCAAAACGATCAAGGGTTAAATAGAATAAGCGGAACACGATTTCAAGAATCTACCAATAGTGGTAAAGCTCTTTTTTTTAAAGATGAAAAAGGTGAGAATATTATAGGTACCAATATGGCAAACTTTAAGCTTGAAGGGTCCAATATTGAAATGAGTTACGGGTTAACTGAGCTGATAATTCTTCAGCGTGCCTATGATGCAAACTCAAAATCTGTCACCACAGCAGACCAAATGATGCAAAAAGCATTAAATATGGACGCATAAGAAAGCTTTTCAAAGTTGGAACAATTCATGCTATATTTTCTTATTGAAATAATTAAAAAAACATAATTGTTTTTGAGCTTCGCGCTGAGCGAAACCAAGTGTTAGCGTAGTTGTCAGGATTACTCCTGAAAACGTCATAAATAAAGTGGACGAGGTTCCCTTAAATTTATGAAATAAATTAAAGGATAAGATATGTTAAAATCACTTTTCTCCGGAGTCTCCGGACTACAATCGCATCAAGTTGCGATGGATGTGGAATCAAATAATATTGCCAATGTAAATACAGTGGGTTTTAAATACTCCCGTGCAAACTTTTCAGACCTTTTAGCTCAGACAAAGGCAATCGCTACGGCTCCTCAAGGACAGCTTGGCGGTAAAAATCCTGTTCAGGTCGGACTTGGTTCTACTGTGAGTTCTATGACACGTATATTTTCTCAAGGCTCTATTCAAAATTCAGATAAAAATACGGATGTCGCAATTCAGGGTGACGGATTTTTCATCATCTCTCCCGATGGCGGAAATACATACAAATATACACGTGCAGGTGACTTTAAATTTGATGCAGGCGGAAACTTTGTTGATAACAACGGTTTTATAGCACAAGGGTGGCTTCGTGATCCGGTTACGGGAAAAGTGGATTCTACTGCACCGATTGAAAATATTAATATTGCTCCGGGTCTTACAACACCGGCACAACCTACACAAGAAGTTGTGCTTAAGGCAAACCTCAATTCCGGTGCTATAGTTGAGAGCTTTTCTCCGGCATATCAAGTTCCAACAGGTGCGCCAACAGATCCAGCACTCCCCGCTATTGATGGAAATGGAAACCCTATAGAGTCAGGCAATGTTGGTGTAATGTTTAATGAATCTGGAGAAGCATTTTCCCTTCAAGACGGACAAGGAGTTTGGGCTTCATTTATAAGTTCAACATCAACTTCAACAAATAGTGCACAAGGTTCAGATACTGCACTTGCGGCAGATGAGGCGGAAACAATAGTATTTAATCTTGATCCTGGTTCTTCGCCAGCAACAGCGACAGCATCATATACAATTTTAGCAGCAAATACTGCCGCACAGAATGCTTCAGTAACTGCAGCAGCTATTAATGCCTTGACTGCAACAACAGGGATTACGGCTACTATTGATAGTTCTAATAAGATTGTACTAACCAACACAAATGGTAACTCTTCGGCATCACATAATATTGACATTGCTTCTGTAACAGGAGCAAATAACCCATTTGACGCATCTGAAGATGATACAACAGCATATAAATATAGCTATAATTCTGCAAGTCCTACAGTAGTTGCCGGTTCAAATAAAGAGTTTACAACCATAGCAGATCTTCGTCAAGCTTTAGAAAATCAAGCTAATTCAGAAGCAGGTGCTACGGGTATTAAAGTAATTGTAAATGATCAAGGTAAAATTGAACTTTCTAACACAGATTCCGGAAGTATAGATTTGAACTTCAAAGTAACCGGTATATCGGGGTCTGGTATTACTGAAAATACACGCTTTACAAGAAATATGGAAGCATTAAATACTGTTTTAGCGGCAGGAACGACCGGTAAAGCATTTTCACAGGCTTTTAATGCGGCGACACACTCTAGTTCAATTGATATTTTTGATTCACTCGGTTCAAAACATACACTCAGAATGGAGTTTAGAAAAACAGCACTTGATACAACAACAGGTTCTACTTGGAGCATAGTAATAACTGTTCCAGAGCCTGCAACAATTGACACAATTGCCCCAACATATGAGAAAAAAGGTTCAATAAGATTTAATAATGACGGTTCACTTGCAACGTATAATCCGCCAAATGTTTCATTTTCAGGAAACAACGGTTCTGCACCTGACCAGCAGGTTAATCTCTCTTTTGGTACGGCTAACAAGTTTGACGGTATGACGAGTTTTGATTCACGTTCAGCTACTTCGGGAATAAGCCAAGATGGTTATACCGGTGGTGATTTAGTTGGAATCAGAATCGATCAAAGCGGTACTTTAGTTGGTTCATTTTCAAATGGTCGTTCTTTTGGTCTGGCACAAATCGGAATGGCGAAGTTTACAAATAATGAAGGACTCTCAACCGAAGGCGGTAATGTTTACGTGCAGACTGCCAACTCTGGAGATCCTATTATCGGAACGGCTGCAACTGCAGGTCGCGGATTTATCCAGTCTGCCGCACTTGAAGCATCAAATGTTGACCTTTCACGAGCACTGACGCAGCTTATCATCATCCAGCGTGGTTTTCAGGCAAACGGTAAAACGATTACCACTTCCGATCAGCTTCTTCAGACGCTTATAGGATTAAAACAGTAATTTTAACTCTATTTTGATATAATTTCTTCAATACAAATTGAAGGAATTATTGCATGCAATTCTCAGCTCCACTCAAATCAAACTCAAAGAAAATTATGCTTTTAGGCTCCGGCGAACTCGGTAAAGAGGTCATTATAGAAGCACAGCGCTTAGGTCTTGAAACCATAGCAGTTGACAGATACGAAAATGCTCCGGCTCATCAGGTAGCACATCGCTCTCATGTTGTGAATATGCTTGATAAAGATGCTCTTTTAGAGATTATTTATCGTGAAAAACCTGACTATATTCTGCCTGAAATCGAAGCTATCAACATTGATGCACTTTTTGCCGCAGAAGACAGAGGCTACAATGTAATTCCAAATGCAAATGCAGTCAGCAAAACAATGAACAGAAAAAACATCCGTACTTTTGCAGCAGAGGTTTTAGGTCTGAAAACCGGACCTTACAAATTTGTAACAACACAAGAGGGTATGCTCGAAGCTGCCCGTGAGCTTGGTTTTCCATGTGTGATGAAACCTGTTATGAGTTCATCTGGGCATGGACAAAGCATAGCGAAAAGTGAAGAAGATATTCCCGCTTCTTGGGAAGAGGCAAAAGAAGCCCGCGGTGATGCGAGTGAGTTAATTGTTGAGGCTTTTGTTGATTTTGATTATGAAATTACAATGCTTACAGCACGTAACGGGAAAGAGACTGTTTTTTGTGAGCCGATAGGGCATGAACAGCGTGACGGTGACTATGTCTTTTCATGGCAGCCGATGCAGATGAGTGAAGCAGCAAAACAAAATGCGCAAAAGATAGCAAAAGAGATAACTGACGGTCTCGGCGGTCAGGGACTGTTTGGTGTTGAACTTTTTGTAAAAGGCGATGAGGTTTATTTTTCTGAAGTCTCACCACGCCCTCACGATACTGGAATGGTAACGCTCATCACACAAAGTCAGAGTGAATTTGCACTACACCTTCGCGCTGTTTTGGGACTGCCTTTAGGTTTCACTTTTTACGGTGACGGTGCATCTGCGGCATTTAAAAGTGAAAAACACAATTTTGCTCCTGTGGTTGAGGTGGATGAAAGCCTTTTTAGTGACAATTCATTTGTAAGAGTCTTTGGAAAACCAGAAGCACATAAAGGACGCCGTTTGGCAGTAGCTTTGGTTTTTGACAAAGTAGATGCAGCTTTAGAAAAAGCACGAGAACTCATTAGTAAAATAAAAGATATCTAAAGAGGGTAATACGGTTATGGAAAAAGAAAATCTTAAATATATAACTTTTAAACGTTTAGTCAAGATATTTCTTCTTGCCATAGTGATTATTACAAGTATAAGTTTTCTCAGTTACAGGGAGTTTTTTAAGCATTCTGTTAAGAATAAAGCATTCGAAGTAGCAAAAGTTGTTGAAGCCGGATTAACGTCACATATGAAAGCCGGCATTATGGACAAACGAGGATATTTTCTTCAAGAGATAAAAACACTAAATGATATTAAATCAATAAAAATAGACAGAGCTGCTTCGGTCGTAAAGCAGTTCGGAAAATCTACATTAGAAAATGAAAGAAACTATATTTCAGATAAAAATCTTTTAACCTCCAAGCAGCCGTCCTTTGTATGGAATGATATAGACGGAAAGATTACAGCAACCATCCCTTACTTAGCAATAATTCATGATGATGTAAATTGTCTGCAGTGTCATCATGTGCGAGAAAATGATTTGCTCGGGGCTATTGAAATTACTATGGATATAAAACAATACCAAAATCTAGTCATACATTATGGATATATTTTCATAGCAATTCTTATACTGTTTGCCTTGGTTGTTATATTTAATTTATTTGGTTTTATTGATAATTTTATAATCAAACCTCTGCTGAGAATTATTGATGACGGAAAAAAAGCATATAAATATAAAAAAGAGATTGATTCCGAAAAATATGAAGTCAAAGAGATGGAAGCCTTGGCGGAAAAAATCAATGATTTTACTCATATGGTCATCTCTAAAGAAGAAGCATTGGAAAATAAGAATAAAGAACTTGCAGAATTAAATAAGGAGATAGAAGAAACCCTGTGTGAAACGATGTTTACCATGGGCGAGATGGAAGAAATACGTTCAAAAGATACTAAAAATCATACAAAAAGAGTGGCAACATTAAGTGCTTTGATTGCTAAGGAGTACGGTTTAAGCGATGAGGACGTTAAAATGATTAAGATGACATCTCCTCTGCATGACATAGGTAAAGTAGGTATATCAGACAGTGTATTGCTTAAACCCGGTAAATTAACACAAGATGAATATAAAATTATGAAAACTCACGCAGAATTGGGTTATACAGTTTTAAAACATTCAGATAGAAGTATAATAAAGTCAGCTGCTACAATAGCCCGTTATCATCATGAAAAATATGATGGAACAGGATATCCAGCCGGATTGAAAGGGGAGGAAATTCCTATATTTGCCAGAATAGTTGCTATTGTGGATGTTTTTGATGCTCTTTTATCCAAGCGAGTGTATAAAGAGAAATGGAATGATAATAAGACAAAAGAATTTATTGCTTTTCAAAGAGGAAAACAATTTGACCCTAAACTTGTCGATATTATTTTAAAGAATTTTGACAAGTATGCCAAATTGGTAAAAGAAATGTCAGAAAACAAATAAGGAAGAGAATGAAAATAGTGCTTTTGGATGCCATAACATTTGGCAATACGGATTTAAGTTGCTTTAATGAATTTGGAGAAGTTGAGGTTTTTGATTCAACAGAAGCATCGCTTACTAACGTAAGAGTAAAAGAAGCAGAGGTTATAGTAACAAACAAAGTTGTTATAACGCGTGAACATATGCAAAATGCAAAGAAACTTAAACTCATTTGTGTGGCGGCAACGGGAACAAATAATGTGGACCTCAAAGCTGCAAAAGAGTTGGGCATCGCTGTGAAAAATGTAGCCGGGTATTCAACTGATTCGGTCATTCAACATACATTTTCAATGCTGTTTTATCTTATAGGGCATTCGCGTTATTATGATGAAGTGGTTAAAAACGGTGAGTATTCAAAAAGCGGCATTTTTACCGATGTCAGTCATCCTTTTTTTGAAATAAAGGGTAAAAAATGGGGTATCATCGGTCTGGGTGAAATAGGCAGAGGCGTTGCAAACATAGCTAAATGTTTCGGCGCAGAGGTCTGCTACTACTCTACAAGCGGAGTAAACCGTACAGAGGATTTTCAAAGAATGAATCTTGATGAGCTTTTAAAAAGCTGCGATATTATAAGCATTCATGCACCTCTCAATGACAAAACCAAGAATCTTTTAGACTATGAACAGTTGTTAATATGTAAAGAGGGCGCAGTTGTGTTAAATCTTGGACGCGGCGGCATCATTAATGAAGCAGCAGTTGCCAAGGTTGTAGATGAAAAAAATATTTTCTTTGGTCTGGATGTATTTGAAAAAGAGCCGCTACCATTAGAAGGCCCACTGTTACATGTAAAGAACAAAAGTAGACTCTATATGACACCACACATAGCATGGACATCTGTCGAAGCAAGAGACAAACTCATCGCCGGTGTATGTGAAAATATAAAAAGCAGTTTGACGGAAAACAAATGAAAACAGATGTATTAATCATAGGCTCAGGCGGGGCAGGACTTACCGCGGCACTTGCTGCAAAAGATGCAGGCGCAGATGTGCGGGTCATCACAAAAGAGTACCCGACACGAAGCCAGACCTGTATGGCACAAGGTGGAATGAACGCAGCTTTAGGCAATGTAAGCCATGACTCTATAGAAGATCATATTCAAAACACGCTTAAATCCGCACATGGTGAAGCAGACGAAGAGGCAGTACGTTACATGTGCAGCGAAGCACCGAATGCCGTTGCTTGGCTTGATGAAATCGGTGTCTGCTTTTCTCGTACACCGGAGGGGAAAATTGCTCAAAGAAGACTCGGCGGAGCATCGGCCCCACGAGCTTGCTATGCACAGGATTATACAGGGCTGAAAATTTTACATACACTCTATGAGAGATGTTTGAAAAAAGATGTTGAGATGTTCAGTGAGCGTTATCTAGTTGATTTGCTGACAAAAGAAGACGGCAGCATTTGCGGTGCTTTGATACTCAACATGAGAAGCGGCGAACTTGAACACCATTTTGCCAAGTGTGTTGTACTGGCATCGGGCGGCTATTCCCGTATTTATGATAAATATTCTACGAACTCTACGGCTTCAACAGGCGATGGCATTGCTGCAGCTTCAAGAGCAGGGGCAAAGCTTCTTGGTATGGAGTTTGTACAGTTTCATCCTACAGGACTCAAAAATTCTTCTATACTTATCAGCGAGAGTGCCAGAGGAGAGGGCGGGTATCTGCTAAATTCCAAGGGAGAGCGTTTTACGAATGAGCTTGCACCCCGAGATGAAGTCAGCCGTGCTATAAATGAGCAGATTGTAGCAGGAGAAGAAGTCTTTTTGGATATTCGCCATTTGGGAGAGAGGTTTATAGATGAAAATCTGCCTCAAGAGAGAAAGTTGGCACTGTTGTATGAAAATGTTGACCCGGTGAAAGATTTAATACCTATAAAAGCTGTTGCACACTACACAATGGGCGGTATAGAGGTTGATAACAAATCACAAACAAGTGTGAGCGGTTTGTTTGCCTGTGGTGAGTGCGCAAATCATAAAGTCCACGGAGCCAACCGTTTAGGGGGCAACTCTTTGCTGGAGATTATTGTTTTTGGACGTGAGGCGGGGAAAAGCGCTGCAAATTTTGTATTTTGTGATGAGAAATGCCAAAATGATTTTGATTTTAAAAAGGAAAAAAGTTTTTTAGATGCACTCATAGAGTATAAAAATGAGATTGATTTTTATCAAAAACGTACTGAATTAGGCGAGCTATTTTATAAAAAAGTTGGAATCATAAGAAAAGAGAGCCAACTTCAAGAAGCAAAGCAAGAGATAGAATTGCTAAAAAAACAATTGCCTTTGATGGGCGTCAAAGATACTTCAAAAGTTTATAATACCAACCTTATGGAATTTATAGAGTTTAGAAATATGCTTGATATATGCGAGAGAGTAGTTTCGAGTGCATTGGCAAGAAAAAAGAGCTGCGGCGCTCATTTTGTGGTAGAGGAATAGGGATAATGAAAGTACATGTAAAAAGAGAATCAGATTTTGTAGCGTATGATGTCGAGTTGCCCGATGCCACTTTGCTTGAAGTTTTAAGCTCTATAAAAACCGAACAAGACAATTCATTGGCTTTTAGCAGCGGATGTCGAAGCTCTGTGTGCGGGAGCTGCTCTATGCGGGTCAATGAAAAAGAGGTCCTTGCCTGTGCCTATAAAGTGCAGGATGGCGATGTAATAGAGCCGCTTAAAAATATCGAAGTGATACGGGACTTGGTTGTCAATATGGATAAAGCTCTAGAGACGAAAAAGCGTGCAAAAACATGGCTGCAAACATATAACAAAGAAGCAAAACTTACCCATGAAGATGAAAAAATAAATGCGTTGCAGAGTGACTGTATCTTATGCGGTTCATGTTATTCTGCCTGCCCTGTTTATGCTGTAAATGAAGAGTTTTTAGGACCATTTGCTCTTACGGGTGTTTGGAAATATGTGAGTGATAAACGTGAAGCGCAACCAAAAGAAAAGATAGACACCATTCAGACAAACGGTGTGTGGGATTGCACTTTGTGCAACGAGTGTACTTTAGTCTGTCCTCAAGGTATATCATCAAAAGCAGACATAGAAAAACTTCGTATGAAGTCAACAATGGCAGGATACGCAGACCCAAGTTTCACGCAAAGCTTCGATGGCGGTTTTGGATTTGACGGGAGTCCTAGCTTTTAAGCACGCTATCTGACATTAACTCTTTTTATCGGTGGTTTGTAGTGGGGGTCTTTTCCTGCTACTGTCCATAGCTCTTTTGCCAGAGCGCTCACTGTTTTTTTAAAATCATCTTCTACAAGTGCAACGTCTGCAAAACTCTCAAAAAGCAGTTTTTCTTCTTCTTTACATGTAAGGGCATTGTCTTGTTTTGGAAGTGTTAGCGATGTTTTGTTCTTAAGATTGTAAAGATGCCAGAGACTTAAAAAATCTTCAGAGTATTTGTTTAAAATATGATGTGCGTACAACTGAAAATTTTTACATTTGCTTTTTTCAAAAAGCCCTACAATGAGTGTTATTGTCTCTTTTAAGTGCACAAAAGGCACCATGGAAAAGAGCTGTCTTGCCACACTCTCTCCGCTGTCATGCTCTGCACCTATAAAAACTCTCGCACCACCGTCTGTGTCTCCGAAGTTATTTGTTTTGAGCCCTATAAGCCCTATATCTGTATGACGGTGGCGTCCGCATCCTTTTGCACAGCCTGAAAACCCGACCTTTATTTTATGTTTATAGATTTTTTCTAAGGGCAGATACTCGGCACTCTCATCTTTAATGCTCCAAACAGCGTAAGGGCAAAGGTTTCCAGCACATGCAACAATAGTTGAGCTCAGAACCGGTGAGGCAAAAGGAGCCACTTTTTCATCTATACCGATAATGTATATATTTTGGTCAATACCCAAACGAACTTCGGCATTGTGTTTGTTAGCATAGTCACTGATTTTGCGTATCTCTTTTGGCGAGAGACGTGCAAAATCTGTTTGATAGCAAAAGGCGTATTTATTATTATTTAAAACTTCAAACTCATTAAACTCACCATGTAAGAGCTGTAGTTCGCCGGCACGGTTAAATTTTTTGCCATATACATCCTCCATAAGCTCTTTGAGTTTGTCCAAACCAAGTTCTTCTATCATATAAAAAAGTCTGGTTTTTGAGCGTGAAAATCGTGAGCCATGCGTATAAAAAGTTTCAACAAAGGCTGTAAAAAAATCAAATACTTCTTCATAAAGTAAAAATATGTCCGCGTCTTGCGCTATTTCGGTGTTTTTTCCGCCCATATAGACATTGAAACCATAAATATTATTTTTTTTGGCCAATGCAAAGTAGATGTCATTTGCAAAAAATGAATTGACATTGGCGGAGTTTCCGGAGATGCCGATACTGACACGGCGAGGCAGCATACCGACATATTTCGGATTTTTTATAATGTAGTTTTGCATCTGCTCTATAAGCGAGTAGACTTCGATTTTTGCATATTGATTCACACCATCATATACATCGGTTACGATATTTCTGATATTATCGCCAAAGCTCTGCCAGGTAATGAGCTCGTTGTCGTTTAAAAGTTTAAAAAGCTCATGTACATCATCAGCCTGGACATCATGCAGTTGAAAGCCTGCACGCGCAGTTACAACAAGGGTTAAATCATATTCATTTACTATGTCTGCGAGAAAATTAAACTGTTTTGTACTGATTCTACCACCGGCAACACGGACACGGATGGTAAATTCATCTTCCAAAAAATCGGTATTAAAAATACCGAAATCCTGCAGATAATACCTATCGCCTTCACCCAGACTTTCAAAATCAATAGTATCAAACTCTTTGATAAAATAATCATACGGTTTAAGTCTGGCTTTGTAGCGTTCGCGTTTATTGAATTTTTTTTCCAAATCGTTTTCTTGCATAAAAATACCTACATGTAAAAATAGTGTAGATAATAGCAATTTTTTCTTTATATATTGATGATATGTATCAAGTTTTTATTTAGTGTTTTTTACTAACAAACAAACTATGTTATAATTAAAACAAAAAAAGGTGAACCATGGCAAAAGAGCACTCATTTGATATAACGGCAAAAATAGATATGCAAAACTTGAAAAATGCTATTAACTTGGTAGAGAGAGAAGTTTCAAATCGTTATGATTTTAAGGGAACTACTTATGAAGTCAATTTAAAAGAGAAAGATAAAGTGTTGGTGCTTGTAGCTTCAAGTGACAATAAACTCGATGCCCTAAAAGACATTGTTGTAGCAAAACTGCTTAAACAGGGACTCTCATCAAAAGTGTTGGATGAACTTCGTGTGGAAGATGCCAGTGGCTCAACACGTAAAGCAACTTTTAAAATAGTTGACTATATAGAATCAAAAGAGGCCAAAAAAATTACGGCAGACATTAAAAAGATGAAACTCAAAGTAAATGCACAAATAGAAGGAGATTCTATTCGTGTAAAAGGAGCAAAACTTGATGATTTGCAAAAAGTGATGAAAATGGTAAGAGAGGGTGAATGGGAAGCTCCTCTGGTTTTTGAAAATATGCGATAGCAGAGGGAAAACAGATGAAAAAAATGAGTGTAAATGATGCAGCGGAGTATTTTGGTGTTTCAAAAGAGGCAATACATAACCGCATAAGACGCGGTTCACTGCAAAGTGTGCTGCAAGAGGGCGTGAAGATGGTAATGGTGGATGAGAAACAGGTGAAAACAGGAGCAAGAAAACCTGCTCAGCCCAGACGCACTGCAGTAAATAATGACAGATATTATAAACTCCTTGAAGAACAAAATAAAAAATTGCAGTCACGTGTAGATACGTTAGAAAGTGAAACACGAAGCCTTAGAGACCAAAAAGAGCAGATGCTTATAGAAGAACGTGAAAAGATAGAAAGAATCTACAAAGAAAAAGATGAGCAACTCAAAAATATTCTCAGCAGTATTTCGTCTCAATTTATGCTCAATGCACCGCAGAAAACAGCACTAGAAGAAGAGATGCTTGAAGCAGAAATTGAAGCAGAAATTGAAGCAGAGATTGAAGCAGAGATTGAATCAGAACTTGTAGAGACGAGTAAAGTCATTTCTTTAAATAAGCACCTTAAAAAGTATGATTTTTCAGAGAAAAAGATCAAAAAAATTAAAACCAGGTTTAAAAAGAGTGCAAAAAAAGATGAGAGAATTATTGTTGTGGGAAAAAAATATTATATAGATACCAAAAAATATGACTATAGTGATATAATTGGCTAATCTTTTTTAAGGAACTGTTGTATGAATATTATTATTGCCGGTGCCGGAAAAGTGGGTTTTAATCTTGCTAAAACGCTAAGCATTGGGCATAACGTTACGGTAATTGATAAAAATTCGCAAGCTTTGGACAGAATACAAGAGAGTTTGGATATTTTACCGCTTCGGGGAGATGTAGAAGATGCGAATACCTACAAGAGTTTTACAGGTCAGGAAATCGACCTGTTTATAGCAGTTACAAATATTGATAATGTCAATCTCGTCTCTGCGATGATGGTAGATGCTACTTTACATGTAAAAAGAAAATTCGTAAGAGTGCAAAAATATTTTTTTCAAGAACAAATTATTCAGAAGAAACTTGATATTGACAAAGTTATTTTTCCTTTAAAGCTTGCTTCTAGGGCAGTGTCATCACTTCTTAAATATCCAAAAGCCAATAATGTAAAATTTTTTAAATATACACCGTATAAGCTTATTTCTGTAATGGTTTCAAGTATAACCCTCCCTCAAACTATACATTCTGATGTTTTTAAAATAGTAGGTATTGAGCGCAAGAAAGATTTTTTTATTCCTGATGAAAATATTGAAATACTTCCTAATGACCTTGTCTATTTCTTCGGTGATGAGAAGGAGATTAAGCAGGTGTGCCAAAAACTGGATCTGGATAATATGCTTGATATTCAAAAATGTGTTGTTTTTGGCGGAGGTGAACTAGGTATCGAAATAGCAAGAGAACTCCTCAAAGTTGACAAAGATGTCAAACTTGTGGAAAAAGATTTAAAACTTTGTGAAATAGCAGATGAAGAACTTAGGGGAAAAGTTTCTATAATTAATTACAAATATGGTTCGCATGATATCTTTGAAGACGAAGGCTTGGAAAGTGCAGATATTTTTGTAGCGGCTACGAATAATGATGAGTACAATATAATAAAATGTCTTGAAGCAAAAGAGAGCGGAATAAAAAAAGTTGTTGCTATTAACAATGAAATGGAATATTACAATCTGATGCACTCTTTGGGCATAGTAGTAGTCAGAGGCCCTAAAATGAGTGCATACAATACAATTATGGAAGAGATTAGTTCTACCGGTGTTGTTATTCAAAAAAGTTATTGCGGAGCAAAGGCTGTAGTCTTTATGCGTAAAGTTTTTCCATCATCCAAACTCATTGACAAAGTTATAAAACCTTTACATGTAAAAGAATCAGGCGTGTTTTATATACGAGAAAACGTGATGCACAGCCTTAAAGAAAAGATTAAACTTCAAGAAAATGATTTGATTGTAGCATTTTCAGCGGTAAAGATAAGTTCTAAAGTGAAAGAATGGATTTATGAACTATAAAAATGTGTTGAAAATTCTTTCTCTTATAGGCATAACTGTTTCTGTGATTTTTTTGCTTGATGCATTGATTGGCATTATATATAAAGAACAGTATGAAAATTTTTTGCTTTATGACGGTTTATTTTTTTTGGTAAATCTTGCTGTATGGCAGTGGCTGAGAAATCATGAATTTGATTTAAAAATAAAAGAGAGTATATTGGTGGTAAATCTGCTTTGGGTACTGCTTGGAGTCGCCGGAGCCATACCGCTGTTTTTATATACCGATATATCTTTTGCATCTTCATTCTTTGAAGCCATCAGCGGGTTTACGACTACAGGAGCAACAGTTTACACTGATATAGAAGCTTTACCGCATTTGATACTCTTTCATAGAAGTTTGATGCACTGGCTTGGAGGACTTGGCGTTATTGTTCTTGGCGTGGGACTTTTGTCTGTTATAAATCCTACGGGAAGTCTCTCTCTCTTTAAAGCCGAATCAACAGGTGTTGTGCTTGAAAAACTAACACCGAAAATAAAAGATACAGCGCTGAGTCTGTGGATAGTATACACGTTATTGACACTTGTTGACATGATGCTTTTGAAGTTTTTTGGTATGAGTTGGTTTGATGCGATAAACCATGCTTTTTCAACAATTTCAACAGGTGGGTTTTCTACAAAAAACGACTCTTTGGGCTATTTTACTAATGACGGTATTATTTGGACAACTACAATTTTTATGATGCTTGCGGGTATAAACTTTTTAGCACATTTAAAACTTTATTATAAAGATGCCGGCGGTTATAAAACAGAAGAGGTAAAATGGTATTTTATTATTTTTATAGTGTTGAGTATTCTTTTGAGTCTTGTGCATGTAGATATAAGCGGAGATTCTTTTTATGATGCCTTGAAGCACTCATCATTTACAATAGCTTCTGTAATGACAACGACAGGCTTTGCGACTATTGATTATGGCTCCTGGTCTCATTTGGCTATAGCAATTATATTTATAGGGCTTTTAATGGGTGGTAATGCAGGTTCAACGGCAGGTGGTATTAAGATCATCCGTCATGTTATTATTTTTAAAACATTGGCTTCGGAACTCAAAAGAATACTGCACCCAAATATGATTATTTCTGTTTTTATTGACGGGGTAAAACAAAAAGAGAGAATTTTATCCTCTACTTTTGGTTTTTTTACTCTTTTTATGATTACTGTGGCCATTGTAACCGTCTATATTTATGCACGGGGATATGATGCTATGACTTCAATTTCCGGTGCATTTGCAATTGTCGGCAATGTCGGCCCTGGATTTTCTATGGTCGGTCCTGCCGATAATTTCTCCTTTTTTTCCGATTTTGATAAAATCTTTCTTTCAGTGGCTATGATTATAGGCAGATTGGAGTGTTATACCGTTTTTGTGCTGCTAAGCAGCTCTTTTTGGAAAAAATTCTAAGAAACAGACCTAAAAAGTGTTATAATCTTTTTAAAGACTTTAAAGTAGAAAAATCAGATGATACAAAAACATATAACCGAACAAACGGCCATTCTTTTCAGTGTTACAAAATGGGTATTTCTATCCTCTATTATAGGCATTTTAATTGGTGCGACTGTAACGGGATTTTTAAAAGTCTTGGCATATAGTGAATCCTCTCGTTCACTGCTGCCTTTTGAATATTATTATACGCTTCCTTTTGCGCTTGTTTTGACTGTCTGGCTTGTAAAAACTTTTGCTCCTTCTGCTGAGGGACACGGAACAGAAAAAGTAATATCAGCTGTGCATAAATATGACGGAAAAATCAATGTTTCTGTTATTCCTGTAAAAACACTAGCAACCGTATTAACAATTTTTGCAGGTGGTTCAGTCGGTAAAGAGGGTCCGGGTGCACAAATCGGAGCAGGGGTGGCTTCATATTTGTCTACTCTTTTAAAATTTCATAAACAAGACAGAAAAAAATTGGTAATCTGCGGAATCAGTGCCGGTTTTGCAACAGTTTTTGGGACACCTATTGCAGGGGCTATATTTGGTGTTGAAGTTTTAATTATCGGCGTTATTATGTATGATGTGCTCTTGCCTTCATTTATCGCCGGTTTTGCCGCATTTACAACAGCCCAGTTCTTAGGTATTGAATATACATATTATGATTTGCACTTTTTTCAAGATGTCTCTTTGGACTTTTGGCTTATCATGAAAGTGGTCCTTGCCGGACTCTTTTTCGGTTTTGTCTCCGATATAGTTATCACCTCTGTCTCTTATACGCATAGTCTTGTCAAAAGTATTAAAGTAAGCACATATATAAAAGCGTTCGTCGGTGGACTTCTTATTGTCGCTTTAACGCTTGTGTTCGGTGAGCAGTATATAGGTTTGGGACTTGGTACAATCGCTGATGCCCTTAACCCGCATGTAGCAGCTTCTCAAGATATTCACTGGTATACTTTTCTTTTAAAAACAGTTTTTACATCACTTTCTCTTGCAGCAGGCGGTAGTGGTGGAGTCATTACACCGATTTTTTACATAGGTGCGACAAGTGGGCACTTCTTTGGTTCTATTATTTCCCCTGAACATATTACACTTTTTGCGGCACTCGGTTTTGTGAGTGTTGTTTCGGCTACTACAAACACGCCTATTGCCTCAACTATTATGGCTGTGGAACTTTTTGGTATAGATATAGCGCATTATGCAGCACTTGCAGCGGTAATCAGCTTTTTGATTTCAGGGCACAGAAGTATATTTTCTTCACAGATTTTGGCCATGAGAAAATCTGAGATGTTAAGTGTAAAAATAGGTGAAGAGGTGGAAAATATAAACATTTCGCTAGAAGAGCATGAGATGGATAAAATAGAAAAATTTCGCAGAAGACTCCATAAAAAAAATAAAAAGCGTTAAGAAAAAAAGAATTTTTACAAATCACCCAGTTTTAATCGTAAGCCTTTTATGTGAGAAACCGGATAGGCGAAAGTAAGTCCTCTTCCGTCTCCTGTAATGTCAAGTTTTGTTATTATTTCTTTTATTATCTTATCTACATTTTTTGTCTGGGTAATAAACATTAAGTTTGCATCCGTTGCATCAGAATGGAGCCTGTCATAAAAATTCTCCATATGTTCAAGACCCATACCGTGTGCACTCATAATCGTCACACCTCTCCCACCCGCATCTCTTGCCGCTATAAGTGCTTCTTCTTGTTTATTTTGCGGTACGATTACATGTACAGCCGAAAAGCTCATAAGGTAGGAGTGTCGGGAATTTGTGTCTGATACGGTTACAGTTGAGAGTTCCATATTGTTAACATCTTCTAAGGCATGGCGCAGTTCATTTAGCTGAATCTCTTCTTTTTCAGACTCTCCTTTTACCCCCATTTTTTCTGTGATGATGCCATATAACATGACTGTTATCATAGGAAACAAAGAAGCAAAGGCGATGAGCCCGAAACCGTCTATAAGAGGATCTCGTCCGGGAATATTTGTAGCAAGACCGAGTCCGAGTGCGGCAACAAGAGGCACTGTCACCGTTGAAGTTGTGACACCGCCACTGTCGTAGGCGATGGGAACAATATACTTAGGTGCTAAAAAAGTGAGAACAATTACGAGCATATATCCAGCCATAATGTAGTAAACAATTTCACCGCCTACAACGATTCGGTATGCACCAAGCGCAATACCTATAGCAACTCCAAGAGCAACAAAAAGACGCAGAACAAAGTCATTGATTTTTTCATCACTTATCTCTTTGGCTTTTCGTGCGATTGCTGTCAGTGCGGGTTCAGCCATAGTTGTTGAAAAACCAATTAAAAAACCGAAAGAGTAAATGATAAGCTCACTGTCATATTGCGTAAGTTCGGCAGCCATCGTCTCGCCAACAGAAAAAAGTCCCATCTCCAGACCGACTATAAATGCATCAAGACCGAGTATGACAAGTCCGAAGCCTATAATGACATTTTTAATATTATCTATAGGTTTTTTTAAAATAATGTACTGGAAAAATAAAATAACGCCTAAAATTGGAATAACATCGCTGATAACACCAAGTAAGCCTTGTAGAACAGAAATGATGTCAAAGTGCATTTTTACAGCTTCGATTTCTTCTATAACAGGCGGTAAAACAGAAGTACTGGCATCAATTAACTGATAAACTGCAATACCGTAAAACTGTACAAATATCATAGGAGTAAGTGAAGCGAAGGCAATGAGTCCAAAGCCGTCCAAAACAGGATTGCGCCCTTTAATGGTTGAAGCCAGACCTATTCCCAAAGCTGCGACAAGAGGAACGGTAACGGTTGAAGTGGTTACACCGCCTAAATCATACGCAAGTCCGACTATCTCTTTTGGGGCAAAAGCTGTAGCGGAGACAACTAAAATATAGCCTGCAATAATGTAGTATTGGATAGGGTGCCCTTTTATGATTCGCCATACGCCTAAAACTATGGCAAAACCGACAGAAAAAGCAACGACGGTTCTTAAAATGGTGGCATCAATTCTACCAGAACTTATGCTGGCTGCCTTGTCAGCGATGACAATGAGGGCAGGCTCTGCGATGGTCGTTCCAAAGCCTATCATAAATCCAAAAATCAAAATCCAAAAAGTAGAACCTTTATGGGCAAATTCGCTTGCGAGCCCTTCACCAACCGGGAAAATTCCGACTTCAAGACCAAGTAAAAATACCGCAAGACCGACACCGACTATGGCCAAACCTATGGCAGTGCTTAGCCAGTTTGGCGGTACACTTTGAATGATTGCAAGCTGGAAGAACATGATAACGAGTATGATAGGTAAAAGGTCGCGAAAAGACTCTTTTAAAAGCTGTAAAAAAGTTGAAATACTCAGCACGTTATATGTCCCCTCATTATTTTTATGCAATAATATCGAAAAATATTATAAAACTGCTATAATTTTAAAATGAAAACATTATTTATAGGCGGCATTAAGAGTGGCAAATCTCACAATGCCGAAAACTACATAAAAAAACTCTCAGGTGCAAAACCTGTTTATCTTGCAACGACTGAATTTATAGATGATGAAATGCAAGAGCGGATACAGCAACATCAACAACAGCGTGCAGATGATTTTATTACAGTCGAAGAGGCGATTAATCTCAAAGAAAAAATAGCGCTGCAAGAGGGTGCCGTACTGGTTGAATGTTTGAGTATGTGGATAAACAACATGCTCTATCATGAAAAAACCTATGAGGAAATGGAAGCAGAAATAGCTACTGTAATGGAACTAAAACAGGATATCGTATTTGTTGTCAATGATGTAAGTTGCGGTATTATTCCTGATAACAAACTTGCACGTCAGTTTGTAGATATCAGCGGAAAGCTTTCTCAGATGGTTGCCCAAAAATGTGATGAAGTATATCATGTAGTCGCTGGAATCAGTACAAAAATAAAATGAATAAACTTTTCAAAGGCTTCGCTCTGGCTTTGTCAATGTTGAGTATTTTACCCTTTTTTAAGGTACATGATTTTTACAAAGGCATCAATGGCTATGCCGTGATGTTTTACCCGCTTGTAGGGTTTTTACTCGGTCTTATTTTATACGGCGCCTTTATTCTGCTTACACCATATTTGCCGCCTTTACATGTAAGCATTATTATTTTTTCTTTATGGGTTGTGCTTACGGGGGCTTTGCATCTTGATGGCTTTGCCGACACAGTGGATGGGCTGTTTGTTGATAAAAAAAGAGCTCTGGAAGTGATGAAAGACCCGCATAACGGTGGAATGGGTATAACATTCTCCATTGTTTTTTTACTGCTTAAAGCTTCTTCCCTGGCGGCGCTGGATGCGGTGTATCTACTGCCTGTGATTCTCATGCTGTCACGGCTGAGTGCTGTATTAGAGATATATTTGTATCCTTATATTTCGCAAAACGGTATGGGAAGTTTGGCAAAAGCAGAGTTTAATCGCTGGCAATTATTTGTAGCACTTGCTTACTCATTTATGGTTTTGGTGTTATTTGAGAGTTATATCTTGATGTTTGTGTCATTGTTAGTTATGTTTGTGCTCAAGAGTTTCTTTATTAAAAGATATGACGGTTTTACGGGAGATATTTACGGTTTTAGCATTGAAATGACAGAACTTGTTTTGCTCAATGCTGTTATAGTTGGTCTGCAGTGAAAATTACACTCATTCGTCACGGTGAGGTTGAGGTGCCTTACATCGGAAAATATAACGGACACAATGATATAGGGCTCTCTAAAAAGGGAGAAAAAGAAGCAAAAAAGTTAGCCGAACTCTTTACATGTAAAGAATTTGATTTGGTGTACTGTTCAGATTTGAGACGTGCAAAAGAGACTTTGAAGCCCTTTACCCAGGCAAAAAATGCTCTATATACACCAAAATTACGGGAAAAATCATGGGGAAAACATGAAGGATTCGATTTTGATGAAATAACAGCTCAGGGTGTAGTGTATAAAAATTTTTCACAATGGATAGAAGCACTTGATGGGGAGAATTATAAAGAGTATGTTCAAAGAGTAAAAAAATTCTTTTTTGAAGAACTCGCAGTACAAAAAGCTGATAACGTTTTAGTTATAACACATGCGGGCGTTATAAGAGTTTTAATGGCAATAGTGCAAAACTTATCACTTGAAGAAGCCTTTACACTTGCTTTGCCTTATGCATCTTATACGCTTTATGACACAGATTTAAAAACTTTTAGCACGATTAAAACTTAGCTTGGCTATAATACCGCTCCTACAACAAAGGACAGCTGGCCGAGTGGTCGAAGGCGCTCGCCTGGAACGCGGGTGTAGAGCAATCTACCTAGGGTTCGAATCCCTAGCTGTCCACCACTTTAACGGTAAACCCCTAAAACAACCGCTACTACGAAACAAACAAAGAGACAAAAGCAAAATTGATACACTATACGACAAAAACCAATACGGTTTGAGACTATTAAGTCAGCTTATGAGGAAAATACATTTACAAGAAATTAAGTGTGAAACAGTTAAAGCAAAGATATTGGCAAAAGCTCCAGAACTTCATTATTTAATAAAAGAACTAAATGAGGAAGACAAGAAGCTATATAGACTATTTAATAGATATAGATTTGAATAAAGGGGAGTGATAGGATTTCTCCTATCAGAATTATTTTGACACGAAATATTTAACGGTCTCGAATAAAGACATATTAAAAGAGCATTTTTCCTCGTTTTTGTTCGAAGTTCTCAATGATTGTCGTTAGTTCATTTAATAAGCTTTCAAATTCCAATATTTGTCGTTTCTCTACTAAGTATTGAAGTCTACTTTGTAAGCTATATAAACCACTAGACATAGATTTTCCGTCTTCATATTGTGAAATTTCTTCTTTAATTTTTTCACTTAAATCTTCTATGTCAACTGACTGAAATTCAGTTATTAATAAAAATAGTTGGAAGTCTATCTGTTCGAATAGACTTTCAATATTTTTATACTCAATATTATTTATAAATGTTTTAATTTCTTCCTTAATTTTCTCATTTGATATGTGATACAAACTTATTAAGAAGTATTGTGAAATTTCAACCTTTTGAGCCAACTCCCAACTGTTAAATTCAAACAGCAACTTTTGAACTAACTTTAAGTTGTCATAATTAAAATTTGTGTCCATTTCTAAATAGGCATAAATATTATTAATATAATTTGATTTTATCGCATATAATTCACGTCCATTATAGTTTTGATAGATAATCTTATTTAAAACCAATTCTATTAAGCTTATAAGTTTAGAACTATCAAATTGCTCTTTATATAAGCTATATTGTAGTCCAAGAA
Source organism: Sulfurimonas autotrophica DSM 16294 (assembly GCF_000147355.1). NCBI lineage: Bacteria > Pseudomonadati > Campylobacterota > Epsilonproteobacteria > Campylobacterales > Sulfurimonadaceae > Sulfurimonas > Sulfurimonas autotrophica. The sequence goes on from NC_014506.1 coordinate 63,037, forward strand.
AAGTATTAATTGTTTGGTAAGTTGAAATAGAGTTGTTTGAAGTATTTAAAATAAAAGTAAAACCTTCTAAAATATTTTCCATTATTTCTTTTTCTAACTTAGATATTGAAAGTAAATACATTGTTTTTTTCCAACTGTTTTCAAAAATTGAAAAATTGTTTGTATCGTTGTTTCTAATATGCTTGACAGTGTTAGCAAGGACTTGTAATAAGTATTTTTGATTTTCAGTATCAAGCACTAGTCTTTTTGAAGACTCTTTATTGCTATAAGATTCAAAAATTCGTTTCAAGCTTTTTTCTTTTAAAAACTTTATACAAGAAAATATTTCCAATTGATTCAGAACAATATTTTCTTCTTGAACTTGCCTTACCAAACTAATATTTATGAAATATTCAATTATAGTTTGAAATTCACGATACCTGTCAATAGCTAGTCCATTCCCAAGTATGAAATAAATTAAGTTTTTATGCCTTAATTCTGCTTCAAATGAGTTATTTGAAAAAATGATACTTCCGCTTTCAATCGATTTTTTTTGTTCTTCTTTTTCTTTGAGTAAGGAAGAAATAGTAAAAGCAAAACTATAAATAAAGTTAAAATCTTTAAAAGTTGAAATTATTGGTGAGATAGTTTGTTTAATATTATTTGGGACATCTTGATATTTTTCTTCTATGTCATATTCTTCAACTGTTTCATATTTAGAATAGTCTATTGAAAAATCATATTTTAAAAATGACAATAACTGGTTTCTATTAAACATTGAAAGGAATAAATCTATATAGTTTTTTGATTTTAAAGAGCTTTTTATATTGTTTTCATAAAGCTTATAAGCCTTTTCATTATTTTCTAAAAGATAAAAAATGAATGCCTCGTTTGCATTCTCATTGGTATCAAGCTTAAAACTAAGTATATTACTTAAATCAAGGGCATTATAAAGTGGAAACTGAAACTTATAGTATTCTTTATCATTAAGCATAATCCCACCAATACCTGCTTTTGATAATATTGAAAATATGTGATTTAATCTGTACTCAAGTTCTTTGAAAGAGTTTTCATTTTTATCTAATTTTGTTAATAGTTCTACAAATTTATTATAATAGCTATTTGACTTATCTAATTGTAAAAGGTCTAAGATTATAAATTCACTGTCATATCTATAAAATACTTTTTTAAAAATTTTCTTGATTTGTTCTGGCATTAGGACATTCATTGGGTCAAATGCCACAAGTTTTTTATAAAAGTAATCAACTACGCTTTCATATGTTAGATTTTCACTCACTAAAACATTTTTATTTTTTATTCTTAATAAGAAGTCTTCTACTGCTTGATTGTATTTATTATTACCTAAACTACTATCTGTTTCTAAAATTAATGATTTAATACCATGGTTTTCTAAATATTTTATTTCACTGCTTTGATTAGAAAATCCTACAAGATAAGCTGGTGGTTTTACATTTGAAAAAGATTGAATCCATTTCATAATTTGTTTTAAATTATAATCACTATATGAATACCCTAGAAACACTATTGTATGCGTAGATAAAATACTTTTTATATAGTTTTCAATTAAAGGAAAATTTGTTTGGTAATTTAAATAGTCGTCTTCTTTAAAAACAATATTATGGTGCTTAAAGTCTCCATGTATTTTGATAAGTTTTTTCTGTATAGTTGATTTGACTAAATCTGTATCAGAAACGACTATATCATATATAAATGCGTTGTCAATGACTGTATTATCTAATAGTTTATCCCAATTTGTTGTTATGACATAATCAGGTTTTATCTCAAAAATCAACTTATGTATATTTGAAGGTTCTAAATTGATATCAAAAATTTTTTTTAGCTTGGCATAATATAAATATTCTCCATATTCTAAGTAGTATAATTGGGCAAGTTTTAGGTAGTTAGTTTCTTCAACACCTTCTAAATCTTTTTCTAATTCTGAAATCAAATCCTTCCATAAGGGCATTTTGTGATTCTCAGTTTCAGAACTTTTAGATATACCAGAACCTATGAAAAATGCTAGTCTATTATCATTATTTGCTTCGATAATATGTTGGATATCTTTATTCATATATAACCCTTACTATGATTTAAATTTTATTTTATTTTTATTTACGATATATTTTAGTTGTTCATAGTCTATTTTTGATAGAAAATTAGATACATTAGTTTGAACTTCATTTATATTTTTAGCTTGTTTTATATTCCTCATTGTATCTTCAAAGTCGACAGATAAGTGTGTAAAAAAACTTCTTAACAACCATAAAAGTTTTACATAAGATTGTCTATTTTCAAAATTATTAAGGACTTCTCTTCCTAAATCACATAATCGTGTCGGTTCTCCGTCATCCGCATTTATAAAACCACCTAATGCTGTGGATACATTGGACAGTCTTAATAATAATTCATTAAACTCTGATATTGTAAGTTCTTGACATATTGTAAGTTTTTCCAATAAAAAAATATTCTCATTAGTTCTTTTATTCTCATATATTGATTTTACGAGTGATATCGACGCAATAAAAGCTGATATAATAATTCCAAGTGAAGATAATAGTAAATATTTATTTTCATTTTCTATACTAAGATATTCAATTACTATATGTATCCCTAAAATAACACCAACTATCCAGAAAATAGTTAAAAAAATATTTATAATTTTTATATTATTGAAAAGGATATATTTAAAATAAAGCCCTTTAATACTCATATTGTTTCACCCTATAAAAGTTATATTATTTCTTCAGTAATTATATCTGTAATGAGTATTTTTGACAAGCTTCTTATGTTAACAAGTTCTTTTAATAGTAGATTTACTATTATATCGTTTAACACTAATACATTTTAAAGGTTTTACTATGACGTTTCAACTATCCGACACTAAACTAAAAAGCCTAATTCACGAAGTTTTGAGCGAGTTTGTCCAAGACTCCCTAGCTGTCCACCACTAATAAATCAATATAATAACCAATTCCCTGATTATTTTTAATGAGATCAGTTTTTAGTTTACCCCTGAGTCTCCATACTAATGTTCGTAAATTATTTTCGGTTATTAATTCTTCTTGATTCCATATATAGTTTGTGGCTTGCTCAAAAGTGACGACATGTCCCATATTCAGAAGAAGAAGTTTTAAAAAAAGGCTCTCTTTTTTTGTCAGTTTGACCTTCTCACCTTTATAAAAAGTTTCTTTGGTCTTAAGATTAAATTGATAGTATTCTCCAAAGTCAATAATATTTTTGTTACTTTTTTTTGTTTTCTCATTTATTTTTTTTATTTCATATCCACGGGAAGCTATATAGCTTTCTATATCTAATATATCGGTGTCATCTGCTTCAAATACCAGTACAACATTTTTGCTCATAGGCTCTCCTTTGACGTAAAAAATAGTAATAGTGTAACTATAAAGTGTAAAAGCTGTGTAAAATTTTATTTGCCATAAAATTTTATTTAAGATAGAATTTCATTATGATAAATAGATTTTTTAGAAAATATCTCAGCATTATTTTTATACTTGCAACTTTTATGGGTGTTTTTCACCATCATAATGATTTAAAACAACATAATGACTGTAAGATTTGTACGGTGCAGTCGAGCCTGGCACATGCTGATACGCCTGTAGAAATACACTATCTTACAGATTTAGAGATTGTAAATGAATCTATCATCACTCTATTAGCTTCTTTACATGTAAAGAAGATTGACAATCAACTCAACGCAAGAGCCCCTCCTCAAATCTCCTAATTATTTTAACAAAACTACAAAAAAACTATTACAAAAATATTGGAGATACAATAATGAAAAAAACCATATACCTTTCTCTGTTTGCGTGTGCATCATTGTTTGCAGATGCAGATTTAGATGCACTCAAAGAGCAGATAGCACAACAAAAACTTGTGATGCAAAAATTAGAAGCCAAACTTGATGCCTTGAGCAAAAAACAGACACAAATGCAGCAAGCACAAAAGAGTGCACAGGCTAGTGCTCCTGCTGTTAATACTTCGGCTTCTTTTTCACAAAAAGCCTATTTGCCAGATATTGCATTGATTTTAAATATGTCGGCAGTAGGTCGTGATGTCAAAAATTCTGATTATGAAAACTTTGCAATTCCGGGATTTATCAACAGTGGTGATGCCGAACTGCCGTTTAATAAAGATAGAGGCTTTAACTTCAACTACGGAGAGTTGGCACTTGCTTCAACAGTTGATCCTTATTTTGATGCTTTTGCTATTTTGCATTTGCATCCTGATAGTTTGGAGATTGAGGAAGCCTTTGTCCGAACGCGCGCACTGCCTTATGGTTTACGCGTGAAAGCGGGTAAATTTAAGAGTGCCTTTGGACGCATAAATGCAAAACACCAACACTCATGGCATTTTGATTCTCAGCCTATTATTTATAAGGCGCTTTTTGGACCAGACAGCATTAGTGATGCGGGAATTCAACTGCAGTGGGTAGCACCGACAGATACTTACGTTATGGCAGGTCTTGAAGCGATGCAGGGAACGAATGACAGAAGTTTCGGTGATACCGAAGAAAATAATTTGTATGTAGGTTATGTGAAATCGAGTGTGGATGTCGGTGATGACTTGTCCATTCTGGGCGGCGTGAGTTTGGCTCATGGAAAAAACAGCGAAAATAATGCAACAAATCCGACGAATGTGTACGGTATTGATTTAACACTACGTGAACAGCTCGGCAGTTACAGCGCGCTTACCTGGCAGAGTGAATACCTTTATAGAAACAAAGATATAGGTCCAAGAAACGATAAGCAGGCGGGGCTTTACTCTGAACTTATTTACCAGTATAACAATAATTATTCTGCAGGTTTCAGATATGATGCCATTACGAAAAATGATACGGATTTATCATCTTATGCAGGCATTGATACAAATAATTTAGACAGATATACGGCAATGCTGGAGTATAAACCCTTTCCTATGTCAAGACTAAGACTCTCATATACATATGACAGAACAAAGATCATCGCAGGTGAGAGAAAAAATATGAGTGAAGTGATGATGTCGTTAAATATTGCAGCGGGTGCGCATGGCGCTCACGACTACTAGGAGAAAATTATGAGAAGAATTATTTTACTAACAGTTTTACTAACAAACCTGGCATTTGCATCTGTAAAAGTAGATACAACCTACTCGACAGCAGGTGCTGTTGCACAAAAAATCGGAGGTGATTTGGTACATGTAACGGTTCTTGGCAGCCCAAAATATGATCCGCATTTTATAGTGCCAAAACCTTCTCTTATTTCAAAACTCCGTCGGGCGGATCTGCTCATCATAAACGGCGGAGGATTGGAACTAGGCTGGCTGCCACCGCTATTGCGTGCTGCAAACAATGCCAAAATTCAAAACGGGGCCAAAGGCTTTTTGGATATGTCTCATTTTGTGCATATGATAGACGTTCCGGCTTCTATTTCTCGTGCCTTTGGAGATGTGCATGCACAGGGTAATCCCCACTATACAACAGACCCTTATGTCATAGTGCCAATGGCAAAGGCAATAGCGCAAAAACTCTCTCAAATAGACCCGCAACACCAAAAAAGCTATGAAGCCAATTTGAAAAAATTCACAAATGAATGGCAAACGTATTTAAACAAACTTGATGCGAAGATGCTTACATGTAAAGATAAAAAAGTTGTGCAATACCATGAACTTTTTAACTATTTTTTAAAGCGATACAACTATAAAATTTATGGAACAATTGAGCCGCTTCCGGGGATTGCACCAAGCTCAAAGCACACGATAGAGCTTATAAATATTATGAGAGAAAATGGTGTGAAAAAGATTCTGCAGGATGTTTACCATGAGCGTAAAACGGCACAATTTATAGCGGCTAAAACCGGTGCAAAAGTCCTGATAATTCCACATGATCTGGGTGCTGATGGCAGTAAAACACTGCAAGAGTTTTATAACAAAATCGCTAACAGAATATGTCAATAGTAGAGTTATTGTGGCCGGCCTTTGTGCTGGCCATTGCCTTGGTATTTATTCACTCCATCTTTGGTTTGGAGATTATTAAACGGGGTGTAATTTTCACAGACTTGGCTATAGGACAGATAGCGGCTATCGGGATGGCATTGAGCGTTGCCTTTATGGACTCACAGTATCAAAACATTATGACGCTTTTATTTGCACTTTTAGCAGCTGCTATTATTACCTGGGCTACAAAAAAAGTACAAAAAATCGAAGCTTTTATAGGGCTCTTGTATGCGCTTGGTATCTCTTCTATTATGCTTATACTTGCACAAAGTGCAGAGGGAACGGAGCTTTTTTCTAAGTTAAGTGCGGCCGATATTCTTTTTACTTCAAGTGATGATCTTTTAAAAAGCCTTTTGTTATATGGTGGTGTGGCATTTGTTATGTTTATTGTATATCCAAGACTTAGCGGAGTAAAAAAAGAGTTTCTATTTTTTGTAATGCTTGCTCTTACTGTGACATCCTCTGTACAATCAGCAGGTGTGTTAGTCGTTTTTGCGCTCTTGATTGCCCCTTCATATGCCGGACTTGCACAAATGAAAATGAATGCGCTTTTGTTTGCCTGTTTGTTTGGTTCACTGAGCATCATTTTGGCATTGTTTGGCTCGTATTATTTGGATTTGCCTACAGGTTATGCTATTATATTTGTAACTGTTTTATTTTCACTTGTTTTTGTTATAGTTTCAAGTATAATAAAAGAGACACAAGCGAAGGTAAACAATGAAGAGTAAAATATTGGTTGGGTTACAGTTTTTTATCATATTTTTAATGATTTTACCTTTGGGAACAAAGACTCAGCATCTATATCTTGGTTCATTGATTTTAATTTTTGGAATAATTATAGGGCTTTTGGCACTTAAAGAACATAAGAGCGGAAACTTTAATATTCGCCCCGATATAAAAGAAAACTGTGAATTGGTTACGAGTGGTATTTACACTTATGTAAGACATCCGATGTATCTTAGTGTACTATTGAGTATGTTTGGGTTAGCTGTGATTTATTTCACCTATTATGAATTTGCACTGCTTGTAATACTACTTATAACACTTTTGGTAAAACTATTTTATGAAGAGAGTTTATGGAAGTGTCACAACCCGGCTTATATTGAGTATTTACAAAAAACAAAACGATTGCTACCTTTCGTTTTTTAAATAAAGGTTTATGAGATGGATATAACTTTACTAATAAAATCTATAGCTGCTCTGATCGGAGCATTCGCTATTTTAATCATTCTATATTTTTATCTTTCACATACAAAAAAATTTGCTAAAAAAATACAAAATATACCTGAAGAACAGCCTGATTTAAGCACACTGCTTGAAGTTATAAAAGATAAAAAATCGACAACGCAGGAGCTCAAAGAAGCAGTTGATTTGATTTTAAAGTATTATTGGAAAATCCCTAAAAAGTTAGGTATGCGAGTAAATCCAAAATTTGAAATATATTCAGAACTACTGCTAAGAATTTGTCAGCACCCAAATACAAACAAAGACATCATTTTGAAGCTTGATAAAGAGCTGGAGAGATTTAACCCCCAGTATAAATTGGAGTTGGATGATTCTTTGACAAAGGGACTAAATACCAGAGCTATTTAGCTGTATAGGCTCTCTTTTATGACTCACAGATTGTGTCTTTGGGCAGTGAAATATAAAAACAGCTTCCTTTACTGTTACTCTCCCAGGAGAGTCTGCCGCCAAGATGTTTTTCTACAATTATTCTTGACATATATATGCCTAAACCTGTGCCATTTTTAGATTTTGATGTCACATAAGGCTCTCCGAGTTTTTTGAGTATTTCGGGTTTTATGCCTCCGCCGTTGTCGCAAATTTTCAAGAGAATCTCTTTTTTCTTTTTTATAACATCTATGCTGATATTTCCGTCTTGTGCTCTGTGCTCTTTGATGGCATCTTTGGCATTGTTAATTATATTTATAAGCACCTGCAGCAGTTGATTTTGATACGTGCATAACTCAATATCGCTTTTTTTAGGCAGTGTTAAACTGATTGCATTATTCTGTAAAGATTTTTCAATCAGATGGGTAAGTTTTTCTAAAATGACATCTATTTTAATAAACTCTCTATTTTTGTCAGGTTTGAAAAAATTTCTAAAATCATCTATGGTGTGTGAGAGATATTGCGTTTGCTCATTGAGCGTATGTATGAGATCGTGCAGAGATTTTGCATCAACACTTCTCTGCAGTTCTATTTGTGCTTGAATATTGTTTGCGACCATAGAAATAACACTCAAAGGCTGTCTCCATTGATGGGCTATCATTGAGAGCATATCTCCCATTGCAGCCTGGCGGGATTGTGCGACCATGAGTTCATCTTTTTTTTGTATATCGGTTATATCAACTATTGCGATAAGATATAAAATTTCACTACTGTTGCCCTCCTCATCGAGCTTAACGGCATCAAGAATTCCGACTCTTCTCTCTTTTGATTTTGTGGTAATGCATTGTTGCTGTTTTGGCAGTTTTGTAGGCTCTTTGTAGTACTGCTTTATACTTTTTATACTGTCTGCATCTTCATTGACAAAAAGTTTTTCCACCATTTTGTCAATTGTCGGGATTTCTTCCAGGGTATAGCCTGTGTTGTCCTGGAAAATTTTGTTAAGTATTAAAATATCTCCGTCTGTGTTGTAAAGCATAGTCGGAATCGGCGTAAACTCTATGATTCTTTGAAATCTGTTTTTTTCAATCTCTATCTGGTACATTAAAAGCTTGAGTTGTGATATGTCACGGATTATTTTCAGTAAGTAGAGCGGTTTTTTCTGCTCATCAAGTAAAAGTACGACAGCCAGACTCACCCAGATGATATTGCCGTTTTTATGCACATAGCGTTTTTCGATATGATAAGACTTTTTTTCTCCTTTATGCAGTTGCTCTATCATATGCATGTCGGTATCTCTGTCCTGGGGGAAGGTAATGTCGAAAACATGCATATTTTGAAACTCTTCTTTTGTATATCCTAAAAGTTTTGAGAGGTATTCGTTGGTGTCTATCCATCTGCCATCAAGAGAGACATGAGCTATACCAATGTCTGCTTCTTCAAAGGTCAGTTTGTAAAGATGTTCCTGCTCGAAAAGTTTTTCTGTGAGTGCTTCTTTGTCGGTGATGTCAATGCCGGAACTCAAAAGAGAAGTAAGTGTGCCGTTGTCATCTTTAATGTAGTTGTTTCTCCATGAAATGATATGCTCTTTGCCCTGTGCATCAATGATGATGTTTTTGTACTCTTTTAAAATATCTGTTTTTTCACTAATAAGTGAGTCAAAAACATTTTGGTTTTCCGGCTGTCTTGCTTTTGGTATGAAATTGTGTATAAAATTTTTGCCGATAATTTTTTCTTTTGGCAGTCCCAGCAGCTCGCAGCCGCTGTTGTTTATCATGTTGACACTGCCTGCTAAATCCAAAACCATTACAAGAGTGCCTGTTGTATTGACATATAAATTGGCAAGCCTGTGCTCATACTCAGCCTCTTGTTGCAGCTTTTTCTTCTCTGTAATATCACGAAAAGAGAGCACGGCTCCTTTTACTTTACCCTCTTCTATAATCGGGTTTTGCAATACTTCTACATTAAAACCTGTACTGTCTTTTTTGAAAAAGAAATCTTCTTTTCGCACGGAAAGACCGTCAACAAGATGAGTATGCAAAGTACATTCACTAAAAAGATAATGACTGCCGTCCGGTTTTGTGTGATGCCAGATTCTATGGGCATTTTTGCCCAAAAGCTCATCTTTGGTATAGCCCAGCATTTCAAGTGCGGCTGCATTGACAAAAGTATGCCTTCCCTCAAGATCAAGACCCATGATGCCGTCATGGGTGGAGTTGAGTATCAATGCAAGTTGTCTTTGCAGTTTTTGTTCATTGATGATGGAGACCTGGAGTTCTTCGTTTGAGCTTTGGAGCTCTTCATTGGATGTCTCAAGCTCTTCGTTGGCACTTTGGAGCTCTTCATTGGATCTTTGCAGCTCTTCGTTGAGCAGCTGCATATTCTCTTTTGATATACTCAACTCATCCAAAAGAGCATGGTAGTCCTCTTGGAGCTCTTTTACCCGGTTTGTAAGGTTTTCAACGACATAAGATTCATTTGGCAGTACAATTTCGCGAGTGTCAAACTCCAGACCATGTGCATTTAACTCCTGAAAATAGAGCAAAATAAACGGAGTGTTTTGTTTGTTTGCAAAAGGGGCGGCAATAACTTTGACAAAGGTCTGTTCTTTATTATCGAGTTTGACTTCAATAAATTTTGTACTGTGAAGTGTCGCTGTTTTGAGAGTTCGTTTGAGAATCTTTTTTACACTGTATCGAAGCTCTTTTTTCAGATTTTCAACAATATTTAAAGTCACAAAACCATCACCCAGTTCTAAAAAAGGATTGCTCCCCTGCTTATAAACAATAGTAAAATTTGTATCAACTATAATACATTCGTGAGAAAAGAGTTCAAAGACGGTGTTTGTTATTTCCTCTTTTATATTTATGTCTTTGAGTGTAGATGTTTTTATTCCTGTCTGGTTTTGTTTTGTATTTATATGTGAGGAAAAGTAATGCGAAGATATTCTCGGCGGATTCTGCAGTGCTTCTTTGACATAGACCTTATGTTCCTGATTTAAGGCTTTAAAATAATCTACACTCATGAGTGTAGATTCCGATGAACCCAAAAAGAGCAGCCCTTTGTCTTTGAGCGCATAATGAAAGAGCACAAAAAGCTCCTGCTGGACTTCTGGCAAGATATAGATGAGAAAATTTCTGCAGCTGATGATATCCTGCTTGATAAAAGGCGGGTCACTTAAAATATTGTGTTTGGTAAAAACAATCTGTGAGCGTATAAATTCTTTTATTTTGTATCCCTCATCCAGTGCGCTGAAATAGGTTTTAATAATTTTTTTATCTATTTTTTCAAGTAATTTTTTTGTGTATATACCCTTTTTTGCAATCTCAAGTGCTTTTTCATCAATGTCAGTGGCAAAAATATGAACACTGAAGTTTTTCTTGAGCTTTTTTTTGATTTGATCAATGATGATAGCCAAAGAGTAAGCCTCTTCACCGGTAGAACAGGCAATAGACCAGATTCTCAAGTCATAATGATCAGGCTTGTCCAAGAGATAATGCTCAAGATGCTGCTTGAATACTTCAAAAGATTCTTTATCTCTGAAAAACTCTGTCACTCCGATTAAAATATTTTGATACAGCAGGTAAAGTTCATCAGGATGTGTCTGAATATAATCAAAATACTCGTCGAGATCCGCACATTTGGTAAGCATCATACGTTTGTTCAACCGCCGCATAATGGTCTCTTTTTTGTATTTGTCGATGTCGAGACACTCTTTTTCTTCAAGAAGTTTTGTAATCTTCATCAAAGGCTCGGGCATTATATGTATAATGCTCTCAAGGTTTTCACCAATCTGTGCTACCTTAAGCACATAGTCAATATAGCCGCTTTGTATGGCATTTTTAGGCATATCGGCATATTGTGCTTCATCTGGGGACTGTGCAACGGTGATACCGCCGTTTTCTTTAATGGTTTTGACACCTGCTGTTGCGTCATGTCCTGCACCGCTGAGAACTATGCCTACACAGTTTTCTTTTTTATAACTGCTGAGTGCTTTGAAGAGTTCATCAACAGAGGGTGTGGGTGTATGCGGGGTTTTTGAAATTTTTTCAAGCAGCAGTTTATGTTTGGCATATGTCAGATTGTATCCGGGAGGAACAATATTTACACTGTTTGGCAGGAACGTGTATTTTTGGGAAATTGTAACTACCGGCATAGCAGTGTATGCTGTCAAAATTTCACCTAAGGCACTTTTTTTATGCGGGTCAAGGTGCTGTGCAATGATGTAAACATAACCTTCGTCTTGCGGCAACAGCGGCAATAGCTCTTTTAAGGCTTCTAACCCTCCGGCACTTGCACCTATGCCGATAAATACAGAATCTTTCATATGACACTCCAATATTTGTATATATTAGCATAATTTTGATAAGATTGGCGTATGATAAATTTAAAAGAGTTACAAGCATTAGCAAAAAAATTTAAAGTTCTATATGTAGAAGATGACATCTCCGTACAAAATGCACTGGCTGAGTATTTGAAAAATTTATTTTCTCAAGTGACAACCGCGAATGATGGAGAAGAGGGTCTGCAAACGTACAAAAAAGGGCAATATGACATAGTCATAACAGATTTGTCCATGCCTAAAATGAACGGTATAGAGATGTTGCAAAAGATTCGAGAGATAAATCCCTCTCAGGCTGTTTTGATTACAACTGCGCACAGCGGATCTGATTATATGTCACAGGCTATTAAAATAGGCGTGGATGGTTATATTGTGAAACCGTTTGATTATGAACAGCTTAATTATGAACTTTATAAAACAAGTGAAAAATTAGAAGTAATGCAAGAGAACGAGGCATACAAAAAAACTCTGCAGCGCATGGTGGAACAAAAAACAGCCGAGCTTAGTTCCATGATACATTTTCAGCATGATAATTATGAAAAAACACTCCTGGCTATGGTAAAACTCATAGAAGAGAGAGATACTTACACAGCCGGACACTCGCAAAGAGTTGCGAACTATTCTAAAATGATAGCCAAAGAGATGGATTGTAGCGAAGAAGAATGCGATCAGATTTACAGAGCCGGAATTTTGCATGATATCGGCAAAATCGTAACGCCGGATGTAGTGCTTTTAAAACCTAAAAAATTAAATGCTCTGGAATATAAACTGATTCAAGAACATCCCCAGGTCGGGTATAGACTTTTGGCAAATATCCCAATGTATAAAGATCTCGCCGATACGGTACGCGATCATCATGAACGCTGCGACGGCAGCGGATATCCGAGGGGCATTGAGGCGAATGAGATTGACAAACTTGCAAAAGTGATGATGATTGCGGATACCTTTGATGCCATGACAACCAACAGAATATATAAGGGTCGAAAAACATGTCAAGAGGCACTTGATGAAATACAAAGCCTTGGTACAAGCCAGTATGATTCTGATGCTGTCAAAGCAGCATTGCGAGTACTCAAAGATGTGGTTATTGCTGAAGATATAAATCAACTGCCCCATACCGAGATAGAAAAAGAGCGTTTTGCCTATTTTTACAAAGACAGCCTGACCGATTTGTACAATCAAAGTTATCTTGATGTTATTTTGAGCCAAAATTCTTATGATATAAAATATACAAAGCTGCATCTTCTACGGCTGAAAAATTTTTCGCGTTATAACAAAGATTCCGGATGGAAAAAAGGTGACGCAGTGTTAGAAAAAATTGCAAAATCTTTACAAAGATGTTTTGACTTATCTATGGTTTTTAGAATTTTTGGAGATGATTTTGCCATACTTGATAACGGAGAATGCAACATGACAGAAATAGAGCAGCAAATCAAAGAAATTTTGGCTGAAACTATCATAGAATCTGATATGCTGGAACTTTCTCTGGTTGCAAAAAAAACTATAACTGTAGATGATTTAGAAAAACTTTGATTATGCCTGCTGTCGTTTGTTAAATCCTGAAGTGCCCAGCTTTGCATTGGTTTGAAAATCATCTGCAAAAGGTTTAAGATAAGCCGGAACGGCTCTTCCTTTGAGTTTCATCATATCTTCCAGCATTGCATCGGCTACATTTTGTCTGTCAAGTTTTTTCACCTCACTCAGATAAGAAAACAGGAGTTCTCCCTGGCGTTGGAGTGAAATTTTCCAGGTAGAGTCTGTCTGCTCATAAATCCACAATCCAAAAGCATAAAAATTTTCATAAATGCTTGTCTCCTGCCAAAGCAGCAGCAGGCTTGTTTTAAAGTTTCCGCTGTTGTAGTAGAGGTCCCAAAACCTTGCAAAGCGTTTCATTATTTGAATATCAAGGAAACTGAGTTGATTATTTTTTAAAATATCATAAGGCGGAATATCGCTGTAAACCATACCCTCTTCTATATCATGGCGGTTGATCTGCGTGCCGGAGAGTTTTTTGAGGATGCCTATTTGAATTTCACAGCTGCTCATGCTCATCAGTTCATCTAAATTACGTCCAAAACTCTCTAAACTCTCGCCCGGCAGTCCAACAATCAAATCAAGATGAATATGTGCTGTTGTTTCATTTTCCAAGAAGCGAATATTATCTTTGATTTTATCAAGTTTGAGCTGTCTTGATATGTTGTTTGCAATTACAGGGTTGAGTGTCTGTATACCGATTTCAAGCTGCAAAGCACCGGGAGCAAAGCGTTTTATTTTTTCACGCAAAGATGCGGGGAAATGGTCGGGTATCACTTCAAAATGGGCAAAGTAGGGCGGCTCTTTTTCTAAAAAAAAGTCTAAGATTTTGTTTGCCGCTTTCATATTGAGGTTAAAGGTTCTGTCTACAAATTTAAAATTTCTCGCACCTCGCTCCCAGAGTTTTTCAAATTCGGCCAAAACTTCATCAAGCTCAAATGCCCGCACTTTCTCATCCATAGAAGAGAGGCAAAACTCACACTCAAAAGGGCAGCCTCGTGAAATTTCTACATAAATGTAACGGTTTTTGATGTCATCATCTGTATAGTACATGTAAGGCAGTTGTATCTCTTTGAGATTTGGCGCACTCATTTTGATGATTTTATCGACCTTTTCTTCATTGATGATTTTTTTACACAGTTCATAAAAAGCCAAGTCACCTTCACCCTGTATAATGTAGTCCGCGTCATCAAAATTTACACGAAAAGGCTGGTAGGTGACCTCGGGACCGCCAAGAATTATGCGTGTTTGAGGAGATACTTTTTTGATAATGTGAATAAGTTCATGTACCTCAGAAGCATTCCATATATAGACGCCTATGCCTATAATGTCGGGCTTGTTTATAAGCAGTTTTTCTGCAATTGTTTGAATGGCATCATTGATGCTGAATTCAAGTATATTTGTATTGTTTTTTAGTTCTTGCATATTCGCATAAAGGTAACGTAGACCGATAGCTGAATGGGTAAATCGTGAGTTTAAAGTGGTTAGTATAATTTTCATAAAGGAAGTGTAACATAGATTTTACAAAGATGGAGGAAAAACAGCCGAGAATAAAAAGGGGGAAAACTCGACCGTTTTAAAAATTTATAGGAGTATATATCTCTTTTATGAAAGGGGAAAACATAATTGAGATATAGAATTATATTTATTATAAGTTAATGTTAGGTAAATAGCGTAAAATCACCCCTTTTGTTCATACTCCTCAAGCATTAAATCTAAATCTTTAAAGAGTTCATGTGAAGCATTTTCCATCACTCTGAAATTATCAGTGATTATTTGAGGATGGTTCGCTTTTAATATACTGCCTTCCTTTACATATGCCATGTTCTTAGCAACGTTGTCATGGACAGTTGCATGCGGCACATCCATTTTTCTAAAGGCAGAGGTATTTCCGAAGCGCTCTTGACCGATACCTAAGTACCATTTCCCCATTCTACAGTGTTTATGGTCAGGGAACTCTTTGTCCGCATCTTCATTGAGCACGGTTGAATATGCATTTGATTTAAATAAAATATGGTCAACCTTTACAAGTGTCGTAAAGAGGCGGTTTTGGATTCCGATAGCTGTAGTGTGTGCTGAATTAGCCTGTTCATTAAGTTCTGAGAATGTATTTTCAAATTCATGAATTACTTCATTTGATTCTTGCGCAATTGTACTGATTTCATCAGAGTTGCCTCGCATATCGTTGGCTTCTTGCTGGAGCGTTGATATGTTGATTTCTATCTCCGTTGTTGCTTTTTGCGTACGTTCTGCAAGTTTTCTTACTTCATCGGCAACGACGGCAAAACCGCGTCCATGCTCACCGGCACGCGCTGCTTCTATGGCAGCATTGAGTGCAAGCAGATTTGTCTGGTCCGCTATATCTTTAATCAGACCTACAACTTCTGAAATATCACGTGAACGGCCTTCCAGGTTGACGATACCCTCATGTGAAGAGGAGATAAGCTCAACAAGAGTGTTGAGTCTTTGGCCTATTTCAAGAACGCTGTTGAGACTTCCTGTTGCCTGTTCTGCCGTTTGTTGTGAAACATCGACAATCTCTTTCGCTTCATTCGATGAACTTGTTAAATCTGTTTGAATGATAGCAAGACCTTCTCCTATACCACCACCAAGGTTTGTAAACTCATGTGAAAGCTCGCCAAGCATTTTTGTTCTATAACCGTTTGCAATAGATTTGATGGCTTTTTTGACTTTTTCTGAAGTATTATGAAAGAGCCCGTGTAGCCCTTGCGGATAGGTATGTCTGTATGTTTTCCCGACAGAAGCAGCTTCTATAGTAGTTTCGGTATCGCGCATAAATGCTTCTATTTGGTCAAGCATATTATTAACCGCCCAGGCAATTTTGGCATCACGTGAGTCATCATTTGGAATGTGTGTGATACGTCCTTCGAGTTTTCCCTGTGCCGCATCTGTTAAAATTTTTTCTGCATTATCTAAGATAGTTGAGTTTTTAGCAGTTGCGGCACTCGGAATAAAAAGTGTTGCAATGACTATAATGAAAACAAGTGCCCCTAAAATGTAACTTGCACTAAAAAGAGCATAAATGCCAACGCCGATAAGACTTGCAAAAAGTACAAGTGCCTGATTATTTTTGAAGAGAGATGATGTATTCATCATAGCTGACTCCTTCTTGATCTAGTAAATCTGTTAAAATTTTCATGCCTGATTCCACGCCGCCGCTTTTTTCAGCCTGAAGCATTTTGCTGTAAATTGGTTTGATTGCTTCAAGTGCCTGCGCATTGGGTTTTCTTCTGACTGAGTAATATCCGATTATATTGCCGCGTTCATCCAGAGAAGGTGTTACGTTGGCATACACCCAGTAAGAGTTGTTGTTCTTTGTTTTGTTCACAACAAAGGCAAAAATTTCCTCTTTTGCCTGAATTCTGTCCCAAAGCAGTTTAAAAACTGCTTTTGGCATATCTGGATGACGAATAATGCTGTGAGGCTTTCCAAGGAGTTCCTCTTCTGTGTATTCTGCTAAATTCATAAAATTTTTATTGACATATGTGATACGGCCTTTTGTATCTGTCTTAGAGACAATAAAGTCATTTTCACCTAATTCTCTTACCATTATTTTCCTTTCTTAATGTTACTCGCGGATATTGTAGCATATATTTATTTCATTATTGCTATAATTTGTGATAAGGAAAGCTATGTTCGTATTATTGTCTGTTTTTTATTATTTTTATTTTTCCATTGTAGGAATATACATTATATTTTTACCAAAAGTTCTCAGCGGTGTGGGGTATGATGCAAGTGAGATAGGTATTATCTTTGCGGCATCGCCTTTAGTGCGCTTTATCCTGCCTTTTTTGTTTATGCGTGGACTGACACTAAATGCCACAATTTTTAAGAGCTCTTTGTTTATTGTCGTTGCAAGTGCGCTCTCTTTTTACTTCTCTTTGGAACATTTTTATGCATTATTGCTCTCAAATGTCTTTCTCGGACTGGGCATGAGTCTGATGCTGCCTTTTGTGGAAGTAATTTCTTTGCACAGTATCGGCAAAGAACGTTACGGCAAAGTACGGCTTTTCGGTTCTTTGGGTTTTATAGCAGTCGCACTTGTTTTGGTGAAGTTTTTAAGTTCTGCCTATGTGGCACTTGATTTTTTGCTTGTTTTGACTCTTTTGACTGCTTTTGTTGCTTATAAGGTATTGCACCGTGCACCCGATACAACCTATGCTAAAGAAGAACATGTCAAAAATGATATAAATATATTTAAAGATTGGAGACTTTGGGGCGGACTTATCTTGGTACAGATGAGTTTTGGCTCTTTTTACAACTTTTTTACGATTTATGAAACAGACCATGGCATTAGTTTGGATATGACGGTATATTTATGGAGTTTCGGTGTGTTGATTGAAGTACTGATGTTTTTCTTTCAAGGCGGACTTTTGCGGGGAAATCTGCTGAATTTACTGCGTTTTACGGCACTGGCAACTGTTTTGCGATGGTTTTTGGTTTTTTTATTCCCTCAGAACTTAGCGATTCTCTTTTTCTCTCAGGCCCTGCATGCACTGAGTTTCGCACTCTTTCACACGGCGGCTATCAGCTATCTTTTTCATCTGTATAAGCATAAAAGCCTTTCTCAGCAGCTTTTTTCAGGGTTGACTTACGGGTTTGGAGGTCTTGGCGGGGCGCTTATTGCCGGGTATGTTTATGAGTATTATCCGAAATATTTGTTTTTGACATCAAGTCTGATGGCGTTTGGAGCGTTTTTGCTTTTTATGGCTGTAAATGATAAAAAAATTGAAAATCTGCGCTGTTCTATAAGTCGAGAAAGCTGATAATAACTGTTTTGATACGCCGAGTCAATTTCAAATATATAAGGTCTGTACTTGAGGTAGTTTGCCCAGACTTTTTTGCTCTGTTGTTCTCTGCCACGCTTTAAAAGTTCAAAACTGACTGAAGCATTAATGAAACCTTTGAGCAGTTTTACCTCTTTGTCATCTTCAAAACGACGCGGAAACCACGCTTCTTCAAGCGCTTCATGGGCATCATAGAAACGCTCTTCATTCAAGCATTTTGTAAACTTTTGTATATGTTTATGCATCATCTTCTTCCAAAAGCATCATATTTTTTCTCCAGTATCCGCGTCCGCCTTTGAGCGAAATACAAGTGTACTGGGGAAACTTTTGCTTGTACTCTCCCAGCCTGTCAAGTGTTGCTTTTCCTGTATCGCAGTAAAAAACAAAGACGCTTCCCTGTGGGTATTGTTTGAGTTCATAAGGATTGTAAGTAATCGTGTCCGCTTTTTCAATAGGCGATAAAATAGTGTCAACAAGGAGAACATCTACATCTTTCTGTGCTAATTTTTTTTTATTTTGTAAAAACTCTTTTTGAGTCCATTCGTTGGGATAATTCATACGACTATTATATAGCAGCTCTTTTATATTTTATTTAAAAAGTAGCATTAAACTTTTCTCGGAACCTAGGTTTTAATCTAGGCTGAGTTGCTTTGTAACTGCTAAACTTGTGTTATAATCTCTATATGGCAAGAAAAAATAAAAAAAATAGTAAAATTAACCAAAGAATTAAAAAATATTTTGATGATGACCCTTTTGATGTGGGGATAGAACGTGTTGAAGCAAAAACACTCAGTGAACTTTTTGCAACACTGGGCATATATGATATAGACCACAATAAAACATTGATGGTAAAAACACTCCGAATGATTTGGAGTGAAGCAGACAGCGGTATGCGTCATGATATTCTTAACTTTTTTGAGAGTGACGGACGGGTGTACAAGTCAGAAAAACCAAAAGAACATGTGGGGTTTGACAGAGAAGATAAAATCAATGCTATTTTAGAAGAACTTGATGTTAACCAGGAAGAGGCTGTGCGTCTGCATGAAGCTTATGCCAATGTCAGAAGCAAAAAAATCACAATAGAAAAAATGGAATCATCTCTGCGTCATATTCGTTTTGAGATGAAAAAAGAGAAGCTTGAACGCGAGTTAGAGGGACTGTTTGATTTGGATGACTGCTTTGAGTTCAATGCTTCATTAAAGTATGAGCTGTATGAGCAAAGTTTTCATAAGATTTTGACACTTAAAACCAAGCCTTATTCTTATGAGTACATCGAAACTGCGCCTTTTGAGGCAATAGTAGAAAAAATAGGGCAGGATAAAGTTACAACACTCAAGCAAAAGCAGCAGAGTATTAACAAATTTTTAAGCTCTTTAAAGCATCCTCATTCTTATTTGAGCACCAAAGAGATTTTGGATTCCCTGCGGGCATCGCCTCCAAAATCAAAAGTAAACTATCCGTTAATATCACACAAGGTTTTAAAAAATATTATTAAAGCTAAAATAGATGCCGAGGGTGTTGAACTTCATGATGAAGAGGTTTTAATCCGTCTAAATGAGCAGGTAAATCTGCCTTACAGCGATAAGAAATTTTCTTATAAATTGGAGTTACATGTAGAGCTTGACGGTCTTTTAGAAGAGATATGGAACTCAAAGCGATTTAACTTTGATACTATTTTGGCAGAGGTAAAAAAAGAGCATGAAGATGACTTTTTGCTCTCTCTTGACGCGCTGGTAAAAGAGTGTGCAGAATATGCACAGCTGCTGCACTTTACACCCGAAGAACTGCATGAAAGAGTCTATGAGTTTTTGTTTGAACTGCTGCCGATGACGTTGACTATTACACCTAAAATACACAGAAAAATAACACGCAGATTTTTGCACTCAATTCATGATGAATTGATTAAAAAGCAGCGTCAGGAACTTTTGGCTCGCACTATTCGTGATTTTAAAAACCTGTTTCCGATTGCGCGGAGTATGCAGAGAAAACTTGTACTGCATATCGGTCCTACAAACAGCGGTAAAACTTATGAAGCAATGCAAGCTCTTAAAGAAGCTGACACGGGCTATTATCTTGCACCTTTGCGGCTTTTGGCGCTGGAGGGGTATGAAACGCTCAAAGCAGAGGGTATTGAAAGCTCGCTCATAACAGGTGAAGAGCAGATTCTTGATGACGAGGCAACACACATCAGTTCAACGATTGAGATGATGAATTATGATGTGGATGTTGATGTCTGTGTCATAGATGAAGTACAAATGATAGATGACAGAGACCGCGGCTGGGCATGGGCAAATGCTATTATCGGTGCTCCTGCAAAAGAGGTCATTATGACGGGCTCGCCAAATGTCAAAGAGGCGATTATTGCACTTGCGGAGTATTTGGGCGAGGAGCTTGAAATAAGAGAGTTTGAACGAAAAAATCCTCTGGAACTTTTAGAAAAACCGACACACCCAAAAGATGTAGAAGCAGCAACTGCCATTATCGCCTTTAGCAGAAAAGATGTTTTAAGGCTGAAGCAGAATTTTTCAAAAGATTTTGAAGTAAGTGTAGTGTACGGGAACCTTTCTCCCGAAGTCAGACGTGAAGAGGCAAGGCGTTTTCGAGAAGGTGAAACGCAAATACTTGTTGCGACAGATGCAATAGCAATGGGTATGAATCTGCCTATAAAAACTGTGCTGTTTTCAAAAGCCGAAAAATTTGATGGTATCATACAAAGAAATCTTTTTCCATCAGAAATACATCAGATTGCAGGACGGGCAGGGCGTTACGGTCTGCATGAAAACGGGTATGTCGGAGCTTTGCATGCAGATGCTTTGAATATAGTCAAGAAGAATTTTAATAAGAGAGCAAAAGAGATAAATGTTCCTTTTAAGGTTATGGCAAATTTGGAACACATAAAACTCGTCAGCACAATATTGGAAGAAAATTCTTTAGAAGAAATTTTGCGATTTTTTATAAAAAATATGGTTTTTGACGGTCCTTTTTATGCAGCTTCACTTGATGATATGCTTGAAGCATCGCGTATAGTAGACAGCTATGATTTGGATATTGCAACAAAGTATCATCTCGCCTGTGCCCCTTTGACTTTAAAATCAGCTTATATTATCAGCGCTTATGAGCGTTATATCAATGCTTTGGAGAAAAAAGAGCCGGTCTATTATCATGCACCCAAGCTGACAGGTTCGTATGCACAAACCTCGGAAGAACTCCTGCGTGCGGAAGATATGGTTAAAGAGATTTCTTTGTATTTGTGGCTGAGTTATCGTTTTAATGAGTATTTTGTAGATGAAAACAAAGCAAGGGCATACAGAGGCGTTTTGAACAAGTATATAGAAGAGACACTCAGACAAACACAGCTTGCACAGACCTGTAAACTCTGTGGTACGGCATTGCCGACAAATTCAAAATACAGTATCTGCCAGTCGTGTTTTAAAAAGAATTATGTGCATAAAAGAGGGCACAGGCGCTCACCGCGCTAAATCTTTTCGTGTCTAACTTTTAAACTCGTCAATAGTTTCTTGTAAAGATGAAGCGACATGCACGAGTTTTTGTAAATCACTTTCAATACTCATAACACTTGTACCGTTAGCTGTTGAGAGTGTTTCAATTTTTCCAATATAGGAAATAATCTCTTGAATGTTTTGAGACATTTTTTCACTATCATTTTTTGATTTGTTTGCCATTTGTGTTGATGTTTGCATCGCATTAGAAGTGAGTGAAATTTTTTGCTCGACATCATCAGATATATTGACAAGTGCTTCTATATTTTGCGCATTTATTGTCATTTTATCACTGACATCATTGATTGCCTGAACAATGGTGCTTACGCTTATATCTATCTCTGCCAAACTTTTTTGTGTACGTTCTGCAAGCTTTCTTACTTCATCGGCAACAACGGCAAACCCGCGTCCGTGTTCACCCGCACGTGCTGCTTCAATAGCAGCGTTGAGTGCGAGAAGATTTGTCTGTTCTGCTATCTCTTTGATAACATTGAGTACATCTTTGACCTGATCGGCATCATTTTTAAGGACTAAAAGTTCGTTAGAGAGTTCATTTTCACTTTCTACAAAAGTTTCTACTTCATTGTTCAAGTTCGCCAATGAATTATGTGCTTTTGCCAGTTCTTTTTCTGCTTCTATTATAGTCTCTTGTGTTGTCGTTGCAGCTTGTATGGTTTCATCTAAAATATTTTGAATATCTTCACTTTTTTGGCTTGTTTGTGAAACGATTTCTCTCTCTTGCTGTACGCCTTTGCGTATTACATGTGAGGAAATTTCAATTTCAGAAGCAATTTCATTGTTTTGTTCACCCAAAGATTTCACTTCATTGACAGTAGATTGAATCATTTGGATAAAATGGTTGACTTCATTGGCTGTTTCTCCAAACTCATTGCCTTTTTTATGTGCAAGTCGTTTTGTTAAGTCTTTGTCTCCGCTGACAAGGTCTGCAATTCTCTCTTTGAGATTATTCAGCGGTGTGAAAATTTCACGGCCAAAAAAGATTAAAGCTACAATACTAAAAGCAATACCGCCGATAATTAAAGAGATAATAAGTGTTGTATTGGTTTGAGTGATTGCATCGTCGTTTTTATCAAGAGATATTGTCAAGTCCATTGCACCAAGTGCATAACCAACCTGTGCATTATAGTGGCACTGCAGACATCTCTGCTCCGCAATCATGGGTTTAATCATACGAATGATGTGATTACCGTTTTCATCACTTTCAATGATTTTTGTCGTTTTGTTTTGTAAGACATCACTTAGCAGAGGGTCTGTAGTGTACTTTTCATTCGGAGCATATACCTCTATAACTGCCTTTGATTTAGTAATTTTCAAGTCAGCAATTCCATCAATACCTTTTGCACTTTTAAAGGCAGTTTCAACAACTTCAGGATCACCCATCATCATGCTTGTTGTCATAGTTTGAAAGATTGATTCACTGAGCATCTTTAAAGATTTTTTTGCCGTAGTATTTGAAAGACTGTGCAGTGTCGAAGAGAGATAATAAGACATCCCAATGAGTCCGAGGATACTCAGAGAGACAATGGAAAGAATTACTTTTGATTTTACTGATGCTAACATAAAGAGACCTTACTAGATTTAAAATTTTAAATAATTATAACTAAAAAAAGTCTTTATAATGTTACATACTGTATATTAAATACTCAATTTGTTCTAAAAGTGTTTGATTTGTGATGGTGTTTTTGTTTGCATATGCCAGACAGGATCCAGCACCCACACCCTCTTTAGCTTCGCCTTCGTCATACTTTTTAAGTATTGGTATTGCTGTATTTTTAAAGTTAAATGTTGCATAAATCGCATGAGGTTTGTAGCTTAACTGCTCGAGTATATGGGCAATATTTGAATTTTTATCTTGTGTGACCCATTGTGTTGTTGCCAATGTAATGTTGTCATGTTTTACACGCATTAAAACATCTTCTCTGAGCTTGTCAGCAATTAACAAACACGCTGCCATCTGTGTTCCGCCGGCTAAAACAATCTGGAATCGTTTCGAGGCTTCAAGTAAGAATCCGGCACAAAAAATGAGCATATTGTCGCTTACTATGCCAAGTTTTTCAAAACTTGTCATATCTTTATTGATTAAACTTAGTGCTTGGTTTATCGTTTGTGTTTTAATGTTATTGGGTACATGTAAGAAACTTGAGGAAAAATCATCTGCACAGTCATAGCCGAGCGCCAAGGCTGAAGCTGTTGCTGTCGTTGTGCCTGCGGGTGTACTCTCCCCAAGAATAAGATAGTTCCCTTTAAGCTCATATGATTTTCCAAATTCCATGCCTTTTACAAAAACTTCTTTTGCATTAATATCTGCACCCTCATTTATTGCTTGGGAGGGTTTTATATCAAAGTGGTGCACGGTGCAGTTTTGAGGCTCTGCTGTGAGTCCCAAATTTAAAATTTCTATAGTGCTAAAAGGTGTTAGGTTATGTACGGCACGGGTAATAAGTGCGGGTGTCGGTACACCTGTGGGTGTTTCAGCAAGTTCACCGAGTGAAAACACTTTTTCATTTGTAATGAATTCCGCATCAAGTGTAGGGGTAAGAGGAATCATGCCGGGAATTCCGGCTTGTGTTATGCCTTCTATTTCACAAGTCTTTGTAACACTGGCTGCGAGTAAAAAGTCAGCTTTGCCCTCAGGCAGGGAATCTAAATCATTTGTCAGTATGTTGTATGTTTGCATAAATAAAATCTTTTTTTGTAATTTTACCAAAGTAAAAAGTAATTTGCCCCAAAAAGTACCAATAACTTAGCTAAAGTTATACCTGTAACCCCTATAATATTTCCTATTTGACATGATGAACAGTTTTTATACTGTTTGCCTTCATGTATTGCATAAAAAAAGTAGATGACAGTCAGAATAAGTATACTCAGCATTGCATAATTTTCTGCGCTTTTTAAAATAGAGAGGTTTTCTTCAGATAAAAAGAATTTTGTAATCAGTGCTAAAAGTGATGCAACAAAGACAAATTTTATAAGATGCAGTAATTTGTCTCGTTTAAATGTGGTAGGACAGCCGTTGTCTGTAATGGCATCTGTTCCAAATTCAAGCTTTGAGTCTAAAAGTTTTCGTTCATTGTCATCAAGTCTCACCCTGAAATTTGAGCCGAAAACATAGTCAAGTTTTCTTTGTATGGTGACGGCTAAATCACCCTCAGCTTCTAAAAACTGCTGGTTTGCATCTCTGTCTTCATACATCAGTTTTATTTTTTCATACCGTTTTGTTTTAGCACTCAGACCCGGAAAGTAAGCTGTTGATTCTACAGGAGTGATCGTTCCCTCACGTTTAATAATCCTTGGATTGATTAATTCCAAAAATTCTCCGTCATCTTTTTTTATAACAATAACGGCATAAGGCGAGCCTATTTGAAAAGCAGAGAGTGCATCTAAATTGTTTGCCTCTATTGTATCTTTTAAATCTTTTATCAAATCAAAAAGTTCTTGATTGAAGTGCCTGACATTTGCACCAAACTCCAAACTTGGTGTTGTCGGGTATTTTATAATCTCTTTTACCATGAGTATAGTTCCTTTTTAATTTAAATCGCTGTCTTTCCAGTATTTTGTTCCCTGAATAGTTGCCTGCAGAGCCAGACCGTTTTTTGTCAATTTATAGATTCTCATGCCCGGTGCTACCGTTACAGAAGCATTGACAGCTCCGCCGTGTTCACTTGCTTTTGCCGCCGCATCTGCCTGTGCGTTTGCTTCCCAGCCTTTATTTACAAAGTTGTCAAAAATTTTTTTATTTGCAAATAAAAATACGATACGGAAATCTTTTACGCCGAGTCCTAAACCTACTCCCGCGGAAGCCATATTCATATAGATATTTTTTCCTGTTTTGTTATTGTGTGCCATTCCTGTACCGCCTTCTGCGGAAACAAAAATAAGATTTACGCCGGCACTGCTAAAAGTAGCATAGCCGTAGGATTTCGCAAGGAGCTTTTTTGCTTCAGGTGCATGTTTATATAACAATGCCAGTGTCTTTTTGCTTTGTTTGATACGTGCTTGTTTTTTATCGGCATTTGAATTGCCCGACCAAAAACCGGAAAAAAGTAAGATAAATGTAAACAGGAGTGCAGTAATTTTAAGTTTTTTCATTGTGTATTCTTTAGTCTATATCGACACCGTTCCAAAATTCATCATAATCAAGATTGGTGAGTGCATTTTCATCTTCAATGTTTTTCTCTAGCAGTTTTTTCTGTTGTTCTTGAAAAAAGAGTTCAAGTGCTTCATTAATAAGTGTACTCTCATCTTTTTTGAGTATTTGTGTAAATGTTTCTAGGTTTTGTAAGTTGTAGTCGTTTATTGTTATTTGCATAAAATATTTTAGCCAAAGTTAGTTAAATATGCTAAATTTACGCTGTATAAATGAGCTTTTCATGAACGCTGTTTCCATCTAGTTCAACATAACGCATCGGGTACATGTCCAAATCAAGTGGACGTACAAAGCCGCGTGTGACTATGACTTTTGTTCCCTGCACTGTCATTGTCGCCGAGGTCCATGTGTGAATCCGTTACATGTATAAACTTCAATGTCTTTTTTTTATTTTCTTGTGCAGTTACCAGTAGAGGCATGGAACTAAGAGCTACTGCACTTTTTAAAAAGTTTCTTCTTGATATTTTTGACATAATGTTTCCTCTTTTTACTATGATTTTATCTTATATAAGTAATATTTGTGATAAACTTTAGGACTTTTTAGATTATTTAGGGATTATTTATGGATTATTTATGGATAAAGTTGCATTAAGAAGCATTATAAACAGTACAAAAACATTAAAAGTTTTGTTTGTTGAAGATGATGACACTTCCAGAGAAGCTTTAACCCAGTTTATGAGCGTGTTTTTTGATGTTATCATCGAAGCATATAACGGGGAAGACGGATGGAACAAATTTAATGACGATGATTTTGATTTAGTTATTACAGATATAAATATGCCAAAAATAAACGGCTTGGAACTTGCAGCGATGATAAGGGAAGTAAAGCCTTATCTCCCTATTTTAATCGTTTCGGCACATAGAGAAACAAGTTTCTTTTTGGAAAGTATTAAACTCAATGTTGACGGCTATATATTAAAGCCTTTTGAAATGGATCAGTTTTTGTCGGTACTTTCAAAAGTCGTGCACAGAATCGATACAGAAAGAGAACTAGCCGAGTATCAGCAAAATTTAGAAAATATGGTACATGAAAAAACAAAAGAGTTAGAACATAAATGCCTGCATGAGTATTATACCGATTTGCCTAATGAGATTATGCTCAGAGATGATTTGATGGCGCAAGAGTATGCTTATATGCTGCTTTTGGATATTTCCCATTTTTCTGTGTTAAACAAAGAATACGGAAAAGACTTTGCAACGCATATTATCATTAGAACAGCCAGAATTTTAGAAAAACATATACATAATGATGCAAAACTTTACAAAGTAGAGTCAGACAGATTTGCCATACTCGTAAAAAGTACAGAAGTCAAAAAAGTCAATGAATACTGTGATCAGATAGTTTCATTTTTTGACATGAAAAATGTTAAAGTTGACGATACAGAGCTGAATGTGACTTTTAATATAGGTGTAGACAAAGTAAGAGCAGATGTGAGTGAAACACTGATAAACTGTGAGTACGCTCTTGATAAATCAAAAGAACTCGGCAGCAGGCATTATGAAATATATAGTGAAAACCATGCTGTTTTTGTAGATGAAAAAGATGCCATTAAATGGTTGAGACTTACAAGGGAGTTAATAGTTGAAGAAAAAATTGTACCACATTTTCAGCCTATTATGAATACCAAAACAGGTGAAATTTATAAGTACGAAGCCTTGGCAAGAGGATTTCACAACAATGAAATAATAGCTCCCTATTACTTTATAGCGTCTGCCGAGAAGCTTGGACTCTCTACTGCAATTACACGCCTGATGATAAATAAAAGTTTTGCATTTTTTGAAGATAAAACAGTACAGTTCTCCATTAATCTTACAGAAAGAGATTTGCTCGAGGGTTATTTGATAAAATTTTTAAATGAAAAACTCAAACAGTACAATATAACTCCGAATCGTGTTACTTTTGAGATTTTAGAAAATATTACCGTGGCAAAAAGCTCTCAAAGAATTACGAAAAAGCTCAATAAACTCAGGGGAATGGGTTTTAAAATTGCAGTAGATGATTTTGGCATTGAAAACTCAAACTTTAGCAGACTTTTGGAAATACAGCTTGACTTTATAAAAATAGACGGACTTTTTATAAAAGACTTGAAAACAAATCCGAGAAACAGAACAATTACAAAAGCCATAGTAAATTTGGCAAAAACGCTCGGTATCAAGACGGTTGCTGAATATGTAGAAGATGAAGAGATATATGAACTAATCAAAGGCTGCGGAATTGATTATGCACAGGGCTATCACATTGGTAAGGCAGAAGAATATCTGATTTAACCGTTAAAGTAGTTTGAGCGCATTTTGCACATCTTCTTTTGTTATTTCATCTGTGCCCTTGCCAAAATAAGGCTTATGTTTTATTTTGCCAAAGTAAGATGTATCACCGCCTAACTTTACATGTAGAGCTAGTGCCATAGCGGTTATAGGGTGCCCCGCATTTGGACTTTCATGTTTTTTCCCGTCTTTGTAAAAAGCAAAAATATTTTTTTGTTTTGCCAGTGCCGTTATAAGCAGTGCTGTTAGCCGAGAGGGAATGTAGTTTGCAATGTCATCAAGTTTGGCAGCACATTTGCCGAAATTTTCATATTTTTCATTTCTGTAGCCGACCATAGAATCCATGGTATTGATGGCTTTATAGATAATAATACCCGGAAGATTAAAAAGCAACAAATAAAACAACGGTGCAATAACGCCGTCACTCAAATTTTCGGCATAAGTCTCTATGGCAGCTTTATAAATATCGCTCTCGCTCATATGTTGTGTGTCACGTGATACCAGCATTGAGAGGGCCTCTTTTTTATTCTTTACATGTAAGATGTCTGCAACAGAATCACGAAGCATTTTATGGGCTATGAACATAGATGCTATAAAAGAGCTGATAAGAATATTTAAAAATGAGTTAAAAAACTGAAGATACAGATAGAGTGAAATACTGAAAAAACTAATAACACTTAAAACAAACACGACAAGCAGACATCCGCGCGTTATACTGTTTTTGTAAAACTTCTTTTCAAAAAAACTTATCAATTCACCTATAATAATAACAGGGTGCTTGATAAATGAAAATTCACCGAATTTTTTGTCAATCAAATAGGCAAAAATGGCAATAAGCAGGTTATTCACTCAGTCTCTTTTGTATAAAGTCGACATCTACATGTAAGTCGATGTGCTTGGCAAAGTCGGCAATGGCATTTTGTTTAAAGTGTTTGAAGTTATAGCCTTTGTAGTTTTTGTTTATTGTATGAAAAACTTTGTATCGAAAGGCATCGTTTTCAAAGATACCATGCAAAAAAGTGCCATAAAGATTTTTTTTCTTTTTAGAGCGTTTTTTTGCAACAGCATTATGAATTTCATACCCTGCAACCATAATTCCCTGCTGGTTGTAGCAACCCTTTTGTACGATTTTTTCTTTTTGAAAATGAACATTACCCTTAAATCTTCCAAACCCCTTGACTAACTTGTTTGGTGATTCTATCATCTGCTCATCAATAATACGTTCAAACATCATCTCGTATCCGCCGCAGATTACTATAATATGTCTGTTTTTATCTGTCAAGATAGGCTCAAAACCACGCTTACGCAGCCAAAGCAGATCATCAACAACCCGTTTACTTCCCGGTACTATAAGTAAATCGCAAACAGCTGCCTGGCTCGGCGATGTAATGAAGTTTAGCTCAATCTCTTCATCAACGACAAGCGGTTCAAAATCGGTAAAATTACTAATGTGAGGCAGTTTTATAACCCCGACTTTTATGATAGCCTTGGAGGTATCTTGTGTGTAGCCCATAAGCGAAGCCGAATCTTCAAAACCGAGGTTAAAAGGCTTAAAGGGCACAACGCCCAAAACTTTTATACCGAAATCTTCTTCGATTATTTTGATACCTTCATCAAAAAGAGAGATATCGCCTTGAAATTTATTGACTATAACACCTATAACGTTTTTACGCAGTTTGTTAGGCAATAGATTGTATACACCGTAAATGGATGCGAATACACCGCCTCTTTGAATATCTGCGACTAAAACTATTTTAGTGTTAAACTCCTCAGCTACATAAATATTTGAGAGGTCTTTGTCCATGAGGTTGAGTTCAACCGGACTTCCTGCACCCTCGGCAACAATGCATTCATACTCTTTTTGCAAACCTACAAAAGCCTCTTTTACAATAGGCTTGAGCCGCTTCATATCTTTGTAGTATGCCCAGACATCTGTGTCGCCGACGCTTTTACCGTTAATAATCATATGGGCTCTGTTCGCTTCGCCTGATTTTAAAAGTATGGGATTAAAAAGAGATGTGGTTTGCAGTCCGATAGCCTCGGCAGCAAAAGCTTGAGGTATGGCTATTTCACCTTTGTCTATATCTGTGACAAGTGAATTATTTGAGACATTTTGCGCTTTAAAAGGGGCTACATGTAAGCCTCTGTGATGCAAAAGATAAGTCAGCGCAAAGCTAAGTGTAGACTTGCCGGCATCACTGCTCGTGCCAAAGATGCTAAGAGAGTGCATTGTTTATTTGGTCCACAATTTCTTTAGTGCATCGAGTTTTTTAAGGAAATTGTCTTTTTCTACATATCCATTGATGATGAGAAGTGTTTTTTGCGTAAAAGGGTCTATAAAAAATGTACGGGGACTAAAGGGTGCCGGAAACATCTGAGCAGGATATTCACCCTCGTCAAAATTTTTATACACAAGTACAACAACCGCCTCTTTTTTTAAACGTGCATGCACTGTTGTATCAGTTAGTGTACGATCTTCAAGGCGGTCACACCAAGGACATTCCGCCTTGGTAACGGTGAGCATAAGCGGACGGTGCAGTTTTTTTGCTTTTGCAAGTGCCGTATAGTAGTCACGTTCAAAACCCATCTTTTGGGCATATTCATCAAGGTCTGCTCTTCCAAAGAGGCTAAGGGCTATAAATAGCAGGCTAAGTATTATTTTCATGGTAAATCTCCTAAAAAAGTTGTAAATGCTTCTTGAAGCTGTTTGTGTGAATCTGTGTCTTTGAGCGCAAAGCGAAGCCAATTCTCATCAAGGTAATCAAAGCTTTGACATGTTCTTACGAGTATTTTATACTCCAGTAAATGCGTAAAAATTTCTTGCGCTTTTGATGATTGCGCAAGGATGAAGTTTGCATCACTATGCACAATCTGCTCAAAAAGCCCAGAGTTTTTTAAAATATTGAGCAGTTCTTGTTTTTGTATTGTGTGAAGTTCTAGGCTTTTTTCTACAAAGGCCTCATCGCCAAGACGCTCTTGTAAAAACTCTACATCAAGCGAAGATATATTCCATAAGGGTGCTTTGAGCTTTTTGATATTTTTTTTGTTGGAAAAAACAGCACCGATTCTCAGCCCTGCACAACTGTAAAATTTGGAAAATGACTGGATAATATAGAGCTTTTTATACTTCTCTATCATATTACGAAAGGAGGGATGCTTTTCAAATTCTAAAAAGCTTTCATCTAAAATAATGGTACATTTTTTCTTTTTCCACTGCGTAAACAACGCTTCAAGCTCATAAAAACTTCCCTCCGGGGTAGATGGATTTACAAAAATTATGATAGAATTTTTACTCACTTCATTATCTATATTTTCAATACGGTTTATTTTGTAAATATCTTTTTTACTTTGCAGGGCCGCTTTTTCATATTCACCGTATAATGGAGCGTAGAGGGTGACTTTTTTTTGTTTTAAAGAGTCAAGCAGAGCATAAATGGCGGCAGTCGCACCGTTATACAAGGCAATTTGCGATTTTTTCAGTGCATATTTTTTTGCAATGACTGTTTTGAGTTCTTTGTAACTGCTGTCTGCATACTTTGTGAGTGCAGCATTGTTTACATGTAAAGCGGTTTGCGGCCGGTAGAGGTTGATATTGGATGAAAAATCTATAATCTCATCACTGTTGCATCCGAGTTGTTCTGCATATTTATATATGTTTGCGCCGTGTTTCATAAGCGGATTCTACCAAAAATTTGCTAACTCTTGGGCACGCTTGGTTTTTTTGTCATGGCTTATACGAAGCAGGGCATAAAATTTGGCTGCAATTTTGAGCTGCTTTTGTAGTTCATCATACGATATTTTCTTTTTTGAAGTTTGATTATAGGCACGCAAAAAGGCATTTACATGTAAGCGTTTATTGCTTGGATTAAATGAGAGCAAGGCTATGGCCGTGTCAAAACTAAACTCACCCAGACCGCCGTCTATAAAATCAAATACTGCTATTTTTTCTTTATCAAAAAGGGTGTTGTCTGTGAAAATATCTCCATGAATAAAGCCATCATGTTTTTGGTCTAAATTGTGTAGGCAAGAGAGTTTTTTATAATAAGCATAGTGACTTTTTTTTACACTTGCAAGGAGTTTATTTATCTCATATGATACAAGAAAAGGCGCTGTATATGTGATTTTTTTGCTGATATTATGAAACTTTGCCATAAATCTTGCAAGAGCGTGAATGTGATATAACTGCACATTTTTTGGTATTTCACCGCTAAGCTTTGTATACAAATACCACTCTTGATTTTCTTGCAGATATTTTGGTACATTAAGATTATGAGCAGATAAAAGATTTAAAAGTGTTTTGTCGATTTGAATTTTTTTACTTATATCTCTTTCATATTTTTTTAAAATATATGCAGACGTGGCGTTGTTTATGATGTAGGTTGTATCTATGATGCCATTTTTTGTCGGTGTAATTTGAGTAAAATCATATGCCGGAAAAAGAAGATTTGCCTCTTGGAGTGTAATGGGCGTTTTTACACCCATTAGACTTTGCAGACCTGCATGATTTTAGCCCAGTCCAAATCAAAATGTTTTTGGACATAAGCTCTGTGATGCGGCACAGTGCAGCCTGAACAATCTTGATGAATTTTTTCACCGTAAATACCTTGCCTGCCGTCTTTTGATTCAATGGAACAGTAGCTAAACTGTGTTTTGTTGTCTATTTTTTTAATGCCTTTGTCATTAAAACGAAAATTAGGACAAGAACAAAGATAGCAGTTAAGTTCTTCCATATCATGACATTTTTTATTCTTGGCATACAGCGGACAAAAATCACTCTCTTTTTCTTTCATGTTTTCAAAATCAAAGTAGTCTATGATTTGCTCTTTGTCATAACCTTGTTGCAGGAGTTTATCTATGATTTTTTTATGTGCTGTCGCATGTTCTTGCACCCATGTTTCGTAACCCATTTAGACTCCTTTGCTTTGTGCTTTTGAAAGGGCACCTCTAACAAACCCTAATCATTCTCAGCATTATAACAAGTAAACTAATATAAGGTGAAACTACGCAGAGGCTACAGGTAGCCTCAAATGGTTTGAACGCAGTAGTAGTTTACTTGTTATAATGCCCATAGGGAGGCTAAATATGGAGCAATCTTGCACACAATTTTTTTTCAGCGTAGCTATGGCTATGCTTTAAAAAAAGTTCTGCACAATCTTACTTCATCTTTAGCCTCTGAGATTGGTTAGGGTTTTTTAGAAGTGCCCATGATAAGATAGATAAAAAACGGCCCGCCAATAATGGCTGTAATAATGCCGATAGGCAGTTCACTTTGTGTCTGCATCGTTCGTGAAATTGTATCACACAGTACCAAAAAAAGGCCGCCAAACAGAGTTGTTTTTATAATTCTTTTGCTGATATTCACAGGGTAGAGTTTGTGCACAATGTGCGGAACAATAAGCCCGACAAAACCAATAGGACCGCTGATACTGACAAGAATACCGATGGCAAAAGAGGAAACAATGAGTAAAATCAGGGTAACTTTTTTTGTATTTACACCTTTGAGCTGTGCCTGCTCTGAGGAAACACTTAAAAGCTGCAATTCAAACCTGTACATGTAAATAAATACAAAGAGTATGATGGCTGCAATGCTGATTATAAGAGGATATTGCCAGCCGATGACGGAGAGAGAACCCATAGTAAAACGTATGAGCATGTCATTTTGTATAGCACTGCCGAGGTAAAAAATGACCATCAAAACGGCACTGTAAAAAAGAGAAAGCGCAATACCCAAAAGTAAAAGAGACTCCGCATGACTTTGACGTAAGAACTGGGCGAGATAGAGCAGTAAAAAGACAGTGAACAAAGCGCCCAAAAAACCAAAAATAGAGATGGCGGCAAAACCAAAAAGAAGCGTGCCGAGTGAGAGTTTTATAGCAATACCTGCACCCAAAACCGCTCCGCTTGATATTCCCAACGTATAAGGAGTCATCAAAGCATTTCTAAAAAGTGTCTGAAACAATAGTCCGCTGATTGCCAAAACAGCACCTGCAAAGAAGGTAAAAAGTACCCGAGGAAGACGCAAATCAAAGAAAATTTTTGCATCTAAAGAGTTTACATGGAAGATGTTTTTCGGACTCAAATCAACAGAACCGACAAAGGCTGAGAGTAAAAATACACCTACTAACAGAAGCCAAATAAGTTTTCTAATCATACTTCACCGCCAAAGATTCAAATGCAACGCCGTAAAGCTGCCCCAGCGAGGCATCATTAAAGAAATCTTTTTCATAATAGGTGGCCGATTTGTTTTTTATAAAAAGAACAGGCGTATTAACCGAAGCAGCGAGGTGCAGGTCATGGGTGATGAGTATGACGGTGTGTCTGGCTTTGAGCTCTTTTATATGAGAGGCGATTATTTTTGAGTTGTGAGGATCCAGGTTAGCTGTAGGTTCGTCAAAAATGATGATTTTGCTTTGCTGCGTGAGTGCTTGTGCAATGAGAACGAGCTGTTGTTCTCCGGAACTGAGCTGACTTACAAGATGTTCACTCAAATGTATAATATTTAAAAACTCCAGCATCTCTTTTGTAATGTTTTTGTCTTCCTCAGAGTAGTCAAAAAAACTCTTTTTGTAGGCAAACCTGCCTAAAAGCACAAATTCACTGAC
Organism: Sulfurimonas autotrophica DSM 16294; assembly: GCF_000147355.1. Classification (NCBI taxonomy): domain Bacteria; kingdom Pseudomonadati; phylum Campylobacterota; class Epsilonproteobacteria; order Campylobacterales; family Sulfurimonadaceae; genus Sulfurimonas; species Sulfurimonas autotrophica. The sequence goes on from NC_014506.1 coordinate 97,854, forward strand.
AGATATATCAGGGTCATAAATTTCCAGTTTTGCGGGAATATAAGCAATGAGTTTTGCTTTTTCGTTGAGCGAAAGTGCTTTTGTGTTTTTATGCTCAAGAAATATTTCTCCTTCATAATCTATAAGAGAGCAAATTGCTTTTGCCAGTGTACTTTTACCCGAACCGTTCGCACCGAGAATACTCAGATGTGTGTTTATATCCAAAGAGATGTTTTCAAAAACAGTGTTGTTTTCATACTTACATGTAAGGTTGTGAAGCTTAATCATTCATTTCCCCACAGAGCCGTTTTATGGTAAGAGCAACTCTTTGTGAAGGAATATGCAGATAATCTTCATCAATAATAGAAATCTTTTTGTTTTTTGCGGCTTTGGTGGGCAGGGCATACCAGTTTTGCAAAGCTTGTTTTATGTTTACGTTTGGTTCGGTAGCATGAGAATGCAAAATAATGATTTGCTGAGGATTTAAAGCAATAACATTCTCATAATTTAAAACAGGTTGGTTTGTTGTGTGTGAGGTGTAAGCGTTTGTATTGCCGCAGACTTTGATAATGTCATCAAAAAAGATGCCATGCCCCGCTATATAGATACCGTTTCGCAAATCTTCTTTGAGCCCGTAAACTATCATTACACTGTGCGGATGTTTGGCTTTTGGTGTATTTGTTATGGCGTTAGTTATGTTTGTATTGAGCTTTTTTGCCTCTTTTAGTGCATGCAGAATTTCACCCAGTTTTTTTATAGAGTTTTGTATGTCAGGCAGAGTTTTTAGCGTAAGCATAACTGTTTTTATATGAAACTTTTTAAGTTGCTCCAAAGTGTTTTGGTTAAAAGTCTGTCCTACAACCAGAGTAGGGCAAAGTGCTATGATTTTTTCTATATTAGGAGTTTGATACCCTCCGATAACAGGCAGCTTTTGTGCCTCTTTGGGGTAGAGCGAATAGCTGCTCGTGGCAACAAGTGCATTGCCATGATGCAGACCGTAAATAATTTCGGTAATAGAAGGGCTCAAAGAGACAACCCTCTCATTTGCCCAAAGGTTGAGTATAAAAAGTGAGATAAGGAGAAGTGTTTTTATACTCATAATTTTACCTTTTAATATTTGAGTTTAAAGCCGATAATTGCTGTTGTTGTGAAATTTACAGGGTATATAGCATTATCTCTAATCCATAAGCCGTTCTTTTGGTTAAACAGATTATTTATTTTAGCGAAAACTTCCCAATTATCTTTTGCATATGTTGCCGAGACGTCTGTTGAGGTGTACGCTTCTTGCTTTTGTGTCAAGTTATTATTAAAATCATTTGCAGCATAGGCGTTTGAACGATACACCTCAGTCAATGCTAGTGTCGCAAATTTGTTTGGCAAATAGTTCAGTGTTGCTTTTACATTATGATTACTTACGCCCGGAAGTTCATTTCCTGAGTAATTATTACCATTTTCAATTTCATCATCTATGATTGCTTTTACATAGTTATAATTTAAGACCATACTAATTTCCTGGGAGAGAAGGTATTTATCATAAACATCAAAACCATACTTATGAGACTTGTCAAGGTTTGTGTTTTTAGAGTTTAAAAAAGTTGGATCTGCATAGTAATAGATTTCATTATGCATATTGATGTAATATGCTGATATTTTGAGTTTGTTCGTTTTTGTAATAATATTGTAGCCAAGTGTATAACTGTCTGATTTTGATGGTTTGATAAACTGGTTAAAAGTACCACCATAATTAAAGAATCTATCTATATTAGGTGCCTGGTAACTTTTTGCATAATTTAAAAAGAGGGACTGTTCCTTGTTTAACATATAGTTGTACCCAAGTTCTATACCGTGCAGAGAATCATCCTGTTTAAGTGTAATACCTGCAGTCGGGGCATATTTATAGGAAACATTTTCATATCTGTAACCGGCTTTAAGTGTTGATGCACCAAGGTAAATATTTGTTTTCACAAATGCGGCTTGATTCTTTTTGCCAGTTATATTCGTAGCACCTTTTCTATCCCCGTCAAACAAATATCCTCCCGCAATAACTTCAAAGTTTTCTTTTATATATTTTAAAGCCATGTCTGCAGAGTTGTAACTATATTTGTATTCACTGCTGTATGTGATGTAGTTTGAAGTTTTGTATTCATGATTGTAATCTATGTCTAATGAAAGTGCATCATTGATATCATATGTGATTCCCGCCCCGATAACATCACTGCTGGCTTTTTGATGTACACCCGAATAAAAAGAATTGCTTTTTTGTGTCGGGTCTTCATTATATTGATCAAGTGTCAGACTGCTTGCATACCAAACGTTTATATCAGAGGTGAGCCCATTTGCTCTTAGCTCTAAGTTTTCAAGCGCTTTGTATGCAACATCAAAGCCGAAATTTGAAAATTTATTTTCATCTTTATTGCCGTTACTGTCAATATATCTGATCCCTCCATGCTTTTGAGCTTCTCCGTTAAGATTATAAGAGAGTTTATCATCAATATGCCCTATATTGAAAGTTCCGTCAAAAGTGTTGTAGCTTCCTGTATAAAAGCCTACCTGAGCATTATTGGATTTTTTTGTTATTATATTGATAACACCTGCATTGGCACCATCGCCTGCTTCTACAATACCGCTTGCTTTAATGATTTCTATTTTTTCAATCGCATCGGGTGAAATACTTGCTAAAAGTTGAGGCACACCGTCAATATTGTTCAGTCTTCTGCCATTTACTTTAATAACAATATTTTCATAACCGTCTCCTATACCAAAACCTCGCATATCGATTTTTTGAGAAAATGGATTTCCGTAAGATGGCATTGTAATAACAGAAGTTTGCTGGTTTAAAAACTCATATACATTTTGAACATGTGCCGCTTCTATATCTTTTTGTGTATAGACTTCAACGGCATCAGTAGACTTAAGTTCATCGGTTTTAATAGCTGTGGAAGTTATTTCAAGAGGTGTTAGCGTGATTTCCTGCGCATGTAACTGGCTCAAAAGAGCACCTAAGAGAAGTGATAACTGTATTGTTTTTTGCATTATAATCCTTATTGTATGGTTATTTTTTTGTGTTGTAATAAAAGTGGATTATGCTGCGGGAGGGGAGTTTATCTTTATTTTGAGAGGTTTGCCGTCAAGTGTGCATACTGAAGAGCTGAGTGCTACTATCTTTTTGAGTGATATATAGGCTTGTATGGCTGCTAAAGTAAAATAGTTTTTTCCAAAACCCTTAGGTGTATGCACTTGTCTTCTCTCTGTTTTTTTGAAATTTTAGCTAAAATACTCTTATGAAACTTTCACATTTAAAACAAATCATCAATTATTTACAAAATTTTACAAAAATATCGGCTGTTCACAGAGTCAGCGACAGTATTATCAAAATAGTCTTTGACAAAAACGACGCACTCTATTTTAACATGCAACGCTCAAATTCGAGTATTTTCAGGTGTCAGGAGTATCCCCGTTCAAAAGTCTACAATGCCCCTTTTGATGTCATTCTTGCCAAACGTTTTAACCGTGCTAATGTGTTACATGTAAAGCTGTTAAACAATGACAAAATAATACGTATGAAGACCTCTTTATCTTCTGCTTATAAAGAAGAAACAACCTACCTGCAAATAGAATTTACGGGAAAATATACCAATGTTATTATTTTGGATGAGGACAATGTTGTCCTTGAAGCGCTGCGTCATGTTGATTTGTTTTCTTCATTTCGTGAGGTGCGTGTAGGACAAAAACTGTTGGATGTTCCGCCTGCACCTTTTGTGGCAAAAGAGTACCCGCTTGAAGATGTGGAGCAGTTTTTGTATGAGGTGTATGCAAAAGAACAAAACAGTAAACTCGAGAGTCTTAAGAAACAAAAGATTGCATTTTTATCTAAAAAGCTTAAAAAGCTTAAAAAACTTTATGAAAAACTGGATTCAAAAGAGAGTCTGGAACAAGAGGCACAAAAGAGTGAGCATTTAGGTAATTTGGTGCTCTCAAACGTACAAAATATTAAGCCTTATGCAACAGAAGTCGAGCTGGATGATTATGACGGCTCAAAAGTGAAAGTAACACTGTCAAAGCCATATGCCACACCTTTTATGATAAGCGAAATGTTTTTTAGTAAAAGTAAAAAAGCAAAGCAGAGAGCAAAGCACCTGCACATAGAAGAAAAGTCTCTGCACTCTAAAATAGAACACCTTGAACTCTTTATAAATGTTGTCAAAGAGGCAAAAGACGTGGCAAAAATAGAGATGCTCTTTCCTAAAAGAGTACAAAACAAAAAGATAAAGCAAAATGACTCTATAGAGGTATTTTGGGTAGAAGGCTATAAAGTACAACTGGGAAAAAATGAAAAAGGCAATGTAGAACTGTTAAAAAATGCAAGAGCAAAAGATATTTGGCTGCATATGAAAGACCGCCCTTCAGCGCATGTTATTATCACAACAGACAAACAAAACCTGCCGCAAAACATCATAATGGCAGCAGCAAAACTCTGTGTAGAGTTTAGCACAACTTCAAAAGACAGGTTTTTGGTCGATTATACTCCAAGACGAGAAGTTACCATACAAAATGGTGCAAATGTATTGTATAATAAATACAAGACAATAGAGGTGGATACAAGAGAATAAAAAAGTGTTTACATGTAAACTCTCAAAAAACAACACTTTTTATGGATAAAAAGATAGAGGAGGATGTCATGAGTGTCGGAGCTATCGGCAATGTAGTTTTAGTAAACCAAATGACACCTGCCGTAACGCCTGTGCAAGGTAACCAGTATACTCGCTTTGATTTGCAAAATGTTGCCGCCCAGACAGCTGTACAGGAAAAAGAAAAAGAGATAGAAGAAGTTCGTCCTACAGAAGAAAGCCATAAAATTGACCCTGATCGTGAACACCAAAGAGAAGAAGCGGACGAAGAGACACAAAACCTTCCAAAGAAAAAAAATCATAAAATAGTTGAAGAAGAGAGTGAAGAAGAATCAGACAAACCGCTGCACCTATTAGATATTAAAGTCTGATTTGATATAATATTTCATCTGAAAAATTATAGGGATATTTATGAGTATATTAAGAGATTCCAAAGAGAGAATTATCACGGGTATAGTCTTGCTAGCGGTTGTGGCGGTTGTCGGTCTGATAGACAATTTTTTTGTTATGTGGCTATTTTTGGGGGCTGTATATCTATTGGCCTTTAAAGAGGCTGTGGTACTTTTTGGTGTAGAAAAAGATAATCTTTTACCATATGCTGCAGCACTTTGGCTTATAGCTGCGATTTATCCTTATGGTGATGACTTGTTTGTTTTGGCGGGTGTTGCCTATGCCGGTGCCGTGGCTTATGACAAAAACCTTAAATGGGTTGATTTTTTACCGTTTATTTATCCGACTGCAGGATTGCTCTTTATTCTGACAATGTATGAAGAGTATGGTGTTTTATCACTTGTATGGCTGCTTGGTGTGGTTGCATTGACTGATATTGGTGCTTATTTTGTAGGTAAAAGCATAGGAAAAACCAAATTTTGCGAGACAAGCCCCAATAAAACACTTGAGGGCGTCATAGGCGGAGTAGCACTGGCAACATTTGTCGGGGCATATCTTGGAGTTTTTGTTGTTGACTTTTGGATTGCACTTGTTATTTCTTTTATGGTTGCTCTGAGTTCTATATTTGGCGACTTATTTGAATCTTCGCTCAAGCGCAGTGCAGGTGTGAAAGACAGCGGAGACTTACTTCCCGGCCACGGTGGAATATTAGACAGGATTGACGGTTATCTTTTTGGTGCGATTGTCATGCTTGTACTGCTTCGCGGGTTAGTCTAGTTGGTTCTTTTAGGTTCTACAGGCTCTATAGGAGTCAATGCTTTAATTGTTGCCAAACGTTTTGGCATTGAAGTTGAGGTTTTAGCCTGTGGAAAAAACATCAAACTACTCAATGAACAAATAAAAGAACACAATCCAAAAGTTGTGGTTGTTGCAAATAAAGAGGATGTTTATAAAGTCAATCATTCTCATGTATATTCCGGTGAAGAAGCAATTTTACAGGTCATTGAGGATTCAACCTCAAAACTTGTTGTCAATGCATTTGTAGGTTTTTTAGGACTGCGCCCGACACTTAAAGCAATAGAATGCGATAAAAAAGTAGCTTTGGCAAACAAAGAATCACTTGTTGCCTGCGGCAGTTTTATAGATACTTCAAAAATACAGCCCATCGACAGTGAACATTTCGGACTTTGGTATCTGCTTCAAAATAGACCCGTAAGTAAAATGATAATTACTGCAAGCGGCGGAGCATTTCGTGACTGGGATATAAAAAGACTTGCAACTGCCACGTTAGAAGACACACAAAATCATCCAAACTGGTCGATGGGACAAAAAATCACGATAGATTCTGCAACGATGGTCAATAAAATGTTTGAACTGCTTGAAGCGCGCTGGCTCTTTGGCGAGGGTGAATATGATGCCATTATTGAAACACAGTCATTGATTCACGCGATGATAGACTTTAAAGACGGTTCAACCACGGCACATTTGGCAAACGCAAGTATGCAGCTGCCAATAGCATACGCGCTGGATGAAAAGATGGATGAAGCAATATTACCGCATGTTGATTTACTCAAAGTCGGGAGTTTGGAATTTCGCGAGATAAATCAAGAACGCTACCCAATTTGGCAGATTAAAGAGGATTTACTTAAAAATCCCCAAAGAGGCGTTGTCATAAATGCCGCCAATGAAGCAGCAATTGAGATGTTTATCGCTAAAAAAATAGGCTTTATGGATATCAGCAAAACCATCATCAATGCATATGAAAATTTTAGCGATGCCCTCCCTTTACATGTAAACGATATATTTTTGATAGATAAAGAAGTACGAAAATTTGTAGGAATAAACAGATGATTTTAAGTATAGAAAGCTCTTGTGATGACAGTGCAATTTCCATTACCGAGATAGCTACAAACAAGCTTGTTTTTCATAAAAAAATCTCTCAAGAACTTGAGCATAGTGTTTACGGTGGTGTTGTCCCTGAACTTGCAGCAAGACTTCATGCAGAGGCTCTGCCAAAAATACTGCAGCAATGCGAGCCTTATTTTCAAGATTTAAAGGCCGTTGCAGTGACTTCGAGTCCGGGACTTGCTGTGACACTTATAGAGGGTGTGACTTTGGCAAAGGCTGTGAGTGTCGCACTTGATATCCCACTTATTAGTGTGAACCACCTTATAGGGCATATTTATTCGCTTTTTATTGAAAAAGAGACGACTTTTCCTTTAACTGTTTTGCTGGTATCTGGTGGACATACACAGGTTATGGAAGTACAGAGCCTGACTGATATTAAAACAATCGCCAAAAGTATGGATGATAGTTTTGGAGAGAGTTTTGACAAAGTAGCAAAGATGATGGGACTTGGTTATCCTGGCGGTCCGGCCATACAAGAACTGGCAAAAGAGGGCGACAGAAAAAGATACGACTTTACCGTTCCGCTGCTTCGCACTCCAAAACTTGCTTTTAGCTACTCAGGGCTAAAAAATGCAGTCAGATTGGCAGTAGAAAAGTCGCAAGAAAAAGATTATAAAGATATAGCGGCTTCATTTGAGCATATTGCAACAAAACATCTTGTGCATAAACTCAAAAAATATTTTCAAACACATCCGCCGAAAAACTTTGCCATTGTCGGCGGTGCAAGCGCTAACCTTTATTTGCGTAAACAGATTGAGGAGTTGTTGGCTCCTTATAATGCAAAGTTACTTTTGAGTGATTTACAGTATTGCTCAGACAACGCGGCAATGATAGGACGCGTAGCCGTAGATATGTATAAACAAGGAATGTTCAGTTCTTTAGAAGCGTTGGATATTACGCCAAAAAGTATCATTTAGCTGAATTTATTCTTAAGCAAAAAGATTTGTTCACTAAATAAGACAAATATTATCCGAATTAAAATATACTTCACTTATCAAAACGCAAAAGAGAGGTTTACGGCTTAAATCACTCAAAAAAATGCAAGTGCATTTTGGGCTTCCTGCCGAAGGCGTAAGTGCCCTCGGGGTGAAACCGAGCGTTCAGAAAAAAATTTAGTTTTTTTCTAAGTCGTGCTTTAGCACAGAAGCGAAAAAGGGAAATGAAAAAGGTTCCCTTAAATTTAAAAAAAGGATATTGAATATGGCAACAACTAAATTCAAAGGTACAGACGTAGAGTTATTAGGAAATGAAGTAAATGTTGGAGATAAAGCTCCTGAGGTTAACGTTGTTAACTCAGAAGGTTTAGGTGACGTAAAAGTTGGTGGAGCTCAAGGTGAGAAACAACTTATAATCGTAGTTCCTTCTTTAGATACAGGTGTATGTGCTACTGAAACTCGTAACTTCAATGCAAAAGCTTCAGAACTTGACGGTGTTAAAACTGTTGTTGTTTCTATGGACCTTCCATTTGCTGCAGGACGTTTTTGTTCAGCTGAAGGAATCGACAAATTAACTGTTGCTTCAGATTTCAGAAACAAAGATTTCGCAAACGCTTACGGTGTACTTTTAGGTGGTTCTCCACTTGCCGGTGTTACTGCAAGAGCTATATTCGTTATTGATGCGAACGGTGTTGTAACGTATAAAGAGATTGTTCCAGAAATTACTGAAGAACCTCAGTATGACGCTGCAATAGAAGCTGCTAAAAAATAGTAACTTCTTCTCTTGCCGCCATTGGTGGCAAACAAATGAAGTGAGCACGTCTCATTTTATTTCTCCTTCTGTTTGTATTTTGAATTTTTTCAAAATACAAACGCTAATTAATCAAAAAATTTAATAATCTCTCTAAAAATCTCTGATATAATTAACAAAATTAATAAAACAGGGGTATCTATGAAAAAAATATTATCTACTATTGCTATGAGCACATTTTTGAGTGTCTCGCTCTGTGCTGATATTACAAAAGTTGAAATCGGTGCAGGTGCATGGGGACAGACACCATCGGGGACAGCTAACTATGACAGAGGTTTAGGAATAACTGGTACAAATACTTTTGATGAGACAAAAGATACATCTCCTTATGTTTGGATGCTTATTAAACATCCGATTCCCGTAGTTCCAAACATCAGACTGGAATATACGAGTATTCATGCAACCGGTAAGGCAAGTGGTTCATGGAATGGTTTAAACGCACCTGCAAACACAAAGAGTGTTTTGGACATTAAAGAGTATGATATTATTCCATACTATAATCTTGTTGACAATACTTTTTGGACAACACTTGATTTGGGACTTGATATAAAAGTATTGGATTTGGATTATAAAGTAGAGCCAAATGGCTTATTTACCGGGTATGAAGACACTTACACAGCACCAATTCCACTTGTATATGCACGAGTGAGAGTAGAAATACCAACAACAAATATTGGACTAGAAGGTGATGCAAAGTATGTGACAACAGGCTCATCAACTATATATGATGCACGCGTAAAAGTTGATTATACATTTAATATTTCGCCAGTTGTGCAACCCGCTCTTGAAATTGGTTACAGAAAACAAAAAATTAAAATAGATGAAAATAATTTGGATGTAAAAACAGATATGGATTTTTCAGGTTTCTTTGCAGGTTTAATGCTGCGTTTTTAATCAAAAAAGAGTTTTTGTCTGCGTGTCGAGTATAATAATTTCTAACTCAAGTTTTATACCAAACTCTTCAAAAACTCTTTTTTGTGCCTCATTTATAAGATAAACGGCATCTTCAAACGTACCGCCGCCGTGATTGACTAAAAAATTTGCATGTTCTGTGCTAAATTCCATATTGCCGACTTTTTTGCCCTTGAGTCCGACTGCTTCTATGAGTCTTCCCGCATAATCTCCCTCAGGATTTTTAAAACAGCTTCCTGCACTTGGCGTCGATGGTTGGTTTACCCGCATAGTTTTAAACATTGCAACTTTTTCTCGGCTGAATCCATATTCTAATTCAAAAGCTGCTTCAAGTATGGGCTCATGAATATTTGTAAATCTATATCCGAAGTTAATTTCTTTTTTTCTCTTGAGCCCGTTAGGCGTTGTAATATATTCAAGATGATTGAAAATTTCAAACTCTTTGAGTCCCGCATTCATATAGACAAGCCCTCCGAGTTTTCCCGGAAGATGAGAAACAAACTCAAAGTTTGTAATATTGTGTTTTTTACAAAAAGAGGCGATTTTTCCAGAGGGTGTAGCGCCGCCGATTTTTAGCAGGTCGTTTTCTATTTTAATATAGTCATATTGTTTGTCCAGCATCATAAGTTTTGGGGGATTTGGGCCAATGAGAGTATTGTTGCATGAGCCTATAAGGTAATAATCATTAATATTTTCAAAATTATTTTGTAAAAGAGCAACATCTACAATGCCTCCGATTTTAAAAGAGGAATATTTTGAAAAATCAATAGTTTTAAACTGCATTACTCGACAAATGTTGGAATCATATTAAAAACGCCGATAGAAAAATCGGTCATTTCATTGAGCATCCACGGCATAGTAAGAACAATGACTATAACAACACCGATGATTTTTGGAATAAAAGAAAGGGTCATCTCATTGATTTGCGTTGTTGCCTGAAATATACTGATAGCAAGACCTGCAAGCATTCCCGTAAGCAGTGCCGGCAGTGCCAAATAAAGTGCTATTTGAAATGTCTGAACGCCTAAACCGATGAGTTTTGCTTCCATTACGACTCTCTTAGTTCTGTGTATTGTGTAGGAATGAGATAATCATGAACATTGACAGGTCTGTCATAAAAGCCATGCTCATAGCCAATTTCAAAGAGTTTATTGATTGCTTCATATTGCACAGGGCTTAAAGTGATTGAATCATCATTTGCATAAAGTTCAAGATATTTCTCAAGCGTCGCTCCATCTATGCGAACCAAATCGCGTTCTAGAAGCATTTGTGAGAGTCTCTCTTTATGATCTCGTGCAACTTGCACGGCTTTTGTGAGGGTATTTTCATAATCAATCGCACGATTAAGCGGAAGTGAACGGCGAATTGCCATCCCGCCAAGAGGCAGAGGTAACTCTTTTCCTGCAAGTTCCTGCCAAATATCCCACATTTCACGCTCGACTTCAAGCTCATCCGCAAAAGTAAGGATGCTCTCATGTATGAGTACACCTGCATCAACTTTTCCCTCTTTGACGGCATCTTCAATTTCTAAGAAATTCATGTAAGTTATTCGTGCGTCAGGGTAAGCTATGCGAAAAAGCATTGCATTTGTTGTATGCTCCCCGCTTAAAGCCACTTTGAAATTACGTTTGAGTTTTTGACCTTTTCTCTTAATTACCTTAGGACCATAACCCTCACCAAAACTTACAGCAGTTCTTAGTGGTGCATATTCTTCTTTTATATGTGGATACAGAGCAAAACTGATGGCTACAATGTCGTATACACCATTAAGTGCATCTTCATTGAGTGTTTGTATATCTTTTGCAATGTTGTCAAAGTGCGTATCTTTCATATCTACCCATCCAAATTTGATGGCATAGTACATAAAAATATCGTCGGCGTCAGGTGAGTGTGCTATAAGAGTTTTTTTCATAGGTTTATTTTATCAAAAAATAGATAAAAGGAACTTTTTGATTAAATTAATAATAATAGGAGTATAATAAATTAACATTATTTTCAATATAAGGAAATAGTTATGAGTAAAAAAGTATTGGTAAAAGTATATGATACATATGATGAGGCTGCTGAAGTTGTGAATAAATTGTTGGAAAACGGCGTACTGAAAAAATATATTTCTGTAATTGCAAAAGGCGAGCAGGAAGAAAAAAATGAATTTGAATATAATAAAAACAGTGAAAATATGATATTTTGGGGTGAACAGGGCGCTTTTTGGGGTGGACTCTGGGGACTACTCAGCGGTGGAATTCTTTTTTGGACTCCGGGAGTCGGACCGATTGTAGCAACTGGACGAATATTGACAGCCATAGCAGGCATGGCAGGCGCTGCTGTGATGTTTGGTGCAACAGGTGCAATGACGGCATGGCTTATTGATTTGGGAATTGAAAAATCTTTAGCAAAAGAGTATGGCGATATGATACAAGACAATAAGATTTTAGTTATCGTTCACGGCGATGAAGATGCCATAGAAATAGCAAAAAAAACTTTAGGCGAAGAGTAAATAATTTTTTATTTCCTTTTTTTTATTTTCTTTGGCTAAAATTCGTCATATTTACATGTAAAAAGAATTTACTTAAAAATATGTCATTTTGTCATAATTTTAAGCAGCTTTATAAATTTTACATAGAATAAGTCTAAATTTCATAATAAGTGAGTCCAAAATGGATGCAAACAAACAAAAATCATTAGACTTGGCGATGAAGCAGATAGATAAAGCCTTCGGAAAAGGTGCCCTGATGCGCCTTGGTGATAAAGATATTGTGCCAATTCAGTCAATTAGTACAGGTTCATTGGGACTTGATTTGGCATTAGGAATAGGCGGTGTACCTCAAGGACGCGTGGTAGAAATATATGGACCTGAGAGTTCGGGTAAAACGACACTTGCTTTACAGATAACAGCTGAGTGTCAAAAAAACGGCGGAGTATGTGCTTTTATAGATGCAGAACATGCTCTTGATGTTGTCTATGCAAAAAACCTCGGTGTAGATATTGACAATCTTTTAGTTTCTCAGCCTGATTACGGCGAGCAGGCACTTGACATTGTAGAAACAATAGCAAGAAGCGGTGCAATTGATCTGATTGTAATAGATTCGGTTGCAGCTTTAACGCCAAAAGTTGAGCTTGAGGGTGAAATGAATGACCAGCAGGTCGGTGTGCAGGCACGTTTAATGTCTAAAGCACTGAGAAAACTTACAGGTGTTTTGAGTAAAATGAACTGTACGGTTATATTTATTAACCAGATTCGTATGAAAATAGGGATGATGGGATACGGCTCGCCAGAAACGACAACAGGTGGAAATGCTCTGAAATTTTATGCTTCAGTACGTATAGATGTTCGTCGTATCGCTTCACTCAAGCAGGGTGAGAGCCAAATCGGTAACAGAGTAAAAGCAAAAGTTATAAAAAATAAAGTAGCCCCTCCTTTTCGTCAGGCAGAATTTGATATAATGTTCGGAGAAGGAATCTCTAAAGAGGGTGAGCTTGTTGATTACGGTGTGAAACTAGACATTGTAGATAAAAGCGGAGCCTGGTTTTCTTACGGAGAGACTAAACTCGGTCAAGGCCGCGAAAATGTGAAGGCAAAGTTTAAAGATGAGCCGGAACTCGCATCTGAGATTGAAGAGAAGATTAAACAGGCTATGGGCATGAGCTCGCTTATGACGATGGATACTTCTGAAATAGCAGAAGCTGACGCATAAGAAGCCTTTGGTATTTTAAAATTTTAATGAGGTAAGATATATGTTTATTGATGATATTAGTGCAATCGAGGTAATGGATTCTCGCGGAAATCCGACGGTAAAAGCGACGGTAAGATTGAGTGACGGAACAACTGCTGGTGCTATTGTGCCTTCAGGTGCAAGTACAGGAAAGCGTGAAGCATTAGAACTTCGTGACGGCGGTGAGCGCTACATGGGCAAAGGTGTGTTGCAGGCGGTTGAAAATGTAAATTCTCAAATTTCTGATGTGCTTATAGGTATGAGTCCTTTTAATCAGGCTGTGATTGATGCAACAATGAAAGAGCTTGATGGTACGCAAAACTATGGTAACCTCGGTGCAAATGCAGTGCTTGGTGTTTCTATGGCTGTAGCACGCGCAGCTGCACAGAGTCTTGGTATTCCTTTGTACCGCTATTTAGGCGGAGCAAATGCGATGGTTATGTCGACACCGATGCTTAATATCATCAATGGTGGAAGTCACGCAGACAATAACGTGGATTTTCAAGAGTATATGATTATGCCTGTCGGTTTTGAAGATTTTGCAACGTCTCTTCGCGCTGCATCTGAAGTGTATCATAATCTTAAATCGATTTTATCGGCAAAAGGTCACAGTACATCTTTAGGTGATGAGGGTGGTTTTGCGCCGAATCTTTCATCAAATGAAGAGCCTATTCAAGTTATTATGGAAGCGATAGAAAAAGCCGGATATGTACCGGGTGAGCAGATCGGCATTGCACTAGATGTCGCAGCAAGCGAAATTGTTACAGATGGTGGTTACAGACTTGAATCTGAAGGACGTACACTGGGCAGCGAGGAACTTGTAGCTTATTATGAAAATTTATGCGCGAAGTATCCTATTGTATCTATTGAAGATGGTCTAAGTGAAGATGACTGGGATGGATTCAAATTGATGACAGAAAAATTGGGTGATAAAATCCAGATTGTCGGAGATGATTTATTTGTTACAAATGCAAGCATTTTAAACGAAGGGATAGAAAGAGGTATTGCCAATTCTATCTTAATCAAACCAAACCAGATCGGTTCTGTAAGTGAAACAATGCTTACAGTTCGTCTTGCACAAAGAAACGGCTATACATGTGTAATGAGCCACCGTTCAGGTGAAAGTGAAGATGCTTTTATAGCTGATTTTGCTGTGGCACTTAACTGTGGTCAAATTAAAACAGGTTCAACTGCCCGAGGTGAGCGAACTGCAAAATATAATCGCTTGTTAGAGATTGAAAATGAAATTGTATACAGCGAGTATTTAGGGTCAGCACTATTTACCTAGGTCTTTTATGAATAAAGAAGAACTTTTTGAAGAGATTGATACATCACAAACGATTACCCAAAAATATTTGGGGCTCTCATTAAAAAAGTTTTTTCTTTTATTTGCTTTAGTAATAGCTTTAGGCATATATTTAGGCGTACTGCTTTATGGGACAAACTCCCTGCAAGTCCTTTTTGGGCTGCAAGATTATGAAAACTATCTTCAAGAGGAAGTTGTTCATTTGAAAAAAGAAAATGCCCAATTGCAACGTGAGTATTTTGAACTCAAAGAAATTTCTGCACAATAATCATTTATTATGGTTTGACACATATAATTTGCTATAATGTTTGTAAAAAAGTAGGGTTTATTTATATGATAAGAGTTTTATTATTGATTTGTCTGTGTTCTTTACTGCTTCAAGCAAGAGAAAACCCATTTTTTCCTATAGATACTGCCCAAGACATTCCTTTTACATCAAATCAGGCAAATACTTTACCTATGCTAAAAAGAGCAACTGCTACTTTGCCCTCAACCGCAAGAACCATAGAAAGTGTAACAGTAGAGTATAAGAATCTTGACGGTTCAATTGCACATAAAAAAGTATTGATTCAAAATACCATAGATTGGCATTTGCCTATTTTTATTTCGCAAAACTACAATGAATCAAATGGCGAAACTGTAGTGAAAAAGCAAGTAATAAAACAGGCAAAAAAAGTGAATTATAAAAAAATTGCATCATTAAAGTTTATATCATTTTATGCAAAGAAAAATAAGCTTAAAATTTTGACAAAAGATAAAATACTAAGAAACTTTTTACTTGTTAAACCACATAGAATAGTATGTGATTTTAAACGTGACACAGATATAGGCAGTTTTATAAAAAGTATCAATGAAAAATCATTGTTTACGAAAATACGGGTGGGAACACATAAAGACTACTATAGAGTAGTTATAGAGCTGGATGGATATTACAGCTACAAATTAGATCATATTCCGGGTGGATATATGATTAAACTTTTATAAAAGACAAGGTTGTAAATGAAGTTTTTAATTTTATTCATAATGAGTATAATGAGTGCACAGGCCGTAATTACTATTGCGCCGGTTGATATAGGTGCACAACCTGGTTTGAGCGGGAGTGTTAAAGGCTCCTTTGTAACTAAAAGAGGAAATACAGATAGTGATGAATACAGTGCAGGCGCAAGAGTACAGTATGATAATAATAACACATATATCATATGGGGTGATATAGCATTCAGTTATGCGAAAGCATCAGGACAAACAAATACAAATAAAACATATGCACATATCCGTTATATTCATACATTTTATAAAAAAGATTTAAACTGGGAAGCTTTTGTACAGTCTCAAACAGATAAATTTACAAAAATTCAAAAAAGATTATTAGCAGGTATTGGCTTAAGATATCATGCAGCAATGCAAAGTTATGGAAATATATATTTGGGTTTTGGTGGTTTTGCAGAACATATTGACTATACAACAAATATTGATCCAAGCGAGGATAATGTAAGATTAAATATGTATATTGCATACAAAAATAAATTTACCAAGAGTGTGAAATTTTCATATATAGGCTATTATCAACCGAGAGTAGATATATTCAGCGACTATATTTTATCAAATTCTGCAGAATTAAAAGTCAAAATTTACAAGCAGCTTTCAATTAATTTTGAATTAACATATAATCAAGATACAAAGCCGGCAATTGGGGTGCAAAAATATGATTTTGTACAAAAAACAAGCTTTGTGTATGATTTTTAAATACAAATAAGATAATAAATGAAAGAATTAAGTAAATATTTAAAATCTCATAATGCGAGTGAGATACATCCGGCTGAGATTGCAAAAATTTTAAAAGGTCTCAATGACAAAGATTTCAGCAAGGCAATTAAGCTGGTACCAAAAGATCTTGTCGGGGATGTCGCACTTGCATTGCCTGATAGATATTTTGATGATGTTGTTGAAAACCTAAGCGTTGATGAGCTTTCACACGCAGTCAGTGAACTTGAATCAGATGATCAGCTCGAATTTATGCAAGAGCTTGAAGATGTTGATGAAAATGTCGCTTCAAAAGTTTTTAACACACTTGATGCCGAAGATAAAAAAGAGATTTCAAAACTTAAAAAGTATGATGAAGATCAAGCCGGTGCTTATATGCAACTTGAGGTCTTTACGGCTAGAGAAGATGAAATAGTTCAGGATGTTATTAAAAGATTTGCTCGTCTTAGAAAAGAAAATGAGCTTGAAAATGTTCAAAATCTATTTATTGTAGATAAAAACAACAGACTTTTATATACTGTCGGTTTAGATGATTTATTAATATTTGATTTTTCAAAAACTATAAAAGAAAATATAGAGCAGAGCGAAGACTCTTTTGAGCCTAAAATTGCAACTGACACTGAGGATATTAAAGAGGTAGTAAACTACTTTAAAGAGTATGATTTATCCGTCATGCCGGTTGTGAATGAGAAGGGAATTTTAGTCGGTCGTATTACATCTGATGATATTTATGATATCATTAACGAACATGCAACAGAACAGATGTATAATCTTGCCGGTGTCGATGATGAAGCCGAAGAGGATGAAGATATACTCAAAGCCAGTAAAAAGCGTGCAACATGGCTGGGCATAAACCTTTTAACGGCGATAGCAGCTTCTCTTGTAATTGGCTTATTTCAAGATACGATTAACTTAATGGTTGCTCTTGCTGTACTGATGCCGATTGTGGCTTCTATGGGCGGAAATGCAGGAACGCAGAGTTTGACTGTTGTTGTTCGTCAACTGGCTTTAGGTGAAATATCGCATACGGATGCGTTTAGAACTATAAAAAAAGAGGTAGTGATTTCTTTAATGAATGGTCTACTTTTTGCTGTAGTTATGGCTATAATAGCCTGGATGTGGTTTCATATACCGCTGCTTGGTGTTGTGATTGGCTTAAGTATGATTATAAACCTTTTGATGGCAGGTTTTTTTGGAGCAATGATTCCGTTAATGCTTAAAACCTTAGGTATAGACCCGGCTATAGGAAGTACGGTTATTTTAACAACTATAACTGATATAGTAGGCTTTTTTAGCTTTTTGGCTTTAGCAAAATATATATTACTTTAAAGGAATTGTAAAACTTGGAATTATTAATACTCTTTTTTGTCCTTTCTGTAGGAATTTCATTCTTGTGCTCTGTTTTAGAATCAGTGCTCTTATCTATTAATATGTCTTACGTTGCAGTACTTGAAAAAGAAAAGCCTTCTGTTGGGAAACTGATACGTCATCACAAAGAAAATATCAACAAATCAATAGCTGCCGTACTTATATTAAATACAATAGCAAATACACTCGGAGCTGCTGCAGTTGGTGCACAAGCTTCAAAAATATTTGGAAATGATGCTGTTGTTTATGTATCTGTAGTGCTAACATTTGCAATTTTATTTATATCGGAGATTATTCCAAAAACAATAGGTGCAATTTACTGGAAACAGCTTGCACCTATTTCTGCTTATTTTATACAAGCTTTCATTTGGTTGACGTATCCAATCATTTTAAGCACCTTAGCGGTTACAAACAGAATATCTAAAGGTAAAACGGATGCACATTCTCTAACTAAAGAGGAACTTCTAGAGAGTATGTTGATGAGTGAAGATGAAGGTATCATAGATGAAAAAGAATCTGATGTTATTGAAAATATTTTAAATCTTGATAATATAAAAGCGAGTGAGGTTCTAACGCCGAGAAGTGTTGTTTTTGCGTTGGATGAGAGTATGAAAATAAAAGATGTGATCAAATCACAGCCGGCTATTTTTAAATTTTCCCGTATACCTATTTATCGTGGCTCATTAGAAGATGTAACAGGTTTAGTGCTTACAAAAAAAATTTTTAAACAGGCCCTTGAAGATGATTCTGTGCCTCTTTCTGCAATAAAAAAAGAGATGTTTTCCATTAATGAAAATATACCGGTAAGCAAGGCGCTTGACCTGCTGATATCAAAAAAAGATCATATGTTTTTAGTAACTGACAATTATGACCAGACTGAAGGAATTATAACGCTTGAAGATTGTGTTGAGACGATTTTGGGTGTTGAAATTATGGATGAGAGTGATACGACAGAAGATATGCGTGAACTTGCAAAAAGAAAAATGAAATTACGCCGCAAAGCAAAAGAGAGCGAATAGAAATGGTTCTCTTTTACATACCAGGAATTCTAGGAATTTTACCGAGTTTAGAGTTACGACAGTAAAGACCCCATCCTTTTTTAAGCCAATGCCCGATGACAGGCAGAGGCAGCATAAAAGCACGTTTTTCATCTCTGTAGACAAAGGCTGCTCCATTACCTGTATCCATAACACATAGAATGTTTAAGTGCTCATGATAGCCTTTAAAATCACTGCCTCCGTTGTCACGCTGCTCAATATTATGTGCTGTGTTTTTTGCCATAACTTCGGCAACATGTCCCTGCTTTGCTCTCCAGTCATATCCTTCAAGTGCAGCAACATCACCAATAGCATAAATATTACTCATGGAACCGTCGTCATTTAAAACACAAGAATAATCATCTGTTTTTATAAATCCGGCATCATTTGTCGACAAATCTGACTTTTTAATCACATCATGCCCATCACCTGCCGGGATAAACATGGTGAAATCTGATTCGAGTTTACTTGTATCTTCGAAGACTATGCCGTCTTTTTCAAACTGTTTTATTTTTTTGCCAAAATGCTGTTTTATACCTAGTTTGCCAAACATCGTGTCCATCATTTTAAGAGCCTGTGGTCCCATACGCTTGCCTGGTTCGGCCATTGGAGCAAAAAAAGTAAGTTCGTAGTTATCTCTGATACCTTTATCTTTAAGCATATTATGTACATTAAAAAGCAGCTCAAATCCCGGCCCGCCACGTACAGCAGAACTATCTTTTGGATTGCCGCCAAATCCCATACAGATTTTGCCGCTGCCTTTTTCTACAAGCGCATCAAGCGCATCTCGAATTTTGAGAGATTGTTCGGGTGCCCCACAGATTGAAAGGGTGTTTTCTATACCTGGTGCTTTCATTTTTGAAGCACCCATCGCAATTATAAGGTAATCATAATCATTTATGATCTCTCCACCTGCAAGGGTAACAGAATTTTCTGCTTGTGAAATTGCTGCAACATCGTCTATAATGAGTTTAAAGCCATGAGCACGCTGCAACTCTTTTAAATCAACGCAGACATCTTTAAATTCATTCTCATGTGTCGGTATCCATATAGAAGTAGGATAGATATAAAAATAGTCTCTGTTGCTTACCAGAGTAACATCATAATCCATTTTTCTTAAGTATGATGCAGCATCAACTCCGGCAAAACCAGCGCCTAAAATAAGTACTTTTTTCATATTTCAACCTTTTATTTGTTCAAATTATAAGAAATATTAGCCTAATTGATGTTAAAAATAGATTAAACATGCTATTTTTATCGTCAATTTGATTAGACTTTTGCAAGAAGTCTATTTTTTATTTATAAAGTATACCGCAAGCATGCTGATAAGTCCACCAACAATTATATGTGGCTGCAAGGGTTCATCTAGAATCAGCCAGGCACAAATCAGGGCAAAAAACGGCACTAAAAACATAAAAGAGCTTGTCTTTTGACTGCCGAGTTTTCCGCTGGCGATAAAGAAGATAGTTGTCGCAACTGTTTGGCCTAAAACAGCGAGATAAATCAGGGCAATCCAAAATTTTGCACCTTGAGTAAAAACAGCACCAAGATCAGAATTATAGGCATACAAAAAACTAAAAAAAGTGGCTATAACTGAAATAAAAAAACTGTAATGCACAGGATGAATATGCTTTTGTGAGTATTGTGAGAGAAGAGTAACACCTGCCCAGATAATAGCACAGAGTAGGAAGTAAATATTTGAACCGTTTAAAAATAGTGAGAAATTATTGAGCTGCAGTAAAATATAACCGCCGATTAGTCCGAGTAAAAGACCAAGATACTGTCTTGTTGAGAGTCTGCTTTTAAAGAATATGGCAACAAGTAAAAAGGTCATAATAGGACTGAATGTTGTAATGATGACACTTCCGGCCCCTGCAAGACCATACTTTATACCCAAAAAGGCAAAAACCATAAAGGCAATGTTTAAGAGTGAACTGAGGGCTATGTACTTAAGTGAGCCTCGAGTAAGCGTTATAGGTGTTTTAAAAAAATAAAGAATTGGTAAAAATGAGAGACTCATAAGAAAAAAACGCCAAAATATGACGACATCCATCGGCATTGTAAGTGTAAGAATTTTTAAAGCAGTCCATCCTCCGCCCCAAAGCAACATAGCAAAGAGCAGTAGATATTCATAATGTTTATCGTCGTTTTTCAAATTCATCTACAATTTTTGTCACAATCAAATCTGAGGTGACATTAAGTGAAGTTCTGCACATGTCAAGAATCCTGTCAACGGCTACTATTAAAGCCATATACTCAATAGGAAGTCCCAACTGGTTTAATATAATCACCATCATAACAAGTGAAGCACTTGGCAGAGCGGCTACACCTACGCTTAAAGCAACAACCGTAATGCCCAAAAGAAGTTGGTCACCCAGACTTAAAGCTACTCCGGCTAAATTGGCAATGTATAAAACGGCAATGCTCAAATAGGCTGCTGTACCGTCCATAGAGACTGTTGCACCTAAAGGAAGGACAAAAGAGGCTGTCTTTTTATCTACTTCGCCTATCTCTTCAACAACGCGCATGCTTACAGGAAGCGTAGCTGCAGAAGAGGCGGTGGAAAAAGCCATAATAGGTGCCTCTCGAACATCTGAAAGGTAAGAGTACGGGTTTACTTTTGTAAAAAATCTCAGTACACCGGGCAGAGTGATAAGAGCGTGAAAGAGTATAACGCCGACAACGAGTAGAACATATTTGTAAAGCCCAAATACTACATCAATACCCTGCTCGGCAATAACATACGATATAAGAGAAAAAACACCGATAGGCGTAAGTAGAATAACCCACTCCGCCATTTTGAGCATCGCTTCACTGACGGCAGTAAAAAAACTGCCAAGCACCTCTTTTTGTTTGGGAATAAGATAGAGTGATGCCACACCAAAAAGAATGGCAAACACAATAATCTGCATCATTTTCCCCTCGCTCAGGGCATTGAAAATATTTGTAGGAATAAAACTCAGTAGCATACTCTCAAAAGAAAAAGGTGCCAATGTTGCAGCTTTTGTGTACTCAAGCCCCACATTGCTGACATGCTCGCCGATATGAAAAATATTCATCGCAATAATTGCTGTAACGACGGCAAGAGCAGTTGTTAAGATATACAAACCAATGGTTTTTAACCCCATTCTTTTTAAATGCTCAATTGACCCAAGCCCGAGTATGGCAACAAAAATACTGGCAAATACAAGAGGAACAACAAGCATTTTCAAAAAATAGACAAAGGCTGTACCTATCATCTTTTGTTTGAGTGCAAGTTCGGGGAAGAGTATGCCAAATACAAGCCCAAGAATGATGCCAAAGACTACGAGTGTGTTGGTTGTGGCATATTTTTTTATTTTTCTAATCATTGAGTATGGCCTTAAAGCAGATTCTTTTTTATCCAGTATGATAGTACATAAAGTCCCCAAACATGCTGCTTAAAACTTCCCCTTGATGCTGTGTTTATATATTCGTCTAATTTCTTTTTGTGAAACATCCCTGTTTGTGTATTGACTTCTTGAATAAGGTTGATTTTTTTAGAGTTGATGAGGTACTCCATATAAGGATTTGAAAAACCTTTTTTCTTTCTTGTGAGTATTTTTGTATCAAGTTTGTTTCTCATAACTTCTTTTAAAAGTGATTTTGTAATGCCATCTCCGTAGCGTAGTTTTGGGTCGATGCTAAAAAGAGCAGATGCAAGTTTATGATCTAAAAAAGGAGTGCGTGATTCTATGGAGTGCGCCATACTGACACGGTCAAGTTTTGTCAAAAAATGCTCTGCTTGAAATATATTTAAATCTATATAACTGTACCAGATGCTTTCATCCTTATGTTGTGAACCTTCAAAGCGTTGCCTGTAACTTTTTAAATATTTCAGGCTTTCATTATCTTTGACATTACGCCGCATCAGCTGATTTTTCTGCAGATCTGTAAACTTCTCTCCGGAACTGCGAAAAAGCAGGGTGTCATCAAAAATTCGTTTATACCATTCCCACTCTCGGTTCATCGAAAAATTTGCCCGAAAGTATTTTTTGAGCCAGTTTTTATGTGCCAGAGTTGCAGCACCCTGTATGTCGAGATATTCAAAATACTGTCTGTATCCTAAAAAAAGTTCATCCGCACCCTCTCCGCTCATGACAACTTTGTAACCGTCTTTTTTTATCTGCTCAAAAAGTAGATACAAAGGTACGGCAGCAGGGTCATTAAGCGGTTCATCAAGCGTGTCCATCACTTTATCACTTGCACGGATAAAATCATTTTCATCTATTTCTATCTGGGTATTACTCAAACCTAAAAATTCGGCACTCTGTCTGGCATTTTCGCGTTCATCATACTTTGCAAACTCTTTGTAGCCGAGTGTATAGGTTTGCAGAGGCATGGCTTTTAGCTTGGCAAAATAGTTGATAGTTGCACTGTCTATGCCGCCTGAGAGCAGTGATGCCACAGGTACATCCGCACTCAGACGCAGTTCTATGGACTCTTCTAAAAGGGTTTCAATCTTTTTAAGGGCTTCTTCTTTTGTAGTGATAAGCACAGAGGGTGCATCAAGCAAATCAAAATAGCGTTTACATGTAACCTGTCCCTCTTTGTATGCCAGATACTCTCCTGCGGCAAGTTTTTTGATGCCCTCATAAAAAGTATGCGGCGGTGTAGGTGCTAAAAAAGAAAGATAGGATAGAAGTGCGTCATTATCCAGCTTACATGTAGACAAAAAAGGCTTCAGTGCTTTTATTTCAGAAGCAAATACAAAAGAGGAACCCTCAAGATAAAAAAGCGGTTTTTTGCCGAGTCTGTCACGAAAGAGGTAGAGCGTGTCACCATCCATTAAAGCAATGGCGAACATTCCTCTGAGATGCTTTACAAAGTCAATACCCCATTTGAGATATGCTGCAATGATGACCTCACTGTCACTTTGTGTTTGAAAGTCAAAATAAAGTTCAGATTTAAGCTCTTGAAAGTTGTATATTTCCCCGTTAAAAGAAAGCAGAATATTTTTATGTTTGAGTGGTTGATGACTTCTGTGGTGTGTATCTAAAATTGAGAGGCGCTGATGTGCAAAGAAAAGATTTTTCTTTTGGGTTATACCGCAGTAATCCGGGCCGCGGTGCGACAAAAGCGAAAGGGCACTTTTTGCCTGATTGTCATTATATTCACCGATGATACCAAAAATTGCACACATTATTTGAAAAATCCTACTGTGATGTCATGTTCTATATATCCTTCTATAAAGCTGACACTCTTTACATGTAAGCTCTTTGCAAGCGATTGGATTGTGTCCATATTTATGTAATTATATATGTCGCTCTTTTTATCGCCGTACAAAGCATTAAAAACAAAACCTTGTGTAGAGGATTGATAACAGCTGCGTATAAAAAGTTGTGTTTCAAAAGGTGTTAGAATATTTAAAGCACCGCTGCAGATATAATAATCCGCCATAGGAAGTGCTTCTTTTATTATATCTGCATGTATAATTTCACACTCTGTTTTTTGTGTGGCAATTTCACACATCTCTTTGAGAGAATCAATGCCTAGATATTTTTTTACATGTAAATTATTTGCCTGCAAATAATGATAAAAATCTCCAAAACCGCAGCCTGCATCGCCTATGACAGACTCGTTGAGCGCATCGCCTAAAAGTGCTGCAATCTTTTCAAAGCGGATAGACTGATGCACATCTGATGACCAATTAAGACCACGGGAAGTTGCGCCATGTTTTTTAAGTGATGCCAGATAAAATTTTTCACTGTCAATTCGCGGCATAAGGCTCCTTTTTATCAATGCTATTATATAATAATTCAAAGGAAAGTACTATGAAAATTGCAATAGTAGGTTTAGGCGGTGTCGGCGGATATTTGGCGGCATCATTTACAAAAAGTGGTTTGGATGTAGTGGGTTTTGCACGGGGGGCGCACTTGAAAGCTATAAAAAAGACAGGTATCAGAATTATAGAAGATGAAACAGAGTGGAGTACGCCTTTACATGTAAAGAACCTGGATGAAGCAGAGGGCTATTTTGACGTGGTTATGTTTTGTACGAAAAGTTATGATTTACCAGATGCATGCAAGGCATTGCAAAATCATATAGATGCAAACTCAATTTTGCTCTCTTTTTCAAACGGCGTGAACAATGGTGATATGCTGCGAGAATTCTGTGACGCTAAAGTTTTGGATGCCTGCATTTATATACTTGCACATATTGAGTCTCCCGGAGTTATTCGTAAAAAGGGAAAAGTTTTTGCCGCACTGTTTGGTCCGCAAAGTGAAGCTGCCCAGACAGTTGCAGAGCTGTTTGAAAAAGTATCTTTGCGCTACAAAATACCTCAAAATATCAAAGAGGCGCTTTATAAAAAGTATATATTTATTGCAGCTTTTGCGACACTTACAGCCTACTACAATACAAGCATAGGTGCTGTATATGAAAAACATTATGATGAGGCAAAAAAACTTTTAACGGAGATTGCAGAGTTTGCAAAAGAAACACAGGACATAGATATATTTGATGAGGTGCAAAAGTCTTTAGATACAGCAGCCAAAGTACCATATGACTCTTCTACGTCGATGTATCTTGATTTTAAAAACGGTAAAAAAACTGAGCTTGAAAATTTAAGTGGATATGTTCAAAAGCCTTTTATGCAAAAACTCTATAATGAGCTAAAAAAGAGAGCATAAGGAATTACAAGTTATGAAAAAAGAGAGAATTGTATTGGGCGGCGGGTGTTTTTGGTGTATAGAAGCGGTATATAGAAATGTCAAAGGCGTAATTTCTGCTGTGAGCGGATATGCCGGTGGTGCCAGAGCAAATCCTTCATATGAAAATGTCTGCTCAGGAGCAACAGGACATGCCGAAATTGTAGATATTACTTATGATGTTGATGTTATCACTCTGAGTGAGATTTTAGATATATTTTTTGAAATTCATAATCCGACAACGCTCAATGCTCAGGGAGCAGACAAAGGAACGCAGTACCGTTCTGTAATTTATTACGCCGATGAAGAACAAAAGAAAGTTATTGAAGACTCCATAGCAAAACATCAGCAGAAATTCTCGGACAAAATAGTGACTGAAGTAAGTCCATTGCCTGAAGTCTATCCGGCAGAGCATTATCATCAAAATTATTATAATCTTAACTCTTCTCAAGGCTATTGCCAGGTTGTCATCGCTCCAAAACTGCAAAAATTTATGACAAAGTTTCCTGATAAATTAGCATAAATGTGCTAAACTACATGTAAATATATAAAGGTGGTTCTTATGGAAAAAATTTATAATTTAGCTATTGTAGGTGCTGGACCTGCGGGATTAGCTGCTGCAGTTGAGAGTTATCTGCAGGATATAGATGATATTGTAGTTTTGGAAAAAAATGTGAATCATAATTCCACGATACGTAAATATTATAAAGACAATAAGCGTGTTGATCTTGAATGGAAAGGGCAAAAAGTTGAACTTAACGGTCGTATAGTTTTTGTAGACGGGACAAAAGAGTCAACATTAGACCTTTTTGATGAACTGATAGAAAATCATAATATTGAGTTAAAAATACAGGTTGAAGTCACTTCTATAGAAAAAGAGGATGATTATTTTAATATTCATATGGCTGGCAGCACTATTATGGCAAAGAGAGTTGTTGTTACTATAGGACGTATGGGCAAACCGAATAAGCCAAGTTATAAAATCCCTCCAAGTATCAGAAAAAAAGTAAATTATACCCTTGATGAATGTCAGGATGGTGAAAAGGTCCTTATTGTGGGCGGTGGAGACAGTGCTGTAGAATATGCTGTGGATTTAGTCGGCAGAAATGAAGTCGCAATTTGCTACAGAAGGGAAACATTTCGCCGTGCAAATCCTTTAAATCAAAGAAATATTGCCAATGCAATAGCTCATAATGAAGTACGACCGATTTTAGGTGTAAATATTGACGGTCTTGAAGATGATAATGGTAGAGTGAAAGTTCTTTTTACTGAGATTGAACCGGAAACATTTGATAGAGTGATTTATGCTATCGGCGGAACAACACCAAGTGCATTTTTAGCAAGCTCAGGTATAGAAGAAGAGGATGGAAAACCCAAATATGATGAGCATTACGAGACAAATATCAAAGGTCTTTTTGTAGCTGGAGATATAACACAAGAGAGCGGCGGAAGCATAGCGCTTGGACTGAACCAGGGCTATGAAATTGCCTGTTATATAAAAGGCGGATGTAAAAACTGTAAGGATTAGGTCTTTGTCTCGGATAAAATCGCAGGGTCTTTTTCACTTATAATACCTTCTGGGGTATCAAGGATGAGTTCAATCTCGCAATGAAGATATTCTGAAGTGGAGAGGGGCACAAAAGCAGGGTCTTCAAAGGCGGCTTTTTTTGCTCCGATTATTACAGCATCAGCCAAAGAGAGATTTTTGTCACTTTCATAAGAACCGCGAAGTTCATCATTTAAGTAAAGATTTGTAGTTGTTTTTACAACTTGATGCAGCAAAGGGTGTTCGCCTAAAAGAGATTTTTTGTCAATGCTGTTTTGTGCTTGAAGTACTTCTTGTATGGAATCGCGAGAGAGTTGCAGTAAAACAGAACGACTCATCACATACTCCTTTGCTCTTTTTTAATGTGACCCACTATAATGAGCAAAGCCCATTATAGTGGCAGGGACTCAAGTCCCTACAACCCCCTAAAGCTACAAAAACTAAAGTTTTTGAGAATTTAAGGACTTTCTAGATTTGTAGATATTTACTAATTTTATAACAATCATAACACTTATCACCTGAAACAGAGCCGCCAAAATAAAGGCATAGTAGTGAAACTTATCTATAGAGTTGGCTGTATACGCAAGGGTTGCCATCGCAATAAGAAGTGTCAACGGCATAGAGTGGGAAAGCCCGAATAAAATAGTGTCAACAAACCCCAGCTCTTTTACAAAGACCAAAGAAGCAAAAAGACGCATCAAAATCATAACTACGGTAATAATAACCGCTTCTTTTATAAGCCCGTTTATTAAAAGAGCATCAAGATTAAAAGAACTTCCGATATGAATGAAAAAGATAGGTATTAAAAACCCAAAGCCAAAAGATGCAAGTTTCTCAGGCAGCTGGTGTTTATGCTCAAAAAAAGTCGGAATAAATATACCTGCTAAAAATGCGCCAAAAGCAAGTTCAAGATGTAAAAAGAGCATGGCACCTATGAGCAGAAAAAATATACCCATTGAGAGACGAATGTCTTGCTCTTTGTTGTCATTGTGCGGCATCAGCGCTATGGCAACTTTAGGAAACCACCAAAATATAAGCTGCATTGAGCGAAACAGGATGAACATAAAGAGTAAAAATGCCAAAAGTGCCATAATCGTTTGAAAAAGCCCTAAACCAAAACCGGATTTTAAGGCTGCAGAAGTAATGGTAAGAATCACGATACTCACAACTTCACCTATCCCGCCGACTGTCATTGAAAGAGTGAGCCAGGGAGTTTTTCCATACTCTTTTGACAAAGATGCAACCAGTCCGACAGAGATAAGCGGTAATAAAACCATAAAGATTTTTCCCAAATCAAACTGCATAGAAAAGGCGATAGAAAAGGCATATAACAGCACAAGGTATACAACAGCTTTTTTCATAATACTGCTAGGTGTTTTGAGGACATTTTTTAAGTTGATTTCTGTTCCGGCAATAAACATAAGGTACAAAAAGCCAAATTCAGCCACCAAATCAAAAAGATGCTCATCATGTAAAAAACCGACATATCCCAGCAGAGAGCCTAGTATAATCTCTATAGGCGTAGTAGGCAGGCGTAAAAATCTGGCAATAAAAGGGGAAAATATAATAATGAGTGATATTGTAATGATTAATACTGTATTGTCACTCATAAAATATTCCCCTTTTGTAAAATGATTTATACGCGTTTGGCTACATCAAGACCGAGTGCTTTGAGCATCTCTAAATCCTGACTCATTACTCGACCTTTTGTTGTCAAGTAGTTTCCTATAACAATAGAGTTTGTACCGTTTTCAAAAATCTCCGCCTGACGCGATCCAAACATAAGCTCGCGACCGCCTGCAACCATAATTCTATCAGCATCACAAAGTGTCTTTTTTGTGAGTCTTATAAGTGCGAGCGCTTCATCTGTCGTTAACGGATTTGGCTCGAGTTCAAGTGCTACATTATGATGGTAAAAGTTAATAGGCACAGAAGTAGGATTAAGTGATTTAAGAGAACTTAGCATTGAGATTCTGTCTTCTTGCGATTCGCCCAGCCCGAAAATTCCGCCGCTTATGAGCACTAAACCTGCTTCATTGACGTTTTGGCAGGTTTCATATCGCTCACTCCAAGGATGCGTTGTGCAAATCTGAGGATAAAAGGCTTCACTGGTTTCAAGGTTATGATTGTAGGCTTTGATGCCTGCTTCTTTTAAGACAAGAAGCTGCTCAACACTTGCTGTACCATTACATGCAATCAGACGCAGCTGGGGCGCTACTTTTTGCACCTCTTTTGCAACATTGCAGACAAATGCCAATGTTTTATCAGTGAGACCTTTGTCGGCGGTAACGAGACAAAATCCAAGTGCACCGTTGTCTCTTGCCTGCACGGCTTCTTGACAGATTATATCCATAGGTTTTTGTTTGTAGCGTTCTATATCTGCTTTGTAGCGTACGCTCTGCGAACAAAACTTGCAGTCTTCCTTACATGTACCGCTGTTTATGTTACAAATGGAACATAAAAATATTTTTTCACTCACTGCTTTTGCCTTTTATATGAAAAAGTTTTGTTTACACTGTAACTTTCTTCTTTTTTGTTTTGTGTATAGTAGTTTACTATAAATTCATCTTCGAGTACTTCAAGCATAGCACATTCAGAAGTTGGCTTGTTTCTTGCACATACTTCACCGGGATTTAAAAAAAGAACACCCTTGATAAACTCCACTTCAAACTTATGAGTATGTCCAAAAATAATGACTTGGGCATCATTGCTCATATAAAATGGCAGGTGCATAAGCTTAAACTTTGTATTTGCCAGTTTAAAATAATAGGGTTCTTGAACTAAATGGTATTTGTTGTGATACTCAACCAAATGGGCATCATTGTTCCCATATACGGCAATATACTTTTTTTCGCACTCTTTAAGCAGGTCAAGTATTTCTTTTTCAACAATATCTCCGGCATGTATAATAAACTCAGCACCGTTTTGTAAAAGCATATCAAGAGCCGCTTTGGCTTTTTTAACCTTTTTATGGGTATCTGAGAGTATACCTATCTTCATTTTTTTGTATCTATCTCTTCTTTTGGTGTACGTGCCTTACACTTCACACACTCATAAACCTCTTTATTTCTGTACGTTCGAGGTGCTAAAACTCCGCTGCATCCTTCTTCTTTACATTTAATAGTCGTAGGTTCAAACTTCGAGATGAATTTACAATCAGGGTAATTTTCACATCCCCAAAAAGGACCTCTGCGAGAGTTTTTCAGGCTGATTTTTCCGCCACAGTCAGGACACGGTGTTTCACTTACTTTTTCTTCGACATTGATGCTCTTTGTGTTTTTACACTCTGGGTAATTTGAACATGCCAAAAATTCACCGTTACGGCCATTTTTCACTATCATATCTGCGCCGCATTTGTCACATTTTTCATCGGCAGTTGTCTCTTTTTTCTCAACTGCATTGCCTTCTTCGTCACACTGTTCTGTGTATTTACATTTAGGAAAACCGCTACATGCGATAAAGTTTCCAAAACGTCCGCTTCTAAGCAGTAACTCATGCTCTCCACATTTAGGACAAGTGCGTCCAAGCGGTTTTGCAAGCTTTAAAGAGACGATGTTTTCTTTACCCTCTTCTATCTGTTTCATAAACTTTTCATAAAACTCCAACAGAAGTTTTTGCCAGTCTACTTTACCTTCTGCAATCTCATCAAGTTCTTCTTCCATCTCAGCCGTAAAATTAATGTCAACGATGTTTGGAAAGTTTTTCTCTAATATTTCTGTAACGGTAAAAGCAATCTCAGTAGGTATGATCTGTTTTTTTTCTATCGTTACATAAGTACGGTTTGAAAGTGTGGCAATCGTCGGCGCATAAGTTGAAGGGCGCCCAACACCCTCAGCTTCAAGCTTTTTAATCAAACTCGCTTCAGAATAACGAGACGGCGGCTCTGTAAAGTGCTGCTCAGGTTTTACGCTTTGTATTTCGGCTTTTTCACCCTCTTTGAGTGTAGGTAAAAGTTTATCTTTGTCTTCTGTACCCGTTACCGCATAAAAACCGTCAAATATCAGCTTGCGCCCGCTTGCACGGAATTCATTTTCATTGCCCTTAAAGATGATGCTTTGCTGCTCGAAAATCGCATCTTCCATTTGGCAGGCCATGAAACGCTCATATATTAGACGGTAGAGTTTAATCTCATCCGCTTTTAAAAAGCTTTGTGCTACTTCAGGTGTGAACTGCAGCATGGTAGGACGAATAGCCTCGTGTGCTTCTTGTGCACCTTTAGCTTTTTTTGTATAAATTTTCGGCTCTTTCGGCAGGTACTTTTTGCCGTAACGGTTTTCTATGATGCCGCGGACAGCGCCCACGGCTTCTTGTGCGAGGTTCAGTGAATCCGTTCTCATATAGGTAATGACACCTGAAGTTCCATCAGGAGTTTTTACACCTTCATAGAGAGTTTGGGCTATCATCATCGTCTTTTTCGGTGTAAATCCAAGCTTACTTGATGCAGTCTGCTGCAGTGTTGATGTCATAAACGGCGGCGGTGTTGATGATTTTCTCTGTTTTGTTTCGATTTTAGCAATTGTAAAATTATCATTTTTTACACTTTGAGTAATTGTCTCTGCCTGCTCTTTGTTCTCAATAGAGAGTTTTGAGAGCTTTTTATCTTTGTGTTTTATTAAGTTTGCATCAATATTTGTTTTAAAAACGGTGTCAATGCTCCAGTATTCTTGAGGAACAAAGGCTTTTATTTCACGTTCACGGTCAACTACAAGTTTGAGTGTTGAAGATTGAACACGACCGCCTGAAAGCCCTTTTTGAATCTTTGATGCTAAAAGCGGAGAGAGCTTATACCCTACTATACGGTCAAGCAGACGACGTGCCTGTTGGGCATTTACCATGTCCATATCTATTTTACGCGCAGACTCTAAAGCATGTTTGATGGCCGTTTTTGTAATCTCATGAAAAACAATACGAGGCAACTCAAGCGGGTCTTTTTTGATAGCATGGGCGATGTGCCAGCCTATAGCTTCACCCTCGCGGTCCTCATCGGTCGCGATGTAGATAGTGTCGGCTTTTTTGGCTTTTTCTTTTATCTCTTTAACAGTGGGAGCATTCTCTTTTGCAACTGAATACTTAGGAACAAGTTCATGTGTTTCTTCATCAAGTGTAATTCCAAAACGCGATTTTGGCAGATCTCTAATGTGTCCTTTGGAGGCAATAACATCATAGTCCTTGCCTAAAAAGTTCTTGATAGTCTTTGCTTTTGCGGGTGATTCGACGATTATTAAGTTCAAATAGTTTTCCTATATATAGTATAGTGATTTGGTTTTTGATTTTGGAAGTGTATCTAAAAAAGATTAAATTGTGAATTTTATGCAAAATCTAAAATAATTTGCACTCTTTGTTCAATCTCTAAAAGTTCCTGTTGGGATAGTGAAGTTATGACTTCTGATTGGAGTCTAGTGTTGTCAATGGTCCTAATCTGGTCACATAAAATTTCTGAAGTTTTTAAGAGTTTGTCTCTTAGTTGTACCCTCAAACGTAAAGGAAAAGAGTTTTCAACCAAAGATGTCGTAAGCGGTAAAATAATACATGTAGTATGCCCAATATCATTAAGTAAGTTTGTTTGGAGTACCAAAACAGGTCGTGTCTTACAAACTTTATGACCTTTTGAAGGATAAAGTTTTGCCAGATATATATTCCCCCGTTTAAACATGTTCCAATCCGTCTGTAATTGTATTATCCATATCGAGTGTCACTTCACTATTAGATACCCTGACATTAAAAGATGCTTGTTCTATCTGTTTACGTAAGGCTTCTTTTTTGATATGTTTTTCATACTCTCTAATAGCTTTTCGGATGAGCTCACTTTTACTAAGATGCAGACTCTTTGCCAGTTCCGTCACATGTTCAAAAAAAGTATCTTCTGTCTTGAGTGTAATAGTTTTCATAAAAAGTCCTTTACTTGAAAAAGTAATACTATTTTACTTAAAATAAAATTATTTATCAATTTTTAACATTCTAGTTTTTCACAAAGGGTTTTCTTTACATGTAAGAAGCTCTTTTCTTTGAGTGATGCTATAAACTTTGAGCCTTTTATTAAGGAGCTGTCTACTGCTGTTAATTTAGGAACTATGATGACAGAATCTTTTTTAAGCGAGCCGTCTGCAATATCCTCAGTTGTTATTTTAATGCCTTCTCGTGAGAGGTTACTTGTAAGCGGCAAAATGAGAAAATCATCTTTTGATATGCTTTGAAAAACCAAAACGGGACGTCCTTTACTTTTAGTAAAGTCAGAGTAGGGCATGTTTATGTAGTAGATATCTCCTACCATTGTGAGTAGTCCTCATCTTCATCATCAAAATTATTTTTACTCAGACCGATGGCAATCTTTCCAAAATTGTCAATTTCATTGTCACTCCAAAAACTCCATTCATCTTGCGTGTTTTGTATCTTTTTGTATTTTTCATAGTCCATTACAACAACAAAAGGTTTGTCTCTTTTGGTTATAAGCAAATCATCACGCAGTGCTTCTTGGAGTCTCATAGAGTTTTGTTTTAGTTCTGAAGCAGATATTTTATGCATAAGATGTCCTTTTTGTCTATTATAGCTATTTTGACTATTATATGTCAAATATAAAAAATTTTATAAATTTTACATTTTTTTTCTAAAGTTATTTTTTTGGCTGTCGATTTAGTTTGAGTCTCGGGCAAGGAAGCCTAAAGATAAAACAAAAAACAAAGAGCGAAAGGCTCTTCCATAGAAAAGGATTTATTATGGGTTTTAGAATTAACACAAACATTGCGGCAATGAACGCACACAGAAACTCTGTGAACACAAACTTAGGTTTAGACAAAAGTTTAAACAGATTGAGTTCTGGTCTTCGTATTAACACTGCTGCAGATGATGCTTCTGGTATGACTATTGCAGATAGCTTACGTTCACAGGCACAAGGTCTTGGTCAGGCTATTAACAATGCAAACGACGGTGTTGCTATTACGCAAACAGCAGATGGTGCTCTTGATGAGTATGTAAAAATTATTAATTCTGTTAGAACAAAAGCTATTCAAGCTGCTTCTGACGGTCAAAATACTGATTCTCGTGGAGCAATCCAAAAAGATATTGATCGTTTACTAGAAGAAGCAAATAGCATTGCTAACACTACTCAGTTTAATGGTCAAAAACTTCTTGATGGTACTTTCTCAAACAAATCTTTTCACATTGGTGCATATGCTGGTGAAACTGTAAACCTTTCGGTAGGAAATGTACAGACTGACAGTGTTGGTGACATTAAAAGTACAACAGGTTCTGAAACTAGAGCGGCTTTAGATTCTACAAACTTAGCTGAAGGTGCATCTGGGCAGGCTTTAAAAGCTGGGGAGTTGAAAATAAATGATACTGATATTTCATCTACAATCAACTCACTTTCACCTACGAAACTTAC
The DNA here is from genome assembly GCF_000147355.1 of Sulfurimonas autotrophica DSM 16294. Classification (NCBI taxonomy): domain Bacteria; kingdom Pseudomonadati; phylum Campylobacterota; class Epsilonproteobacteria; order Campylobacterales; family Sulfurimonadaceae; genus Sulfurimonas; species Sulfurimonas autotrophica. Next base: position 132,197 of record NC_014506.1, read on the forward strand.
AGATGCAGCAAGCGTAGCAGCGGCAATTACAAATGCTACTGATTTGGTTGCTGAGGGTCACAATAGTCTTACTGCAGCAGCAGCAGTTTCAGCTGGTACTATTGATTCGACAAATTTCTTAAAAATTAATGGAGTTGCTATCGCTGATACAACTGTTGTAGCTAATGATTCAAATGGTGCATTGGTTCGTGCAATTAATGATATTTCAGATCAAACAGGTGTTACAGCTTCTTTAAATACAGAAAATAAACTAGTACTAGAATCAAATGATGGTAGTAATATTTCAATCGCTACTCGTGATAATGATGTTGATACTGTTACATTTACTGCATCAACAGGTGGTGGAGATGTTAGTGTAACAAACGCTAATGGTTTTTCTGTTACATATGCAGCATCTTCTGGAGATACAGCTACTGCCATTGCAGCGGCAATAACTACTTTAATAAATGCAAGTAGTGACTTTGGAGCTGTTGCAACTGACACAGCTGATTCAGGGACTTTATCAATTGAACAATCAGTATTACAAGGTGCACAAACTATTACAGTTGCGGAAGCGAATGCTGATGGTGCTGGTGTGACAACAACTGATGGAACAAACGAAGCATCAACAACATATACAGGATTAACAGCTGATAATGAAACAAATGGCTCTGGTGCTATTACAGCTACAATCAATTCTACAGCAACTGCAGCAGTAGTTATTGAAGCCGGACAATTAGTTATCAATGGTGTTGATTTAGCTGGAACTTATGGTGATGGTTCTACTGCTGGTTCTGCTCGTTCAGATCTTCAGTCAGCGATTAAAGACATTGATGGTATGAGTCAGTCATATATTGCTAAAGATGGTAAAATGGAATTAAGTGTCAACAATGGTGATGACCTTAACATAGCAGGAACTACAGCTAATTCAACTTATGGTCTTACAAAAGGTGTAACAAATCAGTCTAAAATGGGTTCAGTAGAAATCTATAGTGATAGTGCAGTAAAAGTGGGTGGGAATGATCCTGATTCATTTGGTTTTACATCTGGAACAAAAAATGTTATTGCGCAAGGCGCTTCTTTGGAAAGCATAGATGTTACAAGTCGTAATTCTGCTGAAGTAGGTATCTTAATCACAGATTCAGCTCTAAAACAACTTGATGGAACTCGTTCAGACCTTGGTTCTGTTCAAAATCAGTTAGAGTCTACTATACGTAACATTTCTGTTACTCAAGTAAATGTAACTGCTGCAGAATCTCAAATCCGTGATGTTGACTTTGCTGCAGAGTCTGCAAACTTTGCAAAACTAAACATTCTTGCACAGTCTGGTTCATATGCTATGAGTCAAGCAAACGCTGTTCAACAAAACGTGATGCGTCTACTTCAGTAGATGCGTTAAGAGCGTAGCTCTTTCACGTTTCTTTAGAAAATGTTATGAGATTATTACAATAGTAATAATCGTTAAAGCAGCATTCAGTTGCTGTTTTATTTTGTACCACTCTTTTTTTGGAGTGGTGCTTTATTTTTCAGACCACTCTTCATAAACTTTCATTACTGATATATATAGATTCAAAATTTTAAGCAGTTGCTGTGTAAAGATTTGTTGTATTTCTCTTTGATGTATTTTTTTATTCTTTAAATTTTTTGTGTTAAATATATCAAATATATAGCTTGATATACTCTGTAAATATAAAAATAGGATATTATTGATATCATATACTCCATTCTCATTTGTATTAACTAGTTCTTTGTAAAGCTCATGAAATCTGAAAATGAACTGTTCTTCTGTTGTGTTCAAAATAGAATCTTGATATTTTTTGATAACTTTTATAAGTCGTTTAGCTTCTTTAATTTGTGCGGTAAAGTTGTTGAGTTCTTTTTTATTAAATGAAATATTGGAAATATTATTTAGAAATTCTTGCATCATTTGGAATTCAATCTTTGCTACAATCGTTTCGTATTTTTTTGTTTCTATATTACTGGCATAAAGGGGAATGGTTCCTTGAAGATAAGCACCATTACTAAGATTGTATACTTTGCATTTATCATATAAGTATTGATTAGATATTATTTTTAAAGCTTCAATAGACATTTCATATAATGGTGTGGTAGGTACTTCATCTAAAAAATTTCCTTTTGTATATAATAGAGTTCCGTGTAGAGAAGTAAACTGTTCATTTTCTTTTGTTGTTTCTTCTACTGTACGTGCTTCTTTATGTCCAACTGTATGGTTACTCTTCGTTTGAGCATCTAGTGCTAAATCTAAACCTAAAAGATAGAGTTGTTGATTACCAAATATAAGAGTTAGAAAGTATGTTGCTTCTCCGATACTTGGACAAGTAGGGATTCTTGAATTAAGTTTATAGTGTGATGCAGTTTCAAAAAAATAGAGTTGATTGACAGGGATTTTGTCAACAACACTTCTAGCTACAACAGAAGACAATAAAAAGATAGTATTTTTAAAAAAAGTTTTTACATCAATACCGTAAAAAAATGTCACATCATCTGGTTCTGAATCCATATGGGCAACCATATTTGGTGCTACTCCTAATTTATGTAAAGTCTTAATGGAAGAGAGAACAGAAATGATAAAAAATTTATCTTTATTTTTTTGCAGCCATAAGGCATTTCTATCTAGAGATGGACCAGAAGCAATAAGCAGGACAGGCTTGTGTTTGAATGGATTATCATAGTGACTTGATATGTCGAAATTAATAAAAGGGTGTTTTTCTACAAGGTATTCAGGTGCTTTTAGAAATTCCCGTAAACTTTTGACATATGGACGAATATGATGCATAGATTTCACTATGTTAGATTGGATATCCTTGATGTCCTGGATGTTTTCTTCAAATAAAACGGAGTATTTTATATAATGATTGTACATATAAATTTGCATAAAAAATTGAGTAAATGAACTCATCTCGTGACTATCTTCCATGATGGAAAAAAATAAGCGAGCCGTAGAAGCAAGACTTGTGTAATCAGTTACAAATAGTGATAAACGAAAAATTTCAAGGTTGTTTTCCTTAATAAATAGCATTTTAGCGTTTATTTTATTTTGAATTTCTGTGATGTGTACTCCCAAGCCTACACCACAAAATACAAATTTAAAAATTTTTTCCATCTCATCATTTTTGGAAGTAATGTTTTTGTTGTACTGAATGATTTTTGCAGTAGCCCAAAGAGAACTTCTCAGATTTTTGGAAGTATCAAATATTTCTATATCTTTTTCAGAAAGCTCCCTTGTGTTATAATAACCTTCTATGACATGATCGGATTTTTTAAAGTTAACATTATTTGCAAGATTTTTGGCATGTTCAAAGATATTTGTATTGTAAAGGTACCTATTTGATGAGAGTTCAAATATATCAAAATAATTATCTTTGAATTCAAGAGCATATCGTTCTTTATAAGAATTGTCATTAATCGCTTGATTAAAGATTTTTATTTTTAAATAAAGTTCCTGGTGATTTTCTTGAAGATATCTTAGATTGCTTTCAAATAAGCGAATAGCTTGATCTTGTATTGAGTTCATTAATGAAAACCTTTTTAAAAGTAAGTATCTTAATTGACAGCAATATTCATACCTACTATGTTAATCTTGAAAATCCACTATGGCATACAGGAGTATTTAAATGTTCTTTAATTGTATTTTCTTTGATATATTTAGATAATAAAGAAAATACTTCATCAACTGCGTGTAGATATGCGTTAATGTCTTTGTCTTTTTGTGCATAAGATGCATAAAAAGCAGTAGTAGCTAAAAAACCTTTTTCCATCATAAGTTTTGTAAAGAGTGTTTTTAATTTTAATGCCTCTTTATGTTTAAAGCTAAAGTGTCCAAGTGGATAAATACCTCCTACCTCTATTTCTATATCATGAGATAGGGCAATATCGGTCCAACCATCCTGTATAGTCTTCCCTATCTGTTTTAAATGTTGAGAGACATTATCTTTTTTTAAAGTGTTAATAGTGGCGATAGAAGAAACTAAACCAATCCTGTCTGTCCAGTAAGTACTGCTTATAAATGTATCTTGCGCAGCGTCCATAACATCTTTTTTCCCGATAATAGCACCCATAGGGTAACCATTGCTTATTGCTTTACCAAATACTGCTATATCCGGTTTTATACCTAGTATAAGATGCGCTCCTCCGTGATTTAATCGCCATCCGGCAGTTATCTCATCAACAACTAAAACAATATTATCGCATTGAGTCTTTTCATGAATTATATTTATGAAATCTTGTTCCGGATATGTATTTCTTAACGGTTCCATAACTATCGCCGCTATATTCCCTTTGTGCTCATTATAAAGTTTTGTAAAGCTTTCAATATCATTATATTTAAAAGGGAAAGATGTTCCTTTTAATCCACGTGGAACACCACGAGGGGATAGTCCAGGCAGCAGATGCCCATCCAATGCTTCAGTATCAGCAAGATTTGCAGCAAGATACCAATCGTGCCAACCGTGGTATCCACAAAATAAAACAATATCTTTTTGAGTTTTTGCACGAGCAATGCGAACAGCAACTGCCATGGACTCACCACCTGTCCTTGTATAGCGTACCTCATCTGCCCAAGGATGAATTTTACACAAAAGCTCAGCTAATTCAACCTCTTCAGGTGCATTGAGTGTAGTCATATTTCCATTGTCTACAGCATTTTTTACGGAATCATTTACAATTTCATTTGCGTACCCAAGAATACAACTTCCAATACCCATGTAGCTCATATCTGTGTATTTATTGCCATCTAAATCCCATACTTGACATCCTTTAGCCTTAGAATAGTACGCAGGCCATAAATCAGGTAAGAACATCTCAGGCCTTTTAGATAATAGTTGAGTTCCTCCAGGAATTAGCTTTTTTGCTTTTTTGTATAAATCTTGTGATTTTCCCATTAAGTGTCCTTTTGACGTAAATCTTCTTCTACTGATTTTAAATAACCTTCATTACGGTTAATATGACTATTTATATTAATAATATCTGGATTTTTCTCAAGATATGAGATAATATCAGTCAAACTAAAATTATTATTACCAAAATGATTATATATTTTTTCTATCACTATGAAATCTTCTGGTTCATCAACTGTTAACCTCCATTGTGGATAAACTTCTTTCTTGAGTAAATTTACTGTTTTAAATAGTCCACTATCTCTAATAAATGGCGTTGCATGTTCAACTTGAGACGGCTTTTTTGTTAATTTATTTGCCATTTTTAGTGAAGCATATGTAAAAACTTCTACATCTAATCCATCTGGATAAATTGGTTTTACAGAATTTGTTAAATAGTCACAATCTGTCTCTAAAAATGCAGATATAGTTTCATCTATGATCTTTGAGTCATGAACTGGACAATCACCAGTGAGTCTTACGACAATATCATCATCATTTAAATTTAATTTCTTTAAGGCATCAATGAATCTCTTTAATACATTATTTTTACTACCTCTGTAAATATTAAAACCATGATGAATTATTACCTGAGATAAATCATCATCACTTGCTTCATCACTAGTGGCAAGTATAAGCTCTGTTATATATTTTGATTTAGATATTCTATGAAGTTCATGGATTATCATAGGAGTATCCAAAAGTTTTTTCAATACTTTACCAGGTAATCTTGTTGAATCTGTTCTTGCTTGTAGCAGTGCTACTATTTGTTTTGCCATTTTGACCACCTTATTGGATTATATATCTCTTCTTCTATATTTTCAAAATTAGCAATAATTTTAGTAATCATGTCATGATCTAATTTCTTAATATTTTTATAATTTTGAATATTTTCCTTGGCTTGATTTATATTATCACATCCAAAGAGTATGAGTGAATTTTGAGCAACAGTATCAACAAAACTTAGTGCTAGTTCATTTTTTGTTATATGTAACTCTTTAGCAAATGCATTTAAAGTATCAAGATGTTTTTTTACGGATTGTAGTTGGGGAGGTATTTTATCTTTCTCCATCAGTAATAAACCTTGCAGATAAATACTTCTGATAGATATCAGTTTGTTTTTTTCCTTAGCTCTATGAAACCAATCTTCTTTTATGGCCCTTTGATCAAAGATATTAAATGGTATTTGAATGAAATTTATTTTATCATTTTCAATTGCTAAATTAAAATCTTCTGATGTATAAATTGAAATACCAAAGTGCTTTATTTTAGAATTTTTTATGAGATTATCTACAATTAGAGAGTCATTTTCTTTCCAGTCATGTAAAATTTTACTATCATGAAGAAGTAGGGCATAGAGTGAATCTATATTTAAATTTTTTAATGATGTTGAAATATTTGCTTGTATATTAGTTCGAAATAAACTTGACTCAACTTTTGATACTATAAATAAGTTTTTGTTATTCGGCAAAGAATTCCCTAAAACTTTTTCTGCATCACCATATCCTTGAGCAGTGTCAAAGCAATTGATCCCATTATTTGTAACATAATTGATAATTTCAGTCACATCTTTTTGTGATGGTTTTCCGCTTGTATTAGCTATGCCATAGTCTAGTCCAAATTGGACAGTCCCTAGCGATAATTTTGAGATTTTATCATTTTTAAATGTTATATATTTCATATTGTATCTATACTCAGAGGTGTGCCGTACTCATAATCTTTATCTGCACATTTACCTAAAAATTTATTTAAATATTTAGGATGTAATCCATAGCCCGGTCTTACACTTTTTATATTTTCAGTTGTAAATATTTCACCTTTTTTAATATCCTTAGATACATAAAGACTTCGACTAAATTGTCTATTTTTTTTCTTTTGTTCTGTCATGATATAGTCAACTTTACCAAGAAGTTTTTCAGTATCCCTAACTGCCTGTATCATAGCTTTAAATTCTTCTTTATCCATAGAAAAATCTGCATCTGCACCACCGATAGATTTATCTAAGATAAAATGTTTTTCTATCACCTTAGCCCCAAGTGTTACAGCAACTATGGGGGCAGTAGCCCCCATAGTATGGTCTGAAAATCCACTTACAACGTCAAATGTCTCAGCAAGATTTTTGATTGTCAATAAATTTGCATCTTCTAAAGCAGCTGGATAAGCACTTGTACATTTTAAAAGAACTATCTCATTATTATCAACACTATGACAAATCTCAACTGCATCTTGTATCTCATCGATAGTGGCGATACCTGTACTTATTATCATAGGTTTCATTTTGGAAGCTGTATAACGTATTAATTCATAATCAGTAATCTCAAATGAAGCGATTTTATATGCAGAAGGATTAAACTGTTCTAAAAAATCAACAGCAGTTTTATCAAATGGTGATGAAAATATATCTATGCCTATTTCTCTTGCATAGTTAAAAAGTTCTTCATGCCATTCCCACGGTGTATAAGCTTCTTGGTATAGCTCGTACAAACTTTTTCCATCCCAAAGAGTTCCACCTTTGACAATAAAATCATCTTTTTTACAATCAAGTGTCATTGTATCAGCTGTATATGTTTGTAATTTAATACAGTTAGCACCTATCTCTTTTGCCGCCTTTATAGTCTTTTTCGCTATCTCTATTTTTCCACCATGATTTGCACTTAGTTCAGCTATGATGTAAACACCATCTTTTTGTAAATTAAAATTACCTATTTTCATTTTTTAACTCCATGCAAATTACATCTTTGTTATTGACTATTTTCTTGCCAATTTCTTTAAAATTAAACTTTTTATATAAATTTAATGCTTTTTTATTGTTACTAAAAACTTCAAGTTTAAGCTTTTTAAGTTTTAGAATATCAAAAGCATACTCTATGCAAAGTTTTTCAAGTATGCTCCCCACTCCTGCTATTTTTTCAAAAGGATTTGCATACAGTCCAAATTCACACTCTTTTTTATTTGTATCTATATTTGTAAAATAAATTACACCTATTTGTTGTTCGTCCTTATCTACTACAAAATATTGTTTATCTTTAGTACTTTTTAAACTGCTTATAAAATTTAAATGATTATCAAGTAATATATTATCATCTGTGTACATCCATTTTTTTATAGTAGGATGATTTCTCCATGTTAAGATTTTGAGTTGAGTATCTTCATTTAATTCAATAAAATTTATTAAAGTAGCACCATTTATCTTCATTTAATAACCCTTACACTCTTAAAAGCCTCAACATATTTTTTACCAACTCTCATACCTTGATATTTTGCATTTAGCTCTATGCCCTCTAAACTTCGTGGATGTGGATAGTCACAAAGTTCCGATTTATACTCTTGCATAGCTTGAATTTTCATGTCAATAGTTTCAGATATGTCAAAAAAAGTATCAGGCGAGAAAGATAATGGATAGTTCCACTCAGTAGATGAAAGTATCTCAAAACTATATATCTCTTTAACACATTCATCTTTCATAGGTCTTGTAGCTGTGATAACTGCTTTATACGTTAATTGATGATCAATATTCAAATCATGCTCATAATGTGTAAATATAATATTTGGTTTTACCTCTTCTTTTACTTGGGATATTACTTTTACAATATCAAGCAAATCAACACTATCAAATCTATTGTCTGGAAATGATTCTATAAAAACCTTTTTAATTCCTATAATATTATTTGCTTTTTGTATCTCAGTGTTTAAGAGGGCTATTTCATTTCTTTTGTTTTTTACAACTCTTTGTGCATCACGGCTTGTCTTTCCTTCGCCTAGTATTAAAGTATAGGCTTGATAGCCATCTTTTATAAGTCTAGAAACTGTACCAAAGCAGCCAAGAACTTCATCATCTGGGTGAGCTGCAACTATTAATATTTTTTTAGACATTTTCTATTACCTCAAATCTTCCAACTAGTTTTTTATTTTTCATATGTACTTCACTAAACTCAATCTTTAAATTATCTAAATCAATATATGCTTTTGGATAATCTTCTGCATCTAACATTCTTATAAAATCATACAACTTGGTAATTGAAATTTCATTTATACTGTTCATGTTGCTTTCATGAGGTTTTCTTCTTTGAAATATAATTGATTTACCATTTTGTGCAAGTGGTAGTAAGGAGCTATTTAAAAATTTTGGTATCATTTTTGAAAAAACAATATTTGATAATTTGATAAAATTTTCTTCAGCACTTCCAAGAGAAATATTAAAGTCCTCTTTTAGATAAATATCTCCTGTGTCCAAACCACTCTCTACTTTTAAAGCAGAAATCTTAGTGTCGTATATTTCTCTTACAATTAAGTTTTGAAGAGGACTTCCTCCCCTTCCAAATGGTAAATCAGTCATATGAAATATTATACATTCAAAATTCAAATATACTTCTTTTGGAATTATCCAGGACCAATGAGGGAAAAAGATATATTTTGGCCTTAATTCCAAAAGATAATCAATAGTTAGTTCATCTTTATTTGATATTAAATGAAACTTATATAATGCTGAATATTTTTCTTTTAGAGTAAAATAGTTTTGAATATTCCATTCTTTAATTGTTGCTATAACTATGTTATTCATTATGTTTATCCAGTTTTTGAATTATATTCTTAATAGTTGTGTTTAAGTTCTTTATATTAAATTGTTCCAGTACTAAATATTTTTTTCTTTTTAAATATTGATACATGTCATTTTGATTGTCTGCTGTTTTGACAGCTATAAAAGGAAGGTTCATAAAAGATGCTTCATTTGCAGTAACACTTGGTGATATAATTGCAAAGTCAGATTTTTTCATAAGTTTTGCTATTTTATCTGAGTCAATATATAATTTTACCCACTTTTTATTTTCAATATATTGTCTTAACTCATGCAAATTTTTGTTTGCACTTGTTGTAACTACATGTGTCTTTATATTATCAAAACTTTCCAATACATTTAAAATCTTTCTAGTAATATTTGAATGATCAGCACCACCCATTGCTAAGAAAATTTTGAATTTTGAATTTTTAGTTTTAAATCGTTGTTTTCTTTTTTTCTTCTGCTTGTAAAACTCATCTCTTAAAAGTGTATATTGGCTACCACATCGAAGTTCGCAATTTTTAGGCACTAAATCTTTATATCTCTTTTTATCAGCACTGATATTGTGATTTAAAAGTATATCGCAATAGTGTTTTTCATAAGTATCATCAAAGCTAAGAAGAATTAACTGTGGATTATTCTCCTTTAATTTTTTCTCGAACTTATAGTCTATTTCATAATGATCAATCACAAGCATATCTGCATTATATTTCTGTATCAGCTGATTCAACTCTTTCAATTGATTTGATTGTAATATCTCTAGTTTATATCCAGCTTCAAAGATTTTATGATTTATATTTCCAGACAAATTTTGAGTTGCAAAGATTATATTTGAATCTTTATACTGAGTAGCAAGAACTAAGTCTCGCATAATATGGCCGGTGCCAATTTTTGAAGAGGAATCAGCTCGAAAGAGAATACTTTTTGTTTTATCTTTCATTGGATCTGTCTATTGCAAGTATTTTAAGAGCATTCATTAAATCGATTTCATAATGGAATAAAAAATCTTTCTCTGTGATTTTGGAAACTTCAAATATATTATGTAGTAGTGCTGTAATTAATATATCGACATCAATGTTATTGTCAATTTGATATAAAATAACCGCGACTCTTAGCGGATGTACAATATATTCTAAAGAGTTTAAACCAGGGTGGGTAAATGTAATTTGATTGATATAATCAATAGTTTTCACTATCTTTCTTTTGTTCTCAACATTATTTTGTAAAAAATCTATCAGTTCATCATTGTACTTTTTATTAAAATGCTTGCGAACAATTAAACGCTTTAATCTTTCTTCTTGTATATTTCTAATCATGCTTAAAAACTACATCCTCTATGTGCATACTTATGAATGACATCTAAAAAGGTGTCAGCCACATACTTTGCATCATCCATACTCATTGTTTGATTACAGGGTATAGAGATTTCCGAGCGGTAAAAATCATTGGCAACGAGGAGAGAAGTCTCACCAAATTTTTCTTTGTAAAAACTATTTTGATAGATAGGTTTGTAATGGACTTGTACACCTAAACCTCTTTTTTGAAGCTCTTGAAATATATCCTCTTTTGGACATTGAAGTTCAGGGTTTAAGATAATAGGGTAGAGGTGTCTTGAACTTATAGAATTCTTTGGAATCTTTTGCGTGATAAACAACTTTTCACTTTTAAATCGTTCATCAAAGTAGTTAGCTATTGCATTTCTTTTGCGTATAAATGCATCAAGCTTGTTAAGTTGAGAACTGCCAAGCGCTGCAGCTACTTCTGTCATACGAAAATTGTAGCCCATGCTTACCATATCTGAATTCCAAAACTCTTTTTTTACCATTCCATGAGAACGGTAGAGTTTTAAAGCTGTAGCATATTCTTCATTGTCAGTAAGTACTGCACCTCCTTCACTTGTAGTTATAGGCTTAATAGCATGGAAACTAAAGATATTCATATCTGTAAAAGAGCCTATCTTTTTACCATCTATAGAGGAGCCAAGAGCATGGGAAGCATCATCGATGAGTAGTAGATTATATTTTTTGGCAATCTCTTTTATCTGTTGTATTTCTACAGGTTTACCCGCAAAGTCAACTACGACAATGGCTTTTGTTCTTGGTGTAATAAGTTTTTCAATTTGTTTTTCATCAATATTGCCATCAAGTTTTATATCACACCAGATGGGAGTAGCACCCAAGGTAACAAACATATTTGAAGTGGCTACAAAGCTGATAGGAGTTGTAATGATTTCATCCCCCTCTTTTATTCCACAGACACTATAAGTAGCACTTAACGCTGAGGTCGCTGAGTTAAAGGCTACGGCATATTTTGCCCCAGCGTATTGGCATAAATCATTTTCAAATTGAGCAACTTTTGGACCCTGTGCAAGTAAATCACCTTTGAGAGTATCAACAACTGCAGTAATATCAGCATCATCAATAAGTTGTGTAGAGTAACTGAGCATCTACTTTTCTTCTTCTTTGGCTATCTGAAGTTTTTGGAGCAATTCCTCATGAGAAAGCCATATGGTATTTTCTTTTGAATTATATTCAAATCCTTGTTTGACACTTTTTCCATACTCTTCTAATGTATTTTTTGTATAGTCTATTGGTGCGGAGAAAGTGATACTTGGCTTAATGACAAAATGATCATGAAATTCTAAAGTAAGATGAGAATCATCAAGAGGACACATTACTTCATGAAGTTTTTCACCTGGGCGAATACCTATAATATTTTGTGGAAGATTTGGGGCTATTGCTTTTGCCATATCTGTCATCTTCATTGAGGGAATTTTAGGAATAAATATCTCACCACCCTGCATTCTTGCAAAGTTTTTTAAAACAAAATCAACACCTTCTTGCAGAGTAATCCAAAAGCGCGTCATATTGGGTTCTGTAATAGGCAGTGAAGTCGCTCCCTCTTTGATGAGCTTTTCAAAAAATGGTATTACAGATCCACGTGAACCTAGAACATTTCCGTAGCGAACAACGGAAAATTTAATATCATGATTTCCACGTAAATTATTAGCTGCAACAAAGAGTTTGTCTGAAACAAGTTTACTTGCACCATAGAGGTTAGCAGGACTTGCTGCTTTGTCGGTTGAAAGAGCTATAGTGTAAGGCACTTCATTATCTATACATGCATCAATAATATTTTGGGCACCCATTACATTTGTTTTAATACATTCCATTGGATTGTATTCTGCAATAGGGACATGTTTGAGAGCTGCTGCATGAACAACAAAATGAACATCTTTCATCGCTTTTTGTAGACGAGGTAAATCTCTTACATCTCCGATGAAATAGCGCATGCAGTCATGATTGTATTTTTGTGCCATCTCAAACTGTTTAAGCTCATCCCTTGAATAAATAATAATTTTATTAGGTTCATATCTATTGAGTATAGTTCGTACAAACTGTTTACCAAAACTGCCTGTACCACCAGTTATGAGTATGTTTTTTCCATTGAGCATTCAGTTATCCATTAATAATTTGTCTCTTATTTAGCAATAATAGTTCCTCATTGTAAAGATTAATTATTTTTACTATTTGCTTCTGCATCAATCATCATCTGAAGTGATGAAAACTGAGAGTTTATTCTGCTAATCATCGCATCATAGGCGATAAATTTTTTCTGTAGTATTTCATATCTGTTATCTAGACTGTCAGTTTGACGAGTATGTTGTTCTACAAGACTATCTTTTTCGCTTTTTAATTGATCTGAAAAGTTACTCATTAGTTTTTTATAACCGAGATAATCATTCATTTTATCATTGAGTGTTGTGAAAACTCCATCTGTTGTTGAATCACCACGGAAAAATAACTCCATACCGGATGGATCAGAAGCAATTTTTGCATTTAATGTGGACGTGTTTAAACTCATAACTCCATGTCTATCTATATCAATACCGTAGTCAATTAAAGAGTTTCCATTACTTCCTGCAACTTCAGTTACGACACTAGAAATCTCTCTAGAGATAGACTTGACAAAGCTTTCTCCATTAAAAATACCTACAGCACCGGTTTCTCTATCAGACTTAGTCATATCGTCCAGGTTTGATATAAGTGCATTATAACTTGAAACAAAAAGTGACATTTCACTTGATATTGCTGTTGTGTTTTGAGCGATACTTATGTTTGCATTATCTGTCGCTGCTTGATCTTGGTTAAGTGTTATTTTCACACCGTTGAGAAGATCTGATATCTCATTTGTAGATCTAGTAATCGTGATACCATTATAGTCAAATGTTGCTTCTTTTGCTGGCTGGATATTGTTGAGGTTGAGTGAAGTTTTTAAACTTTTGGCATTTGCATCACTATCATCATTTGTATCACTAAAGGTGATAGCTTGATTGGTTGTATCAGAAGTGATAGTCAATTCATAAGAACTCTCACCTGTTTGGAGTATAGAAGCTGTTACTTTATCTCCGGCTGCTTCGTTGATTTTGTCTCGTACAGTCTCGAGTGTATCAGCTGAAGTGTAGTCTACATCAAAAGTATTTCCATCCGTTGTAAGAGAGAATGTACCACTCCCTAAGTCTGTAATTGCTTTTGTTTTATCAGTAACTGTAGCTGCATTCCAAACATCTTTTTGTGCTATAGAGACATTGGTGATGTTAAAGTTAGATACATCTGAGCCGCTCTCTGCTGTAATTGTTACTGCATCAGTGTTTCCACTTACAGCACGTCCAAGATAAGTGTTTTCACTGCTAAGGGTTGAAGCACTACTTTTGAATGTTGTCATAAGTGAATCAAGAAGTTTGTATGCATCATCTTTTTGATTTGAAAGAGTTATTTTGTTTTCTAAGGGTTTAATGATACTAGCTTCATCTGCTGCACGTAGTTTGTCTAAAACATCTGCGGTTAAAACCTGAGAACCGATTCCAAGTGAGTTTATGCCAGCCATAATAAATCCTTTTGTATACCTAATTATTAGCTCTATATCGGCTATTTTTTAAATATATTTAATTTTAGTATTTTACTAAAAAATTGCTAAAGAAAAAAAATGCCTTGTCGATATATTTCACATAAATAAAGAAATTGACAAAGGATTGAATATGTATGCAGGGACAGCTTATAATACTTATGCACAAAACAACGTAGGAATAGAATCGCCAAAAAAACTTATAGAGATGTTGTATGAGGGTGTATTGCGTTTTAACGCACAGACAAAAAAAGCGATTAATGACGGAAATACTGAGAAAAAAGTTTATTGGGTTAACCGTTCAATATCCATTATTTCCGAACTCATTTCTATTTTAGATATGAAAGAGGGGCAAATATCAGAATACCTAGAAGGGCTTTATTCGTATGAAATTAAGCTTTTAGGTGCTGCAAGTCTGGAAAATGATGTGAGCAAAATAGATGAATGCACAAATGTATTTAAAGGGCTTTTGGAAGCGTGGAGAGAAAGTACGGATGTGGATTAAGCAACTTAAGATTGCTCTCGTTCAGCAAGATTTAAAGCAAGTAAATGATTTGTTGGACAATATCCCTTTGTTTAAAAAAAAACAGGAGATGTTGGAGGCTTCTTGTTTGCTAAAAGAGGCGGCTAATATTTTCACAATATTGAAAAATGAAACAGCATTGTCGATGAAACAAATTCAAAAAAATAAGGATTTTCTAAATTCTACACAAGCAGATGCGACTGCCAAATTTGACATCACTTCTTAGACTTTTTTACTTATACCGAATTTTAAACTTCTTATGGTGTACTCACTTACCACTGCACCTTTTCGCATGTTTAGTATATGCTCTACAGTATCGGCAATGTCTGATGCGAACAGTTTCTCATCTTCTTTTTGACTTGTCTCAAACCGTAGTTCATCATAAAAATGACTTTCAGTCATATCAGGATTGATGTTTGTGATGCTGAGTGCACTTTTTCTTGTTTCTTCAAAGAGTGCGTCGCCAAAGGCTTTGAGACCTGCTTTTGTAGCAGAGTAAACAGCTGCAAATTTGCTCGCACGCAGGGCTTCGATGGAGTTAATGTTGATGAGGTAACCTTCGTTTTCTTTGAGTGAACGCAGAAGTGCATTTGTAAGTAACATTGGTGCTGTGAGATTTACAAAGGTCATACTACTGATGATGTTTACATGTAACTCTTCATGCGGTTCAAAACGACCGAATCCGGCACAGTTTATAAGTATAAATATATCTTCTTTTTTTAATTTTTCGCATAGCTTTATTGTATCTTTTTCTTCTGCAAGATTACATGTAACGGCGCGAAAATATGCATGGTTAAAATCATCATCTTTTATGCTTCTGCTAACACCTATAACTTCAAACCCAAATGTTAGCAATTTGTTTGTTATTGCTTTTCCTATGCCGCTGCTTGCGCCTGTAACTATAGCTGTTTTCAAATTTTACTCCACAATTTTGATATACTACATGTATGAAAAATATTTACATAACAGACCTGGATCACACATTTTTACGGACTGATTTGTCTTTGAGTGATTATACTAAAAAAATATGGAACTCGTATGCCTCTGAGTCAATTTTATCTATTGCAACGGCAAGAACATATAAAAAAACGGTACAATTTTTAGAAGGTGTTTCAGTAAATGCACCTATGATACTGCTGGATGGTGCGCTCATTGCTACGATGGATAAAAAAATTATAGATACAAAATTTATCGCTAAAGATACTGCTGATGAGATTATAGATGAGGGTGCAAAACTTGGTATTTACCCTTTTGTGCTTTCTTTGGTTGATAATGAACTTAATGAGGCATTTTCTTATTCTACGGCACTTAACAACTATCAAAGTGAAATCATCAAACGCTATGTAAATGACGATCATACACAGTCTTTTAAAGATTTAAGAGCCATGCAAAATAATTTCAAAATTGTTTATATGGGGGATGAGACTCTTTTGAGAGAATTAGAATCAAATTTAAAAGTAATATACGAAGATAATTTAAAATTCATTTTAGCTCCTGAAGCTTATGTCGGCTGCTATTTTTTGACCATCCTACATAAAGATGCCGACAAATCTCACGGCATACAGAGTGTGAGCGAAGCAGCCGGTTTTGATTTGAAGAAGCTAACAGTATTTGGCGATAATTTTAATGACATCGGTATGTTTGAACTTGCAAATACTTCAGTTGCAGTCGCAAACGCCCAAGAGGGTGTAAAGCGTCGAGCGGATATAGTGTTAAAACATACGAATGATGAAGACGGAGTGGCGAAGTATCTTGCGGAGGTTAAAAATGCATAAGCAGTCAAGTTTTTTGGCTATGATTATTATAGGTGTGTTATTTTTTATATTTGGTTTTGTGACATGGCTCAACGGCTCGCTGATTCCCTATTTAAAAGTTATATGTGACTTAAATGAGTTTGAAGCACTTTTTGTTACCTTTGCTTTTTATATTGCTTATACTGTAATGGCTTTGCCGATGGCTGTGATTTTAGAAAAAACAGGGTACAAAAAAGGGATGGCACTGGGACTTTTTGTGATGAGTTTAGGCTCTTTGCTTTTTATTCCTGCAGCTCTTAGCGGTGAATTTTTAGTTTTTTTAGCGGCACTTTTTACACTTGGAACAGGACTGACAATACTGCAAACCGCTTCAAATCCCTACATAGTTTTACTTGGTCCTATAGAATCAGCAGCTATGCGCATAAGTATAATGGGACTTATAAACAAAAGTGCAGGTGTTTTGGCTCCGCTGCTTTTTACGGCATTAATACTCTCAGATATTGGCTCAAGCTCTCAGCTGGTAAGCACAAATACGCAAGAACTGGCATACAAACTTATAAAACCCTACATCATTATGTCAATTATGCTTTTAGTTTTAACGCTGTTTGTCTGGTTCTCCTCTTTGCCTGAATTGGAATTTGAAGATGATCCTTATGATGATGAAAATATTTTTGGTTTTCCTCGTGTCGTTTTAGGTGCTTTGGCACTCTTTTTTTATGTAGGTATAGAAGTTATTGCAGGTGATACCATAGGGCTTTACGGGCAAAGTCTGGGCATTGCCAATGCAACAGCACTAACTGCTTATACTATGAGCTTTATGGTTGCGGGCTATCTTGTAGGCGTCTTTTTTATACCGAAGTTTTTATCGCAGGAAAAAGCACTTGTTTCTTCTGCCCTTTTAGGCATTTTTTTCTTATTCGGGGTGGCTTTTAGCTCTACAACCGAGTCACACATCATCACAGGGCTCCCTGACAGTGTGGCCTTTGTGGCAATGCTGGGTCTTGCAAATGCACTTGTCTGGCCGACTATCTGGCCTTTAGCACTGCAAGATTTGGGCAAACATACGGCTAAAGGAAGTGCACTGCTCATTATGGCAATAGCCGGAGGGGCAGTTTTACCGCTTGTCTTTGGAAAAGTGGCACAAATAACGGCAGATATGCAGATGTCATATCTGGTCGGTATTGTTTGTTATGTAATGATCTTATTCTATGGACTTAAATGGCATAAAATGACGGGTTGGAGAGCATAGTATGTATGCACTTAAGCAGTTCGACAATGGCTTTGAATATTTAGAAGTCAAAAATGAATCTGCCTATGCAAAAATAGCCCTGCAGGGTGCGCATATATTCTCATACAAAGTAAAAGAGCAAGAAGAATTTCTTTGGCTGAGTGCATCAAGCAAATTTGAAAACGGCAGTGCTATTCGGGGCGGTATTCCGATTTGCTGGCCGAGATTTGGCAATCTTGATGACACTTTGCCTCAGCATGGATTTGTAAGAGTGTTTTTGTTTGAACTTGAAAAAGTTCAAGAGTTAAGTTTAGAACAGACAAAAGTTTATCTACGCCTGCAAGAGAGCGAAAAAAGTCGTAAAATATGGGATTTTAAATTTGAATTACAAATAATATTTACCATAACAAATAGGCTGAAAATTGAGATGATAACAACCAATACCGATACAAAAGCATTTTTTCTGACACAGGCTTTTCATACATATTTCCAAGTCTCAGATATCCACAATATCATTATTGAAGGCTTAAAAGGGAAAACATATCTTGATATACTGGATAATGAAAAAAAAGTACAAAAAGAAAATTTGAGAATAAATCAAGAAGTTGACAGGGTGTACGAAAATGTAAGTAATGAAATAATTTTACATGATTTGAAAAAAAAGACAAGTATTAAAAGTGAAAATTCATCCTCCGTCATTATCTGGAATCCATGGATTGACAAATGTAAAACTATGAGTGCGATGGATGCTCAAGGGTATAAAAAGTTTGTATGTATTGAGAGTGCAAATGCTTTTGATGATTTTCAAATCATTAAGCCTAAGGAAACTTACTCCTTGGAAGTAATATACACTTAACAAGGTTTTTTTATTCTTTTTAGTATAATGACATCATTAAAAAAAGAAGGAAGTAAGAGTGAAAAAAAGTATACTATTTATTTGTGGTGTGATTATGTCTATGCAGTTACATGCAACGGACGACACACTAAGCAGTGAGGGGAGTCATTTTCTTGGTGGGACGGCATTGGGTGCTGGTGCAACAGCAGTAGTAAATCAATTTGATGAATATAAACAAAACCGTAAGATAATAGGCTTTGGGATTAGTGCAGTATACGGCGTAGTCGACCAAACAATTCAGTATATCGAAGATGGCAATGCCGGCGGACAACTTCTTGACCTTGGTGCGCATCTTCTTGGTTCAGCTCTTGGAGCTTGGGTAGCTGATGAATACATCTTATCACCTATAGTACAAGAATCAGAAACTGAAGGCAAATACCTGGGATTGGCTATGAATTACTCTTTTTAAAGAGTTTCAATACAATAGACTAAGATATAATTGCATATGGAATTTAATACAAACGATACAAAGATTCTTTTAAATATTATGAAAAACAGACGCGATGTGCGAGGAAATCATTTTTTAAATACAGAGATAGAAGATAAAAACCTTCAACTTATACTAGAAGCTGCCTTAACTGCCCCCTCTGTAGGCTATTCTCAACCCTGGAAATTTATAGTTATAAAAGATGAAAATATAAAAGAAGAAATTTTGAATAACTTTCAAAATGAAAATGAAAAAGCAAAAGAGATTTTTAAAAACAAAAATTTATACCAAAAATTAAAACTTGAAGGTATTAAAGAAGCACCTATTAATATTGTTGTTTTATACGATGAGAGCGCTGAAGATATTTTAGGAATGACCAGTATGAAAAGTATGGGTGAGTATAGCGTTGTTTGTGTTATTCAAAATATGTGGTTAATGGCAAGGGCTTTAAATATTGGGCTTGGCTGGGTTAGTATCTTGAATGAACAAGAGGTTCTAAAGTCAATTAATGCACCTAAAGAAACAAAGCTTATTGCTTATTTGTGTGTAGGTTATGTAGATGAATTTTTTAAGTCTCCTGAGTTAAAGATGCTAGGTTGGGAAGAAGAGAAAAAATTCGATGAGTGCGTGAGTTTTATCTAGTATCTTTACATGTAATGGATTGAATATTTAAGAGGGAAATAAGTTGTTAAGAAAGTCTATGATACCCATCATTAAGGGATGGTGCGGATGAAAGGACTTGAACCTTCACACCTTGCGGCACCAGATCCTAAGTCTGATATCTATATATTATACCTAGTAATACCATGTTGTACATAGCCTATTTCTTGGGCTTCTATTAATATCATTATGCTATAGTGTTATATGGTTTTATATCTAAAACCGTACCCAAACCGTACCCTTCTTAAAAATAGGAATATAAATGGCACTAAACGATTCTTTAAAAAAAATTAATATATCTAGACTAGATACAACAGGATTATATCTAAAAGATGATTCTAATATTTTCTCTAAAAAAGAGATTAATAAAGATGATCTTAAAAAATTAGACTATGAATCTATCAGCATAGTACTCAAATTCTACTTTAGAAATAAACAAAAGAAAGAAACCGTATCTTATAATAATATAACTGGACTTCAAGCCATCAAAAAAGCAATAGCAACTAGAGCTGAACTAAAAGTTGAAATAGAAGAAACTGGAATAATTAAGAAAAAAGATTTCAAAACTTTAAGTGAGTACTGGGATGAGTATGTCTTTTATAAAAGTTCTATATGGAGTCCAGATACTAAAGTCACAAATACTACTTTTTATGACAAATGGATAAGAGAACAAATTGGTGAGATTAATTTTGAAAAAGTAACAACTAGGGATTTACAAGATATCGTCAATTTAATTCTAAGAAGCAGTAATCCTAAAACTAAAAAACCTTATGCTACTCGTACTGCTCAAAGTGTAAAGCAACAGATAAGAGCTCTTTATAACTATTTTATTAAATCGAACATAACTAAAATAAATCCAGCTATTAATATTGAGATACCAAAATTTGACAATACTATAGATTTTGAACTCAGTGATGATGAGCGTAAAAAACTTTTTGAAGCTATAAACAACTATGAACTAGCAAAATTTAAAGGGGTAATGCTTTTCTTATATTCCGGCAGACGTTTAAATGAAGTTCTAACACTAGATTGGCGCAATATACACTTTCATAAAAAAACATATACTATTGATTCCATATATGCGAAGAATAGACGAACTCTCGAGTTCCCTATTCCTCCAGTATTAGAAGATTTCCTATTATCTTATCATCCAAAAAAAACTGGTTTAATTTTTGTGGCTCAGAAAGACCCAAATAAACCTCTAAGTCAAGAAACATTTCGACGACACTGGAAAATAGTTATTGACAGATTAGATATAGATAAAATGCGAATACATGACACTCGCCATCTTCTAGGCAATACAATGATCAATAAAGGTTTTTCTTTGGAAGCTGTTGGTAAAACAATGGGACATAGCTCGGTGCATGTCACTACTAGATATGCTAAGACTAATCTAAATACTGTTAATAATGTTTTGAATGATTATTTTTAAGATTAAATGACTTAATAATTTTTATTAATATAAAAGTTGTATCACTTGATATATGGTTTAAATCAGACTACAGAACTATTTAGGACTTGTACGACTTATCGGACTTGTTTACACTACTATCACTTCCTCTTAGAAAAATTAAATTTTGATATTTAAGTTAAGTTCAACTGTTAACATATTATAATATTTTAACTGCAACTTGAATATCCAAAGGACAAAATATTGAGTAAAATAACTTTTGATCACATTGGAAATCCTTCTCCATATAAAATCGTTCCTTTACTCAAGAGTGAATGTGAAGAGTATTTTGTTACTAATTTTGAAGATTCTCAAACACGACCTTTAAACTGGAAAAAATACAATATTTATTCGCATAGTTTGAAAAATTTACTTATGAAACCTCTTATCCAATGGCTAGCAGGGAGTTTCACTACAACGAAATTAAATCCAGAAGATATTGATTTAGTTAATTTTATTGAATATATAGATTTTAAAAGCGAACTAGCTAATTTTGATATGAATAGATCTAATCATTTTCCAAAAAAACAATATAACATTGATGGATACAATGTGCTTGTATTTCCTGAAGAACATCCTTATTATGTTAAAATGGTAGAAAGAAAAGCATATTGGAAAAAACAATTTGGATCTGATAGAGATAACAATCCAAAAGCATTAATTGAGGTAACATACACATGAAGTTAGAAGAACAACTTAATGATATAAAAAAAATGATTACCACCACTAAACAACTTTTAGTCGATCACCCTAGTGATGAAATGCTACTTTATATGCTAGCTCAAGATGAAGAATTATATGCCCTCTCTATTGCAAAGGCATACTCACGAATAATGCCATCATTTGATAATGCCGAAGATGTTATTAAAGCAATTTATTCGGAGAAACATAGCTCAGCTGTTGATCCTTTTCATATTGCTGATTTTTTAGGGATTAAAATCAAGAAAGATTTTCATCTTAGTGAAGGCATTGGTAAATGTGACTTCTATGAAGATCAAATTATTATTACATATAAACCTTCTAATCATTTTAGAGATAAGTTTACAATTGCACATGAGCTCGGCCATGTTTTTTTACATTTTTCCAAAGGATTAAGCCTTGAATTTACAGACTATGAAAGTGTTGTAGATGAACCTATAATTGCAAATAACACTAGTTATAAACCTGTAATATCCGCTGCAAGACTATCTGCTCAAACTGATGATTTTGAAAAAGAGCAAGAAGCAAATAATTTTGCTGGAGAACTTCTTGTCCCTCGCTTTATACTTGATAAAATTTTAAATAAACTTCCATCTGGAAAAGCTATCAATGCTTCACTTCTAAAAGATTTATTTCAAGTATCACGACCAGTAATCCGAATTTCACTTGTAGACTATGGACTTTTAAATAGTGGAAAAGTTCTCGACGATATTAATATACAAAATAGAGGATGGTAATATGGAATTAATAGACTCCGACAAGATAGATATTCTTTCATTTGGGGATAGTGATATTAGTGTTCTTAAAGATAGTACAATGATTTTTTCCACTAAGATACCAGCATTTGATATTACTGCAACTACAGTTAAAGAATCCATTGTTGAAAATGAACATAGCTTTGAAGATGAACAAGAGACTAGTTATAAGTTACATATATCATCGTCATTAAATGGTGTGGAATACCAATTATTATGTGATGATCTGATTGATGATGCGGTTGTTGTTCAAATAGTAGAAATGGGAGATAGTATACCATCGTCTACATCTAATGTTATAGCTACATACGTACCTCTTGTAAAATATACGAATAGAACGATTGACTTATTATCTTGT
This sequence comes from Sulfurimonas autotrophica DSM 16294, assembly GCF_000147355.1. Taxonomy (NCBI): domain Bacteria; kingdom Pseudomonadati; phylum Campylobacterota; class Epsilonproteobacteria; order Campylobacterales; family Sulfurimonadaceae; genus Sulfurimonas; species Sulfurimonas autotrophica. The sequence continues at coordinate 155,283 of NC_014506.1, forward strand.
ATTATTCCTCAAGCTAATAAGCAAATACTTCCACTAATAGACATACGAAAAGAAAAGCAAATAGTAAAATATGAAAAAGATAATTTTTATTTTCCTCATATCTTAGACTTGTGTGATTTACACACAGTCGCTAATCATCAGGAAAGGGAGGACATTAAGCTTTTAAGAAAAACAAACAAAACTAATCCTCCCGAAATTCCGGATGAGATTGAAATTAGATCAACACCTGAGTCAATTATTTCTCAATATATAAGGTTGAAGAATAAAATATTATTTATGCCTGTATGTAGAATAGATACAGAAGAGTCTCCTACTCTTGAATTTGGAAAGTATGCAGATGCATTACTTGAAAATTTTGACAAAATCACACTAAGGGTAATGGGAACAAATAATTTTGAAAACAACATACAATCTTATCTAATGAAGTTCTCAAAAATTCTTCATTGTTCATGCATAATAATAGAGTTTAATGGTATTAAGCCAAATAGAGAAAGAGAAATTATTGAATATGTTTCTAATCTCGATACAGATATTCAAATAATTTATGCAAAGGAAACTACAAACTATAAAGAACACTCTATTACTATTAATCATCTGAATATATTTCCGAATACTTCTCTATCTGGGTACTATGACAGACTGCAAGACTCTGACAGTTCTCTTTGGTATGCTGACTATTGTGGATATGATAGAGATACCGCAACAGAGTTTGTAATAGGTATGAAGCCTAATGCATCACTGTATCTGATAGCAAATGATGATGCTATGGATATTATTATATTAAAAGTAAAACACCCTACAGAAAGAGGTACCGCAAAATGGACACTTTCTGCTCAAATGCTTATAAATAATTATGTTAAAACAGGTTTAGTTAATTCAAGATTTTTAGATGCTACTCATTGTAATTCATGTAATACAATACTTCGTACTAGTTCCCTTACACTTGCTAGTGCAAAATATTTATCAATGTTACATAATGCCACTACTTTAGCTGTATTGTAGTGGGTAATTAATATCACTTTTATTACTTCTAAAGGCTTTTAAGTCTTTTAGCTTTTGAAACACACTAAATCCTAACTCAAATCTATTTTTTAAAACATACCTAAAAATTCTAACACTATCTCTTTTTCCATAATTCTTAGAAAACAACTCTACTAATGTATCTTTATCATCACTCATTTTAAACTTTTGCTGTTTTAATCCTAAAAAGTACCTAAGTTCTTTTTTCCATAAGAATGGTGCAATATTAAAAGATGTTGCTAGTCTATTGATCCGTGCATCTTGAACAATACCAAAACAAACTTTATCATCTTTCCAATAAGCTTTTATCAAACCTATATTAGATGGTAAATTTAAGCCTTTTAAATTATATTTACCGTCCCAGTATACTAAATAAACATACTCAAACATTTCACTAAATCCATTTACTTGTGCATTTAATCTTTTCGTAGTATCAAAAGCACTTTTCACTTCGTAAGCGATACTATGACCATTTGAGACAACAACATCTGCTATTTTTGTGCCAAATGTAGTATTAACTGATATTTCAGTTGTTATAGTCTTATTGTCATACCTGTTATCTAACCACTCTATAAGTGAATAGGTAATAGTAGGTGCATCAGCTCTTTTCATAGTTGAATTGTATCTATTATTCTCTTGTAGAAAAATATCTTCCTTCTTAAAATTTGTATATTTCATTACATTGTTACGGTCTGATTGTATTTGTCTTGTATATAAAATAGTTCTTTTAAGTTTATATATTCACACCAACTATTTTGTTTAGTATTGTTTTTATAACCATTCTTGTAAAACTTCATTTTATATAAACTTAGCCAAACTAATCTTACACAAAGCGCTAACACTAATCCCAAGTTCTTTAGCATAAGCTTCTATCTTAGCTTTCTCTCCAGATGTGACATTTATAAATATTTGTTCACTAGCTCTTTCACTAGCTTCTTTTTTAGGTCTACCGCCTTTATTCTTTTTCCCTTTACTCATATCAGCGGCAGCTATAAACTTATTTGTCTTCTCCGACGTATCAAGATCATCTAAATCTTTAATCTTTGCCATTTATATAATCCTTATTTATTACTAGTATTATACTTAATAAAAACTAATTATTTACTAGTTTTAATATCTCTTTAGTTAATTGCTTAATCTCTTGAGCAGCAGTACCTTTTTTATTGAGTTCTTTAACTGTTAATCCATCCCCATAACTATTTTTGTAATCTGCCCTTGTATGGATTACACTATCTAGTAAATTAAAATATTTATTATTCTCTTTAATGTACTCACGTAGGTCTCTCAATTTATTTTTAGATCGACTATCTACATTGTTTAGAAGCACATTTGTTTTAATTTTCACATCAAGAGCTTCACTTGCTTCTTTTAATATTTTTCTGAACTTCTGTAAACCGAAGATCTCTATTTGAGAGATACCTACTGGAGTAATGATGATATCTGCTTTTATAAGTGCTGCTCTGTTAACATCACTATCATATCCACCACTATCTATGATGAGCAGATTTTCTTTATTGCCGGAGTACTCATTAATGAAATTACTAAAATCTATGTCGCTCTCTTTGACACATTTAATGGTTGGTAAGTTTTCACTTATGCGCAGTTGATTAAAAAGTATTGCAGAGTTTTGAGAGTCAAGGTCGAGTAAAACTAAATCTTTGTACTTCTTTTGAAGTTGGTAAGCTACATTAATCGAGACTGTACTTTTACCCACTCCTCCCTTTTGATGTCCAAATAAAACTATCATAATAAAACTCCTTTTAAATAAGTATTATACTAGTAATTAACTTATTTATTATAAGTATAATATTATCATAATATTAGTAAATAAAGAACAGTATTTTTATTCTTTTAAGTCAATTTATAGATTGTATATAGTCAATAAGATGGAAGAGAATTATATTCCTTGCTAGAGGTGAGTAGCTCTAGCATTTAAGAAATAATATGTGATTTATTACCGTGTACTTTTAACAAAGTACTCTCTATTTAAAGAGCTAACTAGTTTTGAGTCAAGCACCTCTTGAGCATTAAATGTAGCATTACTATTAGCTCTAGGCTCGTTATGCATCTCTATTACATATCTAACACTTTTATGCACGACACTACCACCTGTTAAAGTTGCATCTGTATATTGATTTGTCATAACATCACAATTATACTTGCCATGACCTAGCGTAAAATTATATTTTGGGTTAAATCCAGCAATAAAACTACCTTCTCCATCATCACAAGCATCATATGCTTCTTGAATATTTGTTACTTTTCTATTTGTGAACTGTTTAGTAAGTTGTACCGGCTCTATAATTGTAAAATATTTATATCCTGCATCAGTAGTTGTTTGAGCTGCTACTGCAAATGAATACATATAGTTTGTTCTAACAACACTACCAACCATAACACCACCTAATGAAGTTGAGTCCTGATCAACTAAGATAACAACAACGGGCTTATTCTTATCTGGCACATGCAAATCTGTCATATAACTAGTAGTTACTCCACAACCTGATAGCAATATACTTGCTGCAACAACTCCTGTGCTTATTATTTTTTTTAACATTTTTTTCCTTTTGAGTATTATTATAACTTGATGAATAATACAGGATAGAACTTTAATAAACACTTATAAGTGTTTGTGTTGGAGTAGTCTATAAAGTTAACATATCGAAAACTTATAGGTGTTTATAATTGCTTGAATCTAACCCTGATTTATTTCTTGATAAAATTGTAGAGAATGTTAAAATCGAGCGTAAAAAAAGAGACATAAGCCAGTTAAAACTAGCAGAGATATTGGACTTTTCTTCTCCAAACTATATTGCCAAAATTGAAACTAGAAAGCACGATGTTTCGTATAATTTACTTCATCTTTGTAAAATTGCCGCTTATTTTGAAATGGAAGTTGTAGACTTTTTACCAAAGAAATCGAATTAATATATCAAGAGTGTTTAGCCTTAATCTTTCGTAGATCTTCTCTTAACCTTGATAGTTTTGACAAAACACCTTTATCTTTTATATTCATCGCTTGGAGTTCATCACACTTATTAATCCCTAGTACTACACAATCATCTTTTATCTTAGTATATAGTTCTATAAGCTCTTGGAGCTCTTTCTCAACTCTTGCCGCTTCTATTGACAACTCCTTGCGAGTATGTAAGAACTCTGTAAATTGACCATCTCCTTCCTTAAACATTGGAATAGGTAATTTAGATAAAGATGCTGCACTTAAGATTTTTCTATCTTTTGAGCCACATGTGATATGATTATCTAAGTACTCTCGAATATAAGGTAGTTGCAAATATGCTTGCACAAATAGCGGTGTTTCATTACATCTGTTGTGAGGAAATTGTATTCTAATCATAGAGTTGTTACCAACTATGACTCTCTTATAATTATTGCCTATTAGTCCAACCTTACCGACTTTGCCTCTTTGTGTCATGACTATATCACCAGGTTGTAAAATTTGTGATCTCATTGCAGCATAATTAGCCGGTCCTACTTCTTTTGGATTCTTTGGTATATATACCACTCCATATTTATTAATATTATTAAGAGATATCTCATCATAATCTGTATATGTACGATCCTTACCAACTCTTACTTTTGATATACCAGCTATTTTAGTAGTTATATCTTCTAACTTTACTATCTCTGTATTTGGGAACAGTGCTTTTAATTTAACTTCTAAATTCATTCTTTTACCCTTTGACTATACAAATTATAACATGGTAGTCTAAAGAAGAGTTAAGATATTAGTTGTATACTTTTACAAAGACTACATATAGAATATTTTGGTAGTCTTATAGTTTAGGAGCTATTTTAATAAATATGAAAAATATCAATACATACTTAATATATAAAGCATATAACATAGCTATAGCACTTGATACTGACAACAACTCCCTGCTTAGCTATAGTTATCAAGATGAAGAAGTAAATATATCATCTCAAGGGATATTAACAACCGTTAATGCAGAGCTTGGAGCAATAATTGAGAGCTATTTTAAGATTAATTTGTCTGATTACGGAGTTGCACTATATGATGAAGTCCTTCAACTGGAAACAGCATAAATGTCATTTGATTATTTTTGTAACAGTATAGAATATATACCTGATGCAGATGGATGTATTAACACCTTGGTATTTTTCATTTTATTGATTGGATTTGCATTTATAGTTTTATTTAGTAAAAAGTATAAATATCTGATGGACTACTTTGAAGAGAAGTTTGGACATTGGTTCTAAAATGTGCATTTAATTAAAGGAAGCGAAAAAAGGATTGAATAATGTTAGAGTATCTTAATTATGGAGGACTGGGTATATTTGTTTTTATTGCTATTATCATGATTATAATGGGTCATATGGAAAAAAGAACACCAGTAGGATCCTATATTTTTCTATTAACAAGTATAAGTGCATTCCTGTTTATGGCTAATAATGAGTACACAACTGCTCTGCAAAATATCAATGATTTTAAAAATCAAAATGCTACTCTTAAATGTGTAAGTGGTGGAGGCTTATACACATCAGCTGACACCTACAGAGTATCACTTAACGATGGATGGAGCTTAGATAAAAATTACTTTATTAAAGAATCGTTTATGGTAGATGCTGATAAGTGTGAGAAATTTAGATGAGGAGGTAATATGGAAGATGGTATAGTAACTTTTATGGGTAGTCTTGCTTTAGGAGTGGTAATTTTTGCAGTTGTTCTTGGTCTTGGCAAAAAGTATAAAGATGAAGATCAACAATAAATCAATACTCGTTCTTATCCAAATATTATATAAAAAAGATATAATGACTATAATTAAAATATAGGACATTATCAATGGCAGAACAATCGATTTCAGCTCTAATCTGGTCAACAGCAGACCTTCTTCGTGGTGACTACAAACAATCAGATTACGGTAAGATTATTTTGCCATTTACACTACTTAGAAGATTAGAGTGTGTTCTTGAGCCTACTAGAGATGATGTTTTAACAGAGAATGAAGCTAGAAAAAACCTTGGTATCCCTATGGAGCAGTTTCTTACTCGTAAGTCAGGACATAGTTTCTACAACACTTCCAAATATACACTTACTAAGTTAATGTCAGATCCTAGCAATATTTCTCAAAACCTTGAGAGTTACATCAACGACTTTAGTCCAAATGCTAGAGAAATATTTGAAAAGTATGAATTTACTGCTCAGATAGACAAGCTCAACGAAGCGAATCTTTTGTATCTTATCATAGAGAAATTTGCTACAGTTGATCTGCATCCAGATACTATTTCAAACCATGCAATGGGGATCGTATTTGAAGAGTTAATCAGAAAGTTTGCAGAGCAGTCAAATGAGACAGCAGGAGAGCACTTCACACCAAGAGATATAGTTAGGCTCACAACTTCACTACTCTTTTCTACAGATGATGATGTCCTCACAAAAAAAGGAATTGTAAGAAGTCTTTATGATCCGACAGCTGGTACTGGTGGATTTCTCTCTAGTGGTAGTGAGTATGTGCATGAACTCAACCCTGATGCAACACTCGTAACCTTTGGTCAAGAGTTAAATGGTGAGTCCTATGCTATCTGTAAAGCAGATATGATGATCAAAGGTGTACAAGTAGAGAACATCAAACATGGCAATACACTGAGCGATGATCAGCTAGGGGAAAACAAGTTTGATTATATGCTCTCTAATCCTCCCTTTGGTGTTGAGTGGAAAAAAGTTGAAAAAGTTGTAAAAGCTGAAAATGCAGAGCAAGGATATAACGGTAGGTTTGGTCCAGGGCTTCCTCGTGTAAGTGATGGTTCACTTCTATTCTTACTACACTTAGTTTCAAAGATGAGACCAAAAAGAGAGGGAGGGAGTCGTATAGGTATCATCCTTAACGGTTCACCTCTTTTTACTGGTGGTGCTGGAAGTGGCGAGAGTGAGATAAGAAGATATATTTTAGAGAACGATTATCTTGAAGCAATAGTTGCTATGCCTAACGATATGTTTTTCAATACAGGTATCGCTACTTATATCTGGATACTTTCTAATAATAAACCTGAGCATAGACAAGGGGAAGTACAACTTATCAATGCTTCAAGCATGGGTAATGCTATGCGAAAATCTTTAGGTTCTAAGCGTAAGTTCCTAGATGAAACACAGATAAGTGACATAGTGCGAATCTATGGGGAAAATGCAGCTGCTAAAATCTCTAAAATATTTAACATTACCGACTTTGGTTATAGACGCATCACCGTTGAGAGATCTCTACAACTAAGCTACTTCCCACATGATGCAGACAAACTAGAGTCACTCCAAAATGACAAAGTATTTGTGAAGATGAAAGAGCTTGGAGCGGAGATACTTACTGCTCTTGGAGCTATAGAGTCAGATAAGATTATGAGTCGAACAGAGTTCAAAAATGAGTTAAGTAAGAAGATGACAAGCAAACTTAGTGCTACCCAATTTAAGCTTGTCCAGAAGCATATCTCGATGCATGATGATGAAGCAGAACTGTGCAAAGACTCCAAAGGTAAGCTAGAAGCAAATGCAGACCTACGAGACTATGAGAACATTCCTCTAAGTGAAGATATAAATGAATATTTTGCAAGAGAAGTAACACCACATGTACCACTAGCATGGATAGATGAGAAAAAAAGAGATGCTAAAGATGGGGAAGTAGGTATAGTCGGCTATGAGATACCGTTTAACCGACACTTTTACGAGTACGCACCGCCACGACCACTAGAAGAGATAGATGCAGAGCTTGAGACACTTAATGCTGAGATAATGGAGATGCTTCGTGAAATCTAAGTATAAACCGTATCCTAGTTATAAGGATAGTGGGATTGCATGGTTGGGGGAAGTTCCTATCGGATGGGATGTTAGAAGGTTAAAGACTATTTTACAAGAACGGAGAGAAAAAAACAGTCCTGTTAAAACAAAGGATATTTTATCTTTGTGTATGTATAGAGGTGTGATTCCTTATTCTGAAAAAGGTAATAGTGGCAATAAAGCTAAAGATGATTTAACAGCCTATAAGTTGGCATACCCTAATGATATAGTCCTAAATAGTATGAATGTTGTGGCAGGTTCAGTTGGGCTTTCAAAATATTTTGGAGCCGTTAGTCCTGTGTATTATATGCTCTATCCAAGAAAATCAACAGATGATATTTCTTATTTCAATGCTATTTTTCAGTCTGAAAGTTTTCAAAAAAGTTTAATTGGTTTAGGTAATGGGATACTTGTCAAGCAATCTGAAAAAACTGGAAAATTAAACACTATTAGAATGAAAATTTCAATGGATAGCTTAAATGATGTTTTAATGCCAATTCCCCCTTTCCAAGAGCAACAAACAATAGCCAACTACCTCGACAATGCCACAGCAAAGATAGACACCCTCATCGAAAAGCAGACAAAACTTATAGCACTCCTAAAAGAGAAACGCCAAGCTGTCATATCCACTGCTGTGACTCGTGGACTAGACAGTTCAGTACCTATGAAAGATAGTGGAGTTGAATGGTTGGGGGAGATTCCTGAACATTGGGAGGTTAAGAAGTTCAAGTATCTCTTTGAAATCAGAAAACGAATTTCTGGAAAGCTTGGATATGATATTTTGTCAATAACTCAAAAGGGAATTAAAGTCAAAGATATTGAAAGTGGTAAAGGTCAATTATCATCGGACTATTCAAAGTATCAACATGTATATAAAGGCGATTATGCAATGAATCACATGGACTTATTAACTGGCTTTGTGGATTTATCAAAATATGATGGAGTAACAAGTCCTGATTATCGAGTGTTTTCAATTATTGAAAAAAATGCAGATGCAAATTACTATTTATTTTTACTTCAAATGGGATATATCAATAAAATCTTTTATCCTCTAGGACAAGGCTCATCACAATTTGGAAGATGGCGTTTACCTAGTGATGCATTTAAAGAGTTTCAAGCTCCTTTTCCACCTCAAGAAGAACAAAAGAAGATAGCTAAGTATATTGATGATAGCTTAACAAAGTTTACTAAACTTACTACAAAAGCAACCAAAGCAATAGAGCTACTAAAAGAAAGAAGAACAGCTCTTATTAGTGCAATTGTTACTGGTAAGATAGATGTGAGGGAGATAGCATGAGTAATAAACTTAAAATAAATATTTATTGTGATGAGAGTCGTCATACCTCAGGTGGTGACAGATACATGGTAATAGGTGCTATAAAGTGTGAAAGAGAGCTAAAAAGAGAGATAGTGCATCAAATACACAGTATGAAAAAAAAGCACAATGCACAAGGTGAATTTGGGTGGAAAAGATTATCTCCTAATAAAAAAGAATTTTACTTTGAACTACTAGAGCTATTTATAAATAATGATTTATCATTTAGATGTATAGTTGTTGATAAAGAGAAATTAGATCATGACCTCTACAACGATGGAGATAAAGAGTTAGGTTTTTATAAGTTCTACTATCTCATGTTAAAAGATACATTAGAACATGATAAAGAATATTATTTATATTTGGATTGGCAGCAGAATCGAGATCAACATAGATTTAGAAATTTAAAATATTTTCTTCAAAAAAAGCTTCAAGGTAAAGCAAAGATATCATGTTTAGAACCAGTAACTTCGACAAACCAACCTCTTATAGAGTTAGCTGATTTATTTATGGGTGCAGTAGGTTATCAGTATAACGATAGAAATAGTAGTGATATAAAAATTGAATTTTGTCAAACATTAGCTGAGAAACTAAATGCTCTTAATAATAAAAACTTTAAGATGGGAAACCTCAAAACATTTACTGCAAAAAATGAAAAAAAGTTCAATATCTTTAAATGGGAGTCTTATCAATAATGTCTGAAAAAGTATGGCCCTTGCTTAGATTTAAAGCAGATAATGATGATGAATTAAAAGAGATGTATAAAAAAGTTTATATTGATGAATATGTAAATCAAGAGATATATGACTTTAATGGAAAAAGAGTGATTTTTCCTTACAGTCAGTTTGAACATGCTTTTTCTGAAAGTAGCAATTATAAAACTAGTAATGGATATCATGATATACCATTCAGTAAAAAAAGAGCTAGGTATTTATTGTGGATTAAAAAAGTTATTATGAAAGATACAGGTAATATTGATTATAAGCTAGAGTATCGTTCAGAAATGAAAACAAAAAAAGGGAAAAAAGTTACTGTAAGAATTTATGCTGTTATTGACGAACGATACATAGTTGTGCTGGATCAGAAAGAAAATAAATTATATTTTGTAACAGGTATTCCACATGATAAAAATTCTTATAAAAGGATGGTTGAGAGGTCAGCATTATTAAAGCAGGAAAAAGTCCCCAGTTCTCTCGGCGACTGAGGTTTGCCATTTTCCAAAGCCTTTGGCGAAGGAAACCAGTGCAAGCACATAGTGCAATTGTAACAAAGTAAACTAAAGGTTTAACTTAATGTTTAACTTTAAGTTGTATATGTGTAACAAACGGAAACAATATTAACTAGGATGGTATTTACAGTATGAGCAAACATAAAGAAAGACAGTTTCAAATAGAGATAGTAGAACACCTAAAAGCTAACAAGTATGTAGAGGGTGATGCAACACACTACGACAGAGAATTAGCACTCTACCCTAGTGACCTCATAAATTATATCAAATCTACTCAACCTCAAGCTTACGAAAAGATGCAAAAGAGAGAAGGCTCAAAAACTGATGAAGTGCTATGTAAACATGTAGCAAAAGAGATGGACAAGCATGGTTCGCTTCATTACCTAAGAAATGACCTCAAGTACATCGGTTCCAAGTTCAAATTATGTCAATTCAAACCAGAACTGCATAACCCTGATACTCAAGCTAAGTACGATGCCAATATATTACGAGTTGTTCAAGAAGTAACTACAAAAAGTGGAAATGAGCGAATAGATTTAGTGTTATTTCTCAATGGTATTCCCATCGTTACATGTGAGCTAAAAACAGACTTCACACAAAATGTTCAAGATGCAGTTAACCAGTACAAATATGAAAGACCAGCAAAAGGTGAAGCACTCCTAGAGTTCAAGCGAAGAGCTTTAGTTCACTTTGCAGTAAGTAACGATGAAGTCTATATGACTACAAAGCTAGCAGGAGATAAAACTTTCTTTTTACCGTTTAATAAAGGTCAACTAGATGGTAGTGCAGGTAATCCACCTAATCCTAATGGGTATGCTACAAGCTATTTATGGGAAGAGGTGCTTCAAAGAGATTCTATACTTAATATCATTGCTCGTTATATACACCTAGAAGTAAAAACAAAAGAGGATCATCAGGGTAAAAAAAGTAAGAGCGAAACGCTCATCTTTCCAAGATATCACCAACTAGATGTCGTAAGAAAATTACTAGCAGATACAAGAGAAAAAGGTGCAGGTAATCACTACCTAATACAGCACTCAGCTGGCTCAGGTAAGTCAAACTCTATAGCATGGCTATCTCATCAACTCTCATCTTTGCATAATGACCAAGAAGAGTCGGTCTTTAGTTCTGTTATCGTTATTACAGATAGAACAGTACTAGACAATCAACTACAAGAGACAATATCGAGCTTTGAGCATAAAGATGGTGTTGTCGTTGGAATAAGTCGTGATGGTTCTAATGAATCTAAATCAGCTCAACTTGCTGACGCACTTGAACGCGGTGCTAAAATTATAATCACTACAATACAAACTTTTCCATTTGTACTAAAAGCGATTCAGAAGAGAACATCACTTAAAAATAATAGTTATGCCATTATCGCTGATGAAGCTCACTCATCTCAAACTGGTTCAACCGCTAAACAACTACGAGAAGTTCTTACAGCAGAGCAAATAGAAGAAGGTGTAGAACTGAGTGCAGAGGATATCATCACAGCTTCTATAGAATCACGAAGTGCGAGTACTAACCTAAGCTTCTATGCGTTTACTGCAACACCAAAAACAAAAACATTAGAGATGTTTGGTGTACTGCCTAAACCAGATGAAGCACCATCCGAGACAAATAAACCTCAAGCTTTTCACTTATATACAATGAAGCAAGCAATCCAAGAGGGATTTATTTTAGATGTACTTCAAGGCTATACTACTTACAAGCTTTTTTATAAACTTGAGCATGCCAATATGAAGCATGATCAAGAAGTAGAAAGCAAGAGAGCTAAAGTAAAAGTTGCTAAATGGTTAAACATCCATCCTCACAATATTGCTCAAAAGATAGAGATTATTTGTGAGCACTTCAAAACTACAGTAGCACCACTACTAGACGGGCAGGCTAAAGCAATGGTAGTAACTTCAAGTCGAAATGCAGCAGTTAGGTATAAACTAGCATTTGATAAATATATACAAGAGCATGACATAGAGAAGATGCAGGCTATGGTTGCTTTCTCAGGCAAGATAGAGGATGATATAGAGGGAACTACAAAAGAGTACACTGAAACTAGCATGAATCCTAATCTCAAAGGTAGAGAGATGCGAAAAGCATTTGACAGTAATGATTACCAGGTAATGCTTGTGGCTAATAAATTTCAAACTGGTTTTGACCAACCTAAATTGTGTGCAATGTATGTAGATAAAAAACTAGGTGGTGTTGATTGTGTACAGACGCTCTCAAGACTAAATAGAACTTATGCAGGTAAAGAACAAACTTTTATCCTCGACTTCTATAATGAAGCAGAAGATATAAAAGAAGCATTTGAACCATACTATAACACTACAGAGATAGAAGATGTGACAGACCCTAATATTGTCTACGACATGCAACACAAACTAGATGAGAGCGATATCTTTACAACTATGGATGTGGAGAACTATGCAAAGGCTTTCTTTAACCCTAAAGGCACACAAGCTGCAATGAGCAGTGCAGTTAAACCCGCTGTAGATAGATATAAAAATAGATACAAATTAGCACTGGAGAATATCAATAGCGTTAAAGTTAATCTAGCAGAAGCTAAAAAGAATAAAGATGATGCAGGGATTCATAATTATGAGTTAGACTTAAAGGTTGCTAATGAAGATAAAAACGCACTCGATATCTTTAAAAAAGACCTTATTTCATTTTTACGAATGTATGAGTTCTTATCTCAGATAGTAGATTATGCAGATGAAGATTTACTCAAGCTTAGTGCATTTGTGAAAGCACTCATCCCAAATCTAAAGACTTATGATCCTAAAGACCCTATAGATATATCAGAAGTACAACTCTCACATTACAAGCTACATAAACAAAAAAATCAAAATATTGATTTGGTTGGTGATGAAGTGGAACTTGGTGCGATAGGTGAAGTAGGTTCAGCAGTAGCAAAAGATCCAGAAAAAGAGCTACTTTCAGCAGTACTCGGTCATATGAATGCGCTATTTGAAGGAAACCTTACAGATGAAGATATGATTAATTATGCCAATACCATTAAAGACAAGGTACTGGAGAATGATAAGGTAGTAGAGCAAGTGACTAATAATACCAAAGAGCAAGCGATGATGGGTGGATTTGCAGATGCTATTAATAGTGCGGTAATTGATAGTTTAGAAGTACATCAAGATTTGGCTACTCAGGTACTTGGTAAAGATAGGATACGAGCTGGGTTTGCGGATATCGTTTATGAGTTGATTGCTAAGGGATTAAAGGCTAGTTAAATGCAGTATTACTTAGAGAGTTGTTATTGATAGAAAAAACACATGTTAAATACTGAACAAATACTAATAAAAGTTGCACAATATTTTGATTTAGATCTCACTCGCTTAGGCATAAAACAAAGTACTGAAAAATCAAGACTTTATAAACATCAGTTAACAAAAGAGACTATAGAACATATTGTTAATAATATCTATAAAGAAATAGATTCACTCGATATAAATTCTTCTGTAAAGGAGATAATTGAAGAGTTTATGAAGCATTATGCTTACATCACCAAAGAAATATATAGTGCTTATGATGCAAAAAAAGAAAAAGAGATTGATTGGTTGTTGTTAAAACATTTTATCATTCCATTTTTTGCGATACGCTTAAGTCAAAATACTTCTTTTTATGATGATAGAATAGATAAAGGTCTCCCAGGAGGAGACTTCTGGTACTTCCCCTCATTCGATTCTAATAGTTCAAAAATATGCTTTCCAGTAAATAAAATTATGAAATGGCTAATAGACTTACATGGTGGTTCTAATCAAGATTTTTACTGTATGAAGAAATATGATTTTAATGAAAATGCATACCTCAATATTTCTGATAGCACTTTAAAAGACTGGCATGATAATCTTGTCTTACCTCAGGTCAAAAACATTAAAGAATTAGCATCATATAAATTTATATATGAAGGTGTTTTTAACAATAATCATGCGAACTCTATAGAGGCTCAATTTAATTCTGCAATAGAGTTTATTAAATCAAAATCACTATCAGTAGATGAACTTAAACTAGAAATACCTAATCTGAATAATCTTTTAGATAGGTTATATTCTGACAATCTATCAAATGAAGAAAAAGAAAGATTTGTTTTATATATAGAGCAACGATGGGCTAAACCTACACCAGAACAGATAGAGTACTTGCTAACTGTATCGCGTGTATCACAAGCATGCTATAGAGCTTTGTGTGACTATTTTAATATAGACGAAGAATCTACAACAATAGATGAAAATAAGACGATACAGTTAGTTGGGTTATTTTCATCTATTTACAACACAGAACTTGATTTAAGACTAAATGGCACCTCAAAAACATTAGGACTATTTGAATCATATATTTATAACATACACAAAATAGAAGAACATACAAAAGAAGCATTAGATCAAATTATCGCTTCTATATACAATGAGATGAGACTAACAACGCATAACTATAATATAGATGAAATACTTATACTATTTAGTCATAATAAGAAAAATAAGAAACAAGCTATTATGAATTTTGAGTCCAAAAGACTATATAGTAATCTTAAAAAGACCCAGAACCAACAAGTGTATCAGGCAATTAAGCATCTTAATGAAATAGTAGATGAAGACAAAATACTAAAATACATATACTCTATAACCAATAATGAAGTCTTGCATAATATTGGAGACTATTTTCAAGGGAACAACTATTTAACTAATGAGATAGTAGAACCAAATTTAGCAGTGGCATTAACAATTCATGTGAGATATTCTTTGGTTGCACACGATTTATTAAATAAACAAATTGCGTATAGTAAAGTTTTAAATCTTCTTACATTTTCATACTATCCAAGGATGTTAAATAAAGATGATGTTGAAGAGTGGCTATTCGAGTTGGAAAAAATTTCAGATATAAATGATTTTAGAAGTAACCTAATTAACTTATCTTATCATGGATATCACCTCATAAATCAGCAGGATGAAATAAAAATTATTACACTTATTGAACAATATAAACGATCAATAAAAAAGATGAAACCTGAAGAGTACAATCCGCAATTTTTATTTGTAGCACAAGATTACATGCTTAATATAGGAAATAAGAAACTATATAATAAACTTAAAAAAATAAATGAAAAACACTCTTTATATTCGGCACACCACAGCAATGAATTCTATTTTTATAAATAAATTGTACGACTTAGTATATAGCTTCTATATGCTATTTTTTATAAACTGCTGCTATCGGTTTTAATTAGCCGAAATAAATATTTAAAGGATCTGTTATGGCAAAGTCAAGCGGATGTACTCCTCCAAATGGACCAAGTACTACGGGTAACCCATCTGGTGGCGGTAGAGGAAACTGTCCATCAAAATAAATAGATTATCTATTTAAAATAGTAAAGAAGCACCTTATTGCTCTTTACTATATATGATAATTAATTTACAAATACATAAATTATAAAAAGGAAAAGGAATGGCTTATTATCATTACCAATGTGAGCACTGTTTACAAACTACATATATGCATGATGATGGAAAAGACGATGATGTAATTGTGAATGCTTTTGATGACTGTGGTTGTACGGACTACGATGATGAGTATGACAACTATGATGACGATGACTACGATGATGATTAATAGTATATAACTACCAAAAAGATCGTCGAATTTTACAAGAGTATAAAATAAACTGTGTAAACCTCAAATAAATTTATTGATATAGTTATCTCAAAATTATTGAGAAACTTATTTTGTTAAGGAAACACAATATTATAGGAAACAGCTGTTTCCCGTTTCCCTATAAATGTCTCTACGGAAAAATATTAAGTCCACATGAAGTATGAGTAGAATTTTTAAGACAAGATTTAAATGTGATTCATTTCCTAGTTGTCCAAATAATTAATCGCAAGCAAACTCACAGTTTTATCTTTATTTTGAGTAAGAATTTTATTTAACTCACTATTATTCAGAATATAGCTCCTCAAGCCAACATAAGTGCCAAACTCAATAATTTTATGAATAGAAGTAATTGATACATCTTTTAAAAGCATCTCTTTAATCTTCTCAAGATATGGATCATACTTACTCTTAACTTTTTGTCCAGGCTTACGACCAAGTTTTTTGCCAGATGCTTTAGCAGCAGCAAGACCTTGTTTAGTTCTCATAGATATAAATTCACGTTCACTCTCTGCAAAATATGAGTAGATTGCAAGAAGCAGTTTATTATGTGCAGAGTTAAATGTTGATAGTTCTGGTTGACGAATGAAAATAAGCTTTATACCTTTATCACTTAACTCTTGAATAAGATTCATTACATCCATCATATTTCTACCAAGTCTACTAAGCTCTGCAACAATCAAAGTATCATCTTTTTGAAGTCTATCTTTGAGTTCAGTGATTTTTCTTAACTTCTCACTTTTTCTTGAACTTATTTCAACTTCTATAAAATCATTAATTTTTAAACTATTAGAATGAGCATATTCTAAAATTAAGTGTTTTTGTTTTTGGTTATCTTGTTTATCAGTTGAAACTCGAATATAGCCTAAAATCATCAAAAATACCTCTATTTTATTTTAGACCTATTATACAATCTATAAGACAATATAACTATATTCTAAACTGTTTATTTAACTAAAATATATATTTAGTTTATACGGTGGTTTATAGTAAATTATTTGTTATCAGTTGAAACAATCATTGTAGTTGTTGAATAGGGATGTATATCAGGAAGAATGCTAACAATCTGTCCATCTTTAAAGTGATGATGTGCAATGGATGGAAATAAACCTTCGGGTACAGGAAATTTTGCATTAGGATTATGAAACATTGAAATTCCTTCTGCCCAACTTTCATTACTATCAATTCCAACCTCATAAGAAATAAAGTCTGGCATAGATGCATTTTCATCATGCTTATGATAAAACCCAGATCTTATCAATTTAACTTTTTTATCTCCAAGTCCAGCTTGATGCCCCATTCTATTAAATTTGGATAATGTCCCAGATGCACTAAATAATATAGCACTAATATTCTCTGCATCTTCTTGAAAGAAAAATCCTGATGGTATTTCTTTATCACCAAATTTATGAGTTTCAATTTTTAAAGGAGTAATTATAAGTTCTCCATCATCATTATAGGTATGCTCGTGATGAACAGCATATAAATATCTATGTAGTGCGCTACCAGTCCATGTCATTGCCATATTATCATGAAAATCTGCGATAGCAAAGACTAGCGGGTTATTGGCTACATGGGATAATTTCCAGTATTCTTTTTTTAATTTAGAAAACAATGGACTACCAAATTTAATGGGTATTTCATCTTTTAACCTTTCCATATCTTCTTCAAATGAAGATTCTCTTAGTCTCTCTTCAAAATTTTCTATTGGTGTATCTTCTTTACGACCAACTATTACAGCTTCAATAGCCACTTTATAGCCAAATTTTTCAACTAAAAAATCTGGTGCATGGTAATCACGATTCATGTAAAGGTTTTCTTCATAAAAATATGTATTTAAATATAATTCCCATAATCGTGCATCAAAACCATTAGATTGAAATTGTTCAATGTAGTTTCCATCAATATCAATAAAGTGAAGCATTAACTTTTGAATAATTTCTTTTGCAGCAGACTGTCCAATATCTTCATTCAATTTTTTAAAGAAAGGATGTTGTTTTTCTTCTGAAACTATAAGTTTAAAAAAATCTAATATATTTTCGTTATCTCCTTGAGGAAATATTTTTTGCCCACTATCGGAATATGTTGTGAAAATTTCTATCATCCATACAAAGAGTTCTTCAAGTGTTGTATTGGACACAGTTATTTCTATAGCTCTATATTTTCCAACTTCATCTTTTCCTAAAATTGCACAAGAATAATCATGATCTATAAGATCAAGAACAAAGACCCCTAATAATGATTCATCTTCATTACTGTACCATCCAAACTCTTCTCCAAAACCTTCTAAAAATGGAGATTTAGAATGATTAACTAAAGCATTAAACCTTTTCTTATCGAGTATTCTCATTTACTGCCTCATATTTTATTCTTTCTATGTGTCTAACATATCCCATTCATCTCCAAGAACCCATCTTAAAGCTGAAAGCTTGCCATTGAGCATACCCCATTCAAAATCATCCATCGGTTCAAGTTTATCCCCATAAAGTGCTTCCATTCTTGCAGCTGATTCTAAAGCACCTTCCCATATATATTTAACTGTTTGATTTGGATTGTAACTATCATAGCCTTTTTCATCAACTACCTCATGCATTCCACTTTCGATTTTATATCGTAAATTAAGATGTCTGTTGTACCATATTCTGTCACAGAACTCATTCGTATACTCTATTATGTCAAAAAAACCTCTTCCTTCGTCAAACCAAGATTCTTCAATCTCTATTTCTTCTAATGTGCCTGGAAATATTTCATTAATTGTATTGTATAAGTCTAAAGAATAATGAACATTTTCTTTGAAAAAATACTCATTAAACCCTTCATGAGCTTTTCTAGTATCTGCTTTTGAACTAAATTCATTTTTATTATGAGAAATAAAATAAAAGGAATCAGTTTCATTTAAATGACTGAAGAATAGCTCAATAAGCATAGAATCAGCCATATTGTTTTTACCATTATGAAATGGAGCTTCTTTTTTATAGGCTTTTTGAGCAGAAATAAGTTTTATTTCATCTGTTAGCTCTAGTTCTTCAGAAGATTCAAGAACTTCCCATATTAGATTAGTATGTTCAGAAATTGAATCGACCATAGTTGGAAGTTTATGATTAATATCATCCAAACCTTTTAGTGCATCCTCTTTATTACTGACTGTTGAATGTTCATGAATTAGGCTTTTCAAGTTTTTTATATTTTGAGAAATCTTTTTTCTTCCGATTTCAACTAGTTTATCTTTATTGTTAAGAAATTCCTCTTTTATTATTTTTGTTGTGATAATTTTTAATTCATTTGAATCAATAAGTTGTTTTATTGCTAGTGTCAATGGCTTAAGTGCTGGATTTTTTGCTAAATCAATCCATACACAAGTATCAATCATTATAATATTTTTACTCATCCTATCCCTTCTATTAGTAGATTATATAAAGATGGAGGTAGTACATAATTTATATTTCCATACTCATCATATTTTTGACCTAAAGATAAGATAATCTCATCTTTAACTATTTTAAACTTATCTAAATCTTTTTTAAATCGTATAATACCTAACTCACAAAAATATGCTGGCAACATAGCTTTAATATCAATAAATCCATGTGGATATACTTGTTCAATATCAACATCTCTGTCAAACAATAATTCTACAATATCTTTTGACATTTGAATAAAATATGGAATTCTAACAATATCATATCCCATGTCTTTATATATATCATCTTTAAAACCATCTGTTAAAATATTATCTGGATTACTATAATGACCATACCCATCAAATTCTATTATCAACATAAGATCATCATTTCTGTAATCTGGTCTTTTTTGAATATCAGAATTTGGAACAACTCTATCTCTAATAAATTCATGTTTTGGAAATATCTGCTTTAAATATTTTCCTAATGATTTTTCTGTTAAATAATTACTCACTCTGAAAAATCCACAGCTTCAACTCTATCTAATTGCCTAATAACTACAGTATTAGCCAGTTTATCATGCCATCCTTGCTTTTTCTTATCCCATCCTACCCAAAATATCCCAAGCATCAGAGGAAACATTGACACAAAGTAACCTAAATATCTTCCAATAGCTTGTCCTACTGACAAAGGATTCCCAGTTGTTGCATCAACTACTGTTAAACCTAAAATCATCTTACCTGGTGTTGCAGATTTATAAAGCCAAAACACAATAACAACTATCGCCGGAAATATATAATTTACCAAAAAGTCTGCCGGACCCATGAACATAGATTCATTCTCCCAAATAGCATCTCCATAAATCATTAACATGACCGGTACGGTTATCAATAAGATCATAACTGTATCAAGCAGCGATGCTCCTACTCGTATCCAAAAGCCTGCATATTCTAAGTTATCGCTGTTTGACATATTTTTCCTTCGTTATTAGTTGTGTTTTTTAAGATTTATGCAGTTAGATTTACACTCTCAATTACTTCTGTTGGTGTAATATTTGATAAAGATCACTTTCTTTATTATCTTTTTCTGCAACATAGTATGCAACTACTGCAAAAATTACAGCTACTATCATTTCTAGCATTGAGAATCCTTTGAAGTGAAACCTATGAATTTTATTATATCCAATATATCAAAAAAACAATTCACAATATCTGAGTAGTGTTCTCTAGTTGCCTGCATTGTTTAGTTCCTTTTTTTAAATATATGTATTACAAGTAATAAGCTCTAATGGAGCCCATTTATATAATTTTGGTGGTTAAATAATACTTTTTGACTAATTATCTTCAATTTTTCGTAATATCTTGAATTTTGGTGTTATTTTTTACTGAAACGATACAGTATCAAGCTATTTTATTACAATTATCTGCAATATTTTAAAAAAGTATTATTTAACCACCATTTTGTATAGACATTTATAAAACTCCTCATTTATAACATTTGTTAAGTACCAAATTATTCAGTTATTTTAAGTCACTGAACAGTGATGACTAAGAACAATTTCTAAGTTTATTCGCAGAGTTAAGCAATCTCTCTGAATCTTATATTTTAAGCCTATAATTTGACTAGGGCTAAGTCATTTTTAATATCCTAATTAATCTCGTGCTCACAACGAAACCGCATACAATCTTAAAAAATCATCTTTTCATCTTGCAAATGGATGAACACATTTTTGTCTAGTACAATTACCTAAGTACCTTTTCTATTATCCTCATTTTTCGCAGGTAAAACGAACCCTATTTTAAAGGCAACAAACACCTAAAAAATCACACAAAATAAATTTCCTTTAATGGAAAAAAACTACAAAATAATCCATCACTATCATAAGCTAAAAAGCTAACTACAATCAGTGAACTAAATCACAATAAAAGCAGAGATTAAATATCAAATTATTATGCCTCAATAAAGGACAAGTCACACCAACGGACCAACTAATAAAACGACAAAAACTAGTCAATATAAAATGCTCAAAAGCAATAAAGACAACCTCTCTTTATCAGAGGTATTAAACATATTTACAAGACTTCCCATCCGTAAAATCTAATGCCTAACTAAATAGACACAAAGAGTTTTTAACTAAATATCAACTGCATAGATTTTGAAAATATCACTTTAATAAAAAAATGAAAGCACGTTCGGAGTGCAAAGCCAGTTACTACAAAAATCTAAAAACGAATGTTGAACTCATATTATAATCCAACGGCTCACTCGCCGTCAAGTTTCTCGCTCCGCATTCAAACTTGACGGCGAGCCTTGTTCCTACAATTAGGGTGTTTGATTAGTCTTTGATTACTCTTAACCTCTCTAAAATGTCCCACTATAATGTCCCAAGCATTTTTAGCATAATTACCCTCAAGCGGAATAAGTACCCGTCATGTAATAATTGATTTTAGTGAATATTGAAATTGTTGGAAGAGTGTTACGAAGTTAATCTATGTTCTTAGTTTTGCAAAATCTTTCGATATATTTGCGATTGAAGTAGTTGCGTTTATGCACAATATATTGATTAAGATACAAAGCAATTTTTGAATAGCTACTACCATTATTACGCATAGTTTTTATTAGCTCTTCTTGTGCTAAAGCAGTCCTGTATTTTTTAAATTTTAGCTTTTTTCTTTGCTCTTTTAGAGCAGCTTCTTTTTGCTCATTTTGCTTGAGAGTTGGAGTATAAATAGAATTAGAAAAAGCAGTGAGTTTGTTGTCGCAACCATACTTAATTTGAAGCTCAAAACTGTTCAAAATAATCATAATTTCTTCTTGAGCTTCTAGCTCAGTTTTATCAGAAATTCGATTATATAAGACCTCAATTGCTTTCTTAATTTTCATGCTATTTTTATTACTTTAGATAGTGTTTTGTGATTTCAATGCGATGGTGACCAAGCTCAAAACTTACTCTTGCAAGTGCTTCTTTATAGCTCATTTTTTCTTGATATCTCGACATTTGTGATTGTGCATAATTGTATCTTAGCCCATGTGTTCCAGTCCATTTTTCTCCGGCTTTTGCTACACTGTTTTTTAAGTCTTTTAAATAAGTATTGTAGCCTTGATAGTATGATCCATGTGCTTTTATCTCTTGTGTTATTTGATTAAATAAAACAGATGACAATTTTACATCTCTTTCATAACCTCCCTTACCTTGTATTCTGATTGTATTGTTGTTAAGTAGTTGACTAGGTCTAATTAGAGTAGCCTCGCTAACCCTTAAGCCATGTTTTAATTGCAGTTGATAACCTATTCTAGATTTTATTGACATATCACTTTTGAAAGATGCAGGGTTAATATATGCACGATTTATATGCTTTGATCTCACAGCAAACTGATTTATGTTTTTTCGAGCTTGCTTTAAATCTTCATGTGTAAATTGATTATTATGTGATTTTAGTTTATTCGGTATTTTTGATAGACCTACTTTAATTTTGGCTATATTACTAATGTAGGAACTTATACTATTCCTGACAAGTCCATCTTCTATTTTATCATTTACATATGCTAATACCACTTCCCCAGTTATTGCTTGCATATCCTTGATCTTAAAATTCTTTTTAGAATATGTTAGCAGTTCTTTTGCGATGCGTTTAGTTTCATCTTTCCATGAATAACCGTGAACATTCTCACTTACTTTATGCCCATTATGTCCACGATAGTCACTATTTGCTCTAGTCTCTCCTTTTGAAGTGTATAGCCCATCTATTTTACTCCATAGCTGATTAACTTGATTGTTTACACTACCTCTCATAACCAGTAAGCTCGTTGAATGTACATTTAGAGAGAATTTTGTTAAGAATTTTAGTGATAATTCGGCACTCGTACTTTTCAAAAAAGTATTTTTTATCATCAACTATCACTCTAAGGAAATGTTGATCTTGTTGTGAAACGATTTTAGCTGCATAACCACCTTTAGACCCTCTTGCATCTTTATAGTCAAGCTGATACTCTTTGTCTATATGTAGTTGATTAGAAACAAATGCACTCAGCAACTCAACAAAGTTATATATCTGAGTTCCATCTGTTATCTTGCTATCTCCATTTTTTAGAGTTTCAAATACAAACAGTGTCGAGTGCTTAGAATTTCCCGGTGTTGGTAGTACCTCTGCACTTAGGTCCTTATAGATTTTTATTTTCATTTTATACTTCTTTTGTGTAGTCTGGATATTCTATTTTATTTTTTATTTCAGCAAGTGTGTATACTGGAGCAATACCTATCAGATTTTCAATTCCAATGAATGCCACTTTTCTGTCCCCAAAAAATTCAACGCCATCAACTATAAATGCAGTTGGGCATATATGTGCATCGCATATACTTACAGTTGTGTAGTTTTTAGAAATATTTATACTTGTTGATGAACAACCACCGCCACTACCATCTTCATACTTTTCAGCTTCTTTGTACTTTGTCACATCTAGTATTTTGGCTAAATTTTCTAGCTTGCCGTCAAACTCTATTTCCTCTAACTTAACATCTATATCGTACCCATTAGGTAGATTGTATTCCATCGTTGCTACTACAATTTTCATATCTATTTTCCTTTTTTTAGTTTGAATATATTTCTGATACCTGGTGTAAATATCGCACCTACTAATTCATACTCTTGATTTTTATCGTTTAAACTCATTTTTCAACCTTTAACTTTAGGGTGTTGTTTAAACTTCCTAGCTATAATTCGATTATGTAGGGAAGTCGGCTTTGATCGGAGGACTTCTCTACTCTCTTATGTTTCCATAACTTTACTCCTTATTTTTCATTTCTATCAGCATCCATAAGTCTCTCAACCGCCGCTTGAATACCCTCAGAGGTCTCTTGGTTAAATTCTGTACCTAGAGCTATATCTTCTTGAATTCTTAGAGATTCTGCACTTGTGTCATTTCTAAAGAGAGTATCGTTTTTATTCGCTCCGTATATCTCTTGTCCTGCTGCATTAGTACTGAAGCCAGTTGATGTACTAATCGCTTGTTGCGTGTTAAATCCACTTGGAGTTGAGAATGCGGTTTGAACATGTTGTGGAACTGTAGATACAGGCTGAACACCTTTAACCCATGATGGAGTAGTAAATCCATTACTATTAGATTTGAATTGTGCTTGCATCTGTTTTAGCTCATCCCCACCATAAGATGAATCTCCTAAGCTTGTACCAGATGCATGTGCTATAGGATCAACTGCATCCATTATGTCTGATGCTGTCGCACTTACACTTCCTAGTGCCATAGCACCAGCACTCATTGCAATTTTTGTTTTCCACGAACCACCGCCATCCCAAACATTACTTAAAGCACTCATTCTTTTCTCGAAGAAACCTTTCTCGCTAGGTACCTGTAAGTTAGGTTTAGTATTTGCTTCTATCCTCTTCATATGTGCATCTTGCATTGCATTAATCTCCATAGCTTGACGACTTGCTACATTTGGATTATCTGGATTAAGTGCATTTTGTTGAGCATGAGTAGCTTTTAACTTATCCATATCAGAGTTATATTTTGTATCTTGATTTAAAATCTGTTCTTTTTTAAATTGTGCACCTATTTGTTCTGAAATTGATGGCTTGATACCTTGTTCAGATTTCGGTATAATAGTATTAGAATTTATATCAGGAGACTTTTTATGACTCACATCATTTTGATTGCTGTTGCTACTGCTATTGGCATTTTCGTTGGAGGTCTGGTTCTTTTCGGTGGATATGGTTTCATCCAGGGACTCAGAGGTAAAACCACTTCTTAGATTTTTACCTTTTTCATTTAGACTATTTTTTGCATTATCCCATCCAGCTTTAATAAATCCTTTTTTATAATTAGGGTTGTCTTTCATAGCAACTTTGCCATTTCTAGTAACCTCACCATTTTCATTAACACCAAAACCTTTCCCATTTGAATCAATAAATCCACCATTGCCATCAGGTTTTGCTCCATGCATATCTTCCATTTTCATAGGTATTTTCTCTGATGCTATATGTTTAGAATACTGATTAGCTGTTGCTAATCCTGCTGCTCCCATTGCTAACCCTACACCAACTGCACCAGCGAAACCACTTACGGAGTAATCAAGTTTAGAACCTCGTTCTGTACTATCTAAAGATGTTCCGGTAATTCTAGTGTTTCCATCCATATCTCTATCTATATTCATACTTGTTCCGGCTATTTGCACTTGCTTATCTCTTCCCATGTCTCCAGAGTTTAGAACTGCCATTGCATCAGAGAATTTTGTTCCTGTAGCTACTTTAATTGAGCCATCCTCCATTGTTTTAACTAATCCTGCTCGCTCCATTTGATCCAGGGCTTGTGCTTCTTTCTCATCAGCTTGTTCACCTTCATATCCTTTTCTTGACATCATTAGTGCTTTTTTAACTAATCCATTATTAGCTTCTTGATCTTCATCGAGTAGCATCTTCGCTTTATCTTTGCTAGCCTGTTGACTTGCCGTTTTTGCTTGACTCTCAGCAAATTGTTCTGGACTATCAAACTTTCCTGTAGTAGCTATATCAGCAGCAGTCTTACCACCGGCTAAAGTACCAGCAGTTTTTGCAAGTTTATCAGTAGCACTAGCAAGATCTTTAATACTAGAATCTAGCCCATCTTTAGCACCGGCTTGTTTTAGTTGGCTATCGAGTACTTCCTCTTGAGTTTTTGCTTTTACAGATGATTCTGTTGCATCTACTTTAACAGCACCCTCTACTCCGCCTTGTGCACCTAGCTTAGATTGTGTACTTTGTTGGCTACTCATTTCTCCATACATTGCATTTTGAGAATAATTTACTCCGGCAATTTTATTTTGGTCTATTCCTATTGCTTGACCTAGTTGAGCATCTAGCTTAGATTGGTCTATACTATCTGTTACATCACTTAAGCTTCTACTCACTCCACCTGTTTGGTTTGCTTCATCTAACATATCCAACATTGCTTGTTTCTTTTGGGGATCTTTTTCATTCAATGCAGCATCAAATAAATCACTTCTATCTTTAGAGGACATCTGCATCATTTTTTTACTATCAAGATTACTACCATAATCATCTCTTAGGTTATCGGCATGAGTTGCAGAGCTTATACCTTTTTCTTGAGCAGCTGTTACCATATCTTTGATTGCACCATCCAAACTACCATGTTTCATTATTTCAGCATGTGTTGAATCAATACCACCAAACTCTTGTACTGCCGCATTGTCTTGCAATTTTGACATGGTTTTAATATCATCACCAGTAGCAGTTCTTTTATCCCATTCTTCACCAACACCCAAAAGAGAGTTTTCAGATTTTCTTCCGGCTTCTTCTGAGCCACTTGAAGCTTTCTTAAATGCATCATTAAGAGTACCTTTTTCAATATCAAGTGCATTATGAGCACCTTGGGCTTGTGTCTCTTTATGTACAGATGCTATTGCATTACCACTAGCAATACTGTCTTCGTTCCATTGAGTGTTCTTATTGTCCATATCACTAAGATCATCTCTTCTATCCGCAACTTTAGAAACAGTTTTAGCAGCTATGTGTCCATCTTGAAGTGCTGTAGATAAATAATCATCCATATTACCTACTTCACCGGCTCCTATCTGATTATTAGCCTTTTGAGCAGAAGTCAAAGCAGCACCTTTTATAAGTGCTTCTGTTGCAGCATTACCGGCAAGTGTACCATCACTATTAAACGCACCAGTTTCAAGAAGTCCACGACCTGCTCCAACTTGATTAGCTACTGCGTTTGTAGCATTAGCTACTGTAGCACTAGCACTAGAGTCTAAATCAGATAGAGCAGCTGAACCCATATCTTTACCGAACATTCCTATTGCTTGACCTTCACCAACTTTGCTAGTATCGTAACTTTCAGATTCACTTCTTAAGTCTGATGTCTTTTGAATCATAGAACCCATAACCTCGCCATCTTCAAACGATACTGAGCCTGCGGTTTCCATACTTACACCACTTCCACCAAGTCCGGCTGTTTTATTAAAGCCTTGTGATGATTGTACTGCTGAACCATGTATGAAGTTTTGAGCATTACCAGAGTGAAATATCTCCGAAGCTGCATTTGCATTTCCGATAGAAGATAGATTCTTCATCATTTGGTTTTTAGCTTCAACTGCACTCATGTTTGATGGTTTAGTAAAGCCCTCATTAGTCAACCATGAAGAAGCATCTCTTTCATTTTTAGCATCATCAAGCATTTGCTTATCGATTTCTTGTTGTGCATCTCTATCTACAAGTGTGTCTTTAGCATCTGCTGCTACATTACCTCTAAACGCACCAGTTACTCCACTAATACCTGCGGCTAAACCTTTTGTTTCTCCATAGAAAATAGCTGCTGTCACAAAAGGTACAGATATAACACCAATGATACCGGCTAGACCTGCCATATCTGCTTGTTGATACATAAACTCACTTATCTGAGTAGAACCAAACGGCATACCGGCATAACTTACTATTGCTTGTTGAGCGTTTTGAGCAGTGTAGTAAGAGATAATATTACTTACCAGGGCAAGTGATACTAGATTGAAGTTCATAGCGATATAGCCCATGAAAAAGTTAGCAACACCTTTAAAAGCATTAAAGCCCATAAATGTCATAACTATAATCATTAAAGGAAAAATTCCCAACATCAACATCATAATAATAAAAACAGCATTAGGTAACATACGAGCCATCCACTCATACTTAGCTAATCCTTCAGTTCTTAAATTTGCGATTGTTTTCTCAATGGCTATTTCTGTCGCCATAGCAACACCATCAACACCGATACCATCTGTACTTAAATCTTTTGCTAATGCTCTTGTAGCAGCACCTGTTATCATAGCCTTGCGAATATTACCAACTACAGTTTGCTGTACTCCTGCGTTCTCTCTCCATGCTTCATTAAAAGTTGCACTAGATGTATCTACATTTGGAAAATTCCCTTGCAGAACATCTCCAAAATCACTCTCTAGTGTTGATGCTACACCACTTACATAGGTAGTATAGAGATTTGCACATGTATCACTTACCTCTGTAACACCCGTTGCATCTGTAAAAGTTACTCGCACATTACCAATATTCCCATCAAAATTAGCCGGATCATACATCTCTGGAAATGTCTTACTCGGTTTTATTAATTTTTGATGATTAGATGGTACTTTGAGTGCTTCAATTACTAAACATTGATGTACATACTGTTGCATGTTATAAACATCACTACTTGAATTGACATCAAGGTTATTGAATGTTCCTAGTATTAATGCTTCCTGAGAGATATGTGACATCTCTTGAAAACCTAAAGTTGAAAACTTACTACCAGTGCTTGTTGCATCCCAACTATTGTCAGTTAAATCAATAAAGAGAGAAACCAACATAGAAGAACTAGCAGGAATAAAAGCAATCATATAAGGAACATTATCGACTTTACGATATCCACCGTCTGGTACGGAGTAGTTGATTAAGCCTTTATCTACACGTAGATCTGTAATATGTACATTAACTGTAGGAACGAAGAAAAGAGCATAAAGAGTGATAGGAGCAAATAGAGCTTTGATTATCTCATTGTAATCTCCATCTTTTACTTTCCAACCTGAGATAACTATTGCCATTGTAACACCGATACTGATGATTATTTGTGGTGTTGGAGAGTTTACTATGGTGTTAATAAACTCGTAAATTTTAGCTATAGCGGTAACATCACCATATACATATATTGGGAATGCATTAACCCATGTAATTTCTGCGGCATTAAGATTAACACCGCATAGAAGTAGCATTAAAATAAATAGTTTATTTTTCATTTTTATGCTCTTTTATTTTTATATAAAGATTAGTAATAATCGCGATAGCTATAATTAAAATACTAAAATTAACCGTATACTGTAGTGTCTCAGGCTTTTGCAATATGATTAATAACCACTGTTCAAATTTTTTAAATTGTGTACCAATATTTGGTGGTAATATATATAATATTGACAACAGTAGCACTACATAAACTATGTATATTTTTAAAAACTTTTTCATCTCATTTCCTCTAAAATTCTCTCCGCATCTGAAGAGTCAATTAGCATATCTTCTCCACCAAATTTTTCTAAAAGAACATCTATGTATTCTCTTGTATCAATACACTTATGCGTAAACTGATATGCACCCATTCTCTCAGACAGTGTAGCATCAGCAGGAAGATTAACCCCATTAACACTCGAATCTAACTCATCCGGATCACATGCACTAAAACTGATAACCTCTAGCTCTTTTAAGGTAATATCCGTACAATGCTCCCAATCTTTCGCAAATTGAGCCTTAGATTGCTCTACTATAATACGTGTAGTTTTATCGTCATAGCAACAATATCTAAATCGCCTCTGATATGTATTCCAGGTCTTATCCCCTTCTTCAATAACTTCTATCAAATGGCACATGTCATATTTCTTAGCATGATATGTTGCCTCGTGCCTTGATCCTTTTTCTTTTGCATCATCCAAATTATTACAAGTGTCAATACTTGATGAAAAACTATCATACATTTTTGAGAGTACCTGTGCAGCTAAGCCTACAAGGGGATTAATTGCACCCAAAGCCATTAAAGCTAGGTTTTTAGCAGATAATAGTGAACTTGCATCATCCGATGAAGAGCTGCTACCACTTCCTGAATCCATGCCATTGACACAAGCCGCCAACTGTAATGTTGTCATTGCTGCTTTTATTTTCAAAGCTTTCTCTTTGGCATCTTTGGCGGCTTTTTGTGCTTCAGCAGAACTTAATCCTATTTTATTGACATCACCGGCGATAACTTTAAGAGTAAGTACTCCAGTTCCTACACCATCGATAATGACCATGTTGTCGACAATATCGGGATTATTATTAACCATCTCATTATATTCGTCCTCAGGGATTGTAAAAATATTTGTATCATCATCTGCAACATCATTGCCCTCACAAATCTCATCTACTGGATCACATGGTTCTCCATCATCTTGATACTCTTCCATCATTTTTCCGGTGTCTAAGCCTGCCCTTGCCGCACATACTGCATATCTGGCGATTTGTTTTGCAGTCTCACTGGCAGCTTGTGTTCCAGTGGTAGCAAGTCCTCCACCGGCTCCACCACTAACCGCAGATAAAGCAAATCCAGCAAGGACATAAGGATCACTCATCCAATCCCAATTGCCATCATCGGAGCCATCCATGCAGAGACCATGCCATCCACTCCATAGACCGTTTATCTTATCGTAAGCTTGAGCAACACCAAGTACTTCGCCAATAGTTCCTTGAAAATTTTCTGACTCATAATAGATGTCATGTTTTAAACCACTCACATTATAATCTTGATATTCCTCTTTCCAAGTCTTACAACTACCTATTTTTGTTGTAGTATCTGTACACTCAAAAGTAAACTCTTCTTTTGTGTAGACTCTTTTACCGCTTACATCACCGGTGTAACCAAATGGTTGCGATGATACTATCCTGCAACTCTCCTTGGCATTTAGCACAAGAGCAAATGATATAATTATGGTTATTATTTTTTTGTGCATTTTTAATCACAGACTACGTCTGTATATTCTTTTTGCAGTGCCGTATTTATCGTTAGTCTCCAGTTCACCATCTATCATCATCTGTCTAATTTTCTGTTCGCTGATTTTTGTAATTATGTGAGCTTGTTTTACTGTAACCAGTTCATCGTTCGGAGTATTCTCATTTAGAGTATTCTCATTTAATTTTTTTTCTATTTTTCGTTGAACCAATAAAATCTCATTAAGTATATTACTATCAACTATAATTGCATTTTGCATATTTTATCCTCTTGTGTTATACTACTTAGTATCATATATTGTATGTTAGTATTATATATTGTATAGATAATAAAGTCAAGGATTTAGTATAATTTATAATACTATTATCTTATATATTGTACTTTTAAAGGATTAAAATGAAATTAGAAGAAATTATCATGAAGTTATTTGGTTTTTCAAGACCAACATATTTTAAAAAAAAAAGAGAACAACTACCTATAATGGTTTTACTTGAACAATATTTCAGCAAACAGGAGTTAGAGGAGTTCGTAAAAAACAACCAAATCAAAAAGTTTGAATTAATTAAGAACATGAATTTTGAAGAGTTAAAAAATAAAATAAACCAACCGAATAGAGACTTTACTCAAGCAGTCCACATCAATCGCCTACTAAATTCGACCTTTAACACCAAGGCTCTAGCATATCTATACTTCCTTCTTGAAAAATATGATATTAAAGATAGTGCTGATCTTTATAAATTTAATATTAAAAAAGATCAAGAACATTTCTTTATACGTTTTATGTCAGACTGGTTTCATGATGAAAAAGCCAATGTTCTTTCGTTTGCACGCAACAGAAAAGAATTTAATGAATATTCTGAATTATATCTTATGAAGGAGGAAATTAATTTTATTTTTCAAAACAAAGAAGTATTCATATCATCAGTACATAAAATACTACAACAAAAACTAAAAAAAGGAGTTTAAAATTCTTTCTTTAAATTATTATGTAGGAACCTCTGGGTATCTAAATAAAACCGCATTCCAGTACTTTAGAGGATAAATACTTCGTTCCTCAGCCTCAAGTACTATTACCCTTATAGAGCTAATGACACCATCAACTTTTTGAACTAAAATCTTGATTATTTTTGAGTATCTTTTTACTGTTCTAGGGGAAACTTTTGCTTGTTTAGCGATGTTTGAGTAGGTTAATTTAGTTTTATGTCGCAATAGTAATTCGAAAGCTACTTTAATCTTGGCTGCTGTCTTAATGCGCTTAATATCTTTTGTCCGTGTTGCAGATTTACTTTGTCGTCTTGAGACTTCTTTTATATAATTTATTGGAGACATATTGGTTATCTTTTTAAACTTCATAGCTCCTGTTCTATACTTATGAGCTGCTTTAAAATTATTCTTATTCTCTTCGCAAAATGCTAGAACTGACTTTATGATTGCTTTTTGTTTTATAGGCTCATCAAACTGTTCGTTTAGAAGTTCTGCTCGTTTCTGTAGCTTTTCTAATAGATTGCTATGCTTTGCTACTTTATATCCATATAGTCGTAGCTGATTAAACAGATCTATATGTCTGCTTCCAGTACTCTCATACTCAGCTAAATCTGTATGCTGAGAAACTTTGTACTTCTCTTCTTTAATGATGAAGTTTTTAAAGTCTTCTAGGTCATACCCAAGATCATTATATGTAATTCTATATAGTTCATTGTTGAGAAAGTTTTTTGTTTGATGGTTTTGATATGCTTTATCTGCACCTATGAGTAGCTTTATACTATCAACTATGGTTTTGTAATACTTAACAGCTTTTCGATTTCTTTTGGATACAGGAATATTAAGTAGCCATACCAGGTGAGCTTTGTCATTATCTTTATTGAGTGTTTGTATTGATGGGGTTGGGAGTCCAACAGCATTCCATTCTGTTAATAGATCTTCATCATCGATATCCATGATGATTGCATTGAAGTGTGTATCGGTATTTAGTTGGACTTGTTTATATTTATGAGGATTCTTTTTGAGGTATTTAACAGGTAGGATATTCATATATCCATAGTTATGATAAAGTCTTATCTTGTTAAAGCGGTTAAGTGTTTTGTTAAGTTGGTTTTGTTGTTGAAAGTCTCTCACATCATCTTGGCTTTTGAATTGAGAGTAAAAAAGTTAAGAGAGGCAAAAACCAAAACTTTTTAGATTATTTTACACAAAGAGTCTTTCAACTCTTTGCAAAGTTACAGATTTTGCCTCTCTGTGTAAAATAATCGAATTACTCTGTGCAAAGACTCAGAAAAGTCTCGCATTAGCAAGTTTTGGCTCCCTGCACACAATAATTTAAATGTGCAGAAATTATAATAGTTTTAGAGTTTTTTTGCCTGAGTGCAGAGTGTCATTATTTTAGTTATATGGAGATATATCAGAATATATGGTGTATGAATAATTGTATTTTTGTGATTATTTTGCTTAAATTTATATATTAGTCTTAAAAAGAATTTAATTTTAAGTTCCGCTGGAACCGTACCCTAGACCGTACCCAAGGAATTTATTTCATGAAGTTTTTGACTTTTCTAAAAGTCGCTTAAAGCTCGTTGTAGCTTTAAATGGTGCGGATGAGAGGACTTGAACCTCCACGCCTTGCGGCACCAGATCCTAAGTCTGGCGTGTCTACCAATTTCACCACATCCGCGTGGATAAGTTTTTAACGTCACTTCTGACAAAATAACATAAGAAATGTAGTGGTACGCCCTAAAGGATTCGAACCTTTGGCCTATGCCTTAGAAGGGCATTGCTCTATCCAGCTGAGCTAAGAGCGCGTCAGAAAAATATGGTACGCCCGATAGGATTCGAACCTATAACCCTCGGAGCCGAAATCCGAAACTCTATCCAGTTGAGCCACGGACGCTACTATATTTGTTATATTATTGGTTGTTTTATATATTTTAAATGGGGTGGGATACGGGATTCGAACCCGCGACCCCCGGCACCACAAACCAGTGCTCTAACCAGCTGAGCTAATCCCACCATGTTTTAGTAAAAATATAAAATTAAAATTTTAAAAGTGGTCGGGGTGAAAGGACTCGAACCTTCGGCCCCCTGGTCCCAAACCAGGTACTCTAACCATACTGAGCTACACCCCGACCTACACATTAAACAAGCACTTAATGCTGATTAATGAGGCGAAATTATAGTTAATTTGATTCAAAATGTCAATAGTATTTCCAAATTCTTTTCTAAATTCCAATTTTTTAAGTATAATTAGCATAATTAAACACAGAAAGTTACGTATGAAAATAGCTAGATTTAGTCGGATTGGTTTTATAATGGCGGCAGCAGGCAGTGCTGTAGGACTTGGAAATATATGGAAATTTCCTTATATTACAGGTGAGTATGGGGGCGGTGCATTTGTGCTTGTGTATCTCATTACCGTGTTGCTCATTGGCTTTTCTATAATGATAGCTGAAATGCTTATAGGCTATCTTGGACGTCGGGATACGGTTACTTCTTTTGAAGAATTAGCGCCAAAACATAAAAATTTATGGAAACTGGCAGGTTTTCAAGGGCTGGCCGGTCTTTTTATAATGATATTTTATTCAGTAGTGATCGGATGGATATTTAATTATATAGTAACGTCACTTACTTATCTTCCATCGACTGTTACAGAAGCAGAAAACACTTTTACAACTATGCTGCATTCAGATTTTTGGACACAGCTTTTTTATCATACTGCTTCATTTGTCATTATTACATATGTGTTGCATAAAGGTTTAAAGGGTGGTATTGAAAAATTAAATATGTTTTTAATGCCGGCATTGATGCTGATCTTAGCTTTGATGTTTGCATATGCTGTTACATTGGAGGGTTTTTCTAAAGCTGTGACCTTTATGTTTTCTCCTGACTGGTCTAAAATTAATGGAGATGCTTTTGTAACAGCAGTCGGGCATGCCTTTTTTACACTCAGCCTTGGTATGGGCGCTATCATGACCTATGCGGCATCACTGGAAAAAAAGGCAAATATAGTAAAGAGTGCTTTTTGGGTTGTGTTTTTGGATACAACGATCGCAATAGTTGCGGGACTTATGCTTTTTACATTTTTGTATCAGTATGGTTCAGGTCCTGCAAAAGGTCCTGGACTTGTTTTCATCTCTCTCCCTGCTGCATTTTATGAGATGGGCATTGTTGGAAATATTTTTGCCGTTTTATTTTTTATAGCGCTGGCTTTTGCCGGGTTGACATCTTCTGTATCGCTTGTGGAACCGATGGTGCAGTATTTTATAGACAGATTCGGCTGGAGCCGTTTAAAAGCCACTATTTCTATGGGAACGTTCTTCTGGTTTTTGGGTATTTTTGCAATTCTTTCAAATATAGATGGTGCCAAAGAGTATTTAACCTGGGGAAGTAAAAACTTTTTTGACTGGGTAGATTATGTCACAGCTGCAATTATGCTGCCTCTTGGTGGGCTTTTGATGGCTGTTTTTGTCGGTTTCGTGATTCCCCGTTCAGAAGTGGAAGCTACCATGAAACCGCAGCTTAAATGGGCTTTTTCGCTTTGGTATTTTTCACTTCGTTATATCACGCCAGTAGCGATGTTTGTTGTAATGCTCTCACTGATGGGAGTCCTCTAATGGATGCAGTAAGAGAAAAGTGTATGAAAACTTTACAAAACGAGAGTATTAATCCAGTTTCGAGTATAGATTTTGATGTTAATGGTAAAGTACACTCTTTGAGTTTTGAATATATTATAGATACTTATATGCAGGCTTCAGAGGAATCAAGGCTCGTATTTTTGAGTGCTTTGCAAAAAGCCGTCGATGCAAAAGAGATGGGAATAGAGAAGTTTTTCGAGGGAATGGGGCAACTTTTGTTGATGAGCCATTTATCCGATAAATTTCAATAAGGATATTGCTATGGGATGGACATGTCAGCATGATTTTCAGGGACATTGTAAATTGTTACATGTAAATTGTATGCCAGGTACAAAAGGCTGTATTTTAAATAAAGGCAAGCATGAATATATTTTTAGCACAGGTTCCTATGAAGAAGATAAAAAGCAGCAAGAATCTAAGCAAGAAACTATAGATTTTGCTGCATTAGCAAAAAGTAATTAGTCTGCTAAAACTGTATCATTCCATCAACAGGAGATGATGCAGTTGCATAAGGGCGTTTAGGGATTCTTCCTGCGAGGTAGCTCATGCGACCTGCTTGTACGGCATGTTTCATAGCTTCAGCCATAACCATAGGGTTTTGTGCCTGTGCAATTGCCGTATTTGTTAAAATGCCGTCCGCACCAAGCTCCATAGCATACGCAGCATCACTCGCACAGCCTATTCCCGCATCAACAATGACAGGAACATTAATAGCATCACGAATGAATACAACATTGTAAGGGTTTTGAATACCCAAGCCGCTGCCGATAGGTGCAGCAAGAGGCATAACAGCATCTGCTCCGGCATCTTCAAGGCGTTTTGCCATAATTGGGTCATCTGAGGTATATGCCATAATTGTAAAGCCTTCTTTGGCAAGGACTTCACACGCTTTTATAGTCTCAAGCACATCAGGGTAAAGTGTTTTTTGTGTATCGCCGATTACTTCGAGTTTGATTAAGTCAATACCTGTTGCTTCGCGTGTTAGACGAAATGTTGTTATAGCCTCTTCAGCGGTAACACATCCTGCAGAATTTGGCAAAAATTTTACATTTGTTCCTGCAAAAGTATCACGCAGATTCTCTTTGCTCGGGTCTGTAATATTCAAACGTCTTACTGCAACGGTTATAAGTTCACTCCCGCTTGCAAGTGTTGCTTCTTTTGTTGTTTCAAAAGAGTCATATTTACCGCTTCCGACAATAAGTCTTGAACCTAGTTCATATTTTCCGATTTTTAATTTGTTATCCATTTTTGTTTAGTCCTTAAGTAATTGTTAGATTTATAGCATAAGGAATCTTATAAATTCCCAATTCCCTGTATTAAATCTTCCGGTGTAAGAGAAAAATCAGCACCGGTGTAGTTTTGTGCCAGTTTTGTATGTGCGAGCGAGCCGTGTATTGTTGCATCTAAAGGGCTTTTCCCTTGCGCGAGCAGACTGCCGATAAGTCCGCTTAACACATCACCGCTGCCGCCCTTGGCAAGTTTACTGCTCCCGTGAGGATTGATGAAAAAATCATTATCTGAGCCTATAATGACATTTGCACCTTTTAAAAGAAGCGTTGTATTTGGGTAGGCTTTGCAAAAAAGTTCGACATAGAAAAAACGTTTTTTTTGTAACTCTTCTACGCTGATGTCGGCAAGTTCTGTGATTTTTAACAACGAAACGAATTCTTTTGGATGCGGTGTGAGTACAATATTTTTACGCTCTAATAGTTCTAAAATAACTTCCATAGAAAAAAGATCCGCATCTATAATCAATGCTAAATCATTGTCTAAAAAGTTCCTAAGCTCATTATCACTGAACTCTACTCCTAAACCCATTCCGCAGGCAATTGCCGTTGTATTACTTGGCAGAGCATGTGCATACATTAAAGAGTGGGGAATATTGAGCATTTGGTGGTTTTCATACCCGACCAAAGTAACGAGTCCTGCGCCAAATCTCAGTCCCGCAAGTGCACTCATTACGCATGCTCCGGGTTTTTCGCCGCAAAGTACAGCCAGATGTCCAAAACTGCCTTTATATGAATTTTGTTGTGCTCTTAGTGGAAGTTGCAAGTCATCTAAATCTAAAAGATGCCAATTCGTCTGAGTTTCATACAATTTTCTCGAAATTCCTAAATCTAAAACTTCGATTTTTCCTATGTAATCTTTAGCTTCATCTAAAAATAGAGATTTTTTTAAAGCACCCATAGTCAGGGTAGTGTCTGCATGAAATGTTGTCTGTGCGCATTCTCCGCTTTTTTTCAGACCGCTTGGAACATCACAGGCAATTTTGAATGCTTCTAAGGTGTTCATCTTTTCTAAAACGGTTGTGATTTTTTCATTAAACTCACCGTCAAAGCCGGTACCGACAATGGCATCAACGAAAATATTGCACTCTTGCAGTTTGGGTATTATAGGAACATTTATAGCTTGTGCTCTTTTTTCTTGCAACAGAGCCATATGTGATTTTGGTTCTTTTACAAAAAAAAGTGAAACATTATAGTCACCATGTAGCAAGCGGGCAAGGGCAATGCCGTCAGCTCCGTTATTGCCACTTCCTACTGCAATGATTATTTTTTCATTATTTGAGAAGTTGTTTTTTATATATGATGCCATGCCCTGTGCAGCATGTTCCATTAAAATATCTTCACTTAAAAAAAACTCTTCATAGCATCTTGCATCAAGTGAGCCTACTTCTTCAAATAACTTTTGCATACTTAGAGTTCCGGCACATACTCGTCAATCTTGACCATACTGCTTTTAATATCATTAAATAAAAGTGTAGGGTAAGCTGTTCTGCACTGATAATAAAATTTATTTTTTTTGAGTGTTTTTAAAATAGCTGTGTTAAAATAGTTTGCATTAGAGCATTTACCTACATAAAGGAAAGAAAAAAGCAGTTTAAGATGCGGATTTTCAAAGGTCTGATGCGGTTGAGCCAAAAATGTCAACCCGTGTTTTTGAAGATTTGCAAAACTTAACATATAGAGCAAAAAGTCTTCAAATTTTGTGTAAAAACCGTTTAAATTTTCTATATCATGGAAAAAATAGTAATAATCATCTAAGAGTGCCTGCTGTGAAATAACTTTTGAGAGTTTACTCTTTTTTTCTCTTTTGTTGGAAAAAAACTTAGGGTCAACTGCCATATAAATATGTTTTTTATCTGCAACGAGTTTTGCAAAGGCTTTATCAAAAGCTTCACTTTCATCAAAGCGGATATAGTTGAAGTGTTCATCTTTGTAGCGGAGTTCTACTTCGTCTTCATGGGAATTTGCAAAATCCATATAGAGTGTGGGTACATTACTGTCAATCACAAAGTTTCTTATTCTACATGCTAAGTTTGTCTTTCCTGAGCCCTCTTCACCTAAAATCAATGTGTTATGAGTGAGCATTCTATCTTCTAATTTTAAAGCATCAATAGTATCTAAATATTTACCTATTACATTTCTCATAGTTTTTCCTTGAAAAGTCATATTTCTAGCATTATATCTTCTTGAGGATAAAAAAAAGGTATAATTAGGCTATGAATTATAAAATAATTGCACAAGAGACATTAAATATTGAAGCAGAGACCTTAATAAATGCTGCAAAAAATATTGGTGACGAGTTTGATAAAGCAGTAGAGATTATCCTTACATGTAAAGGTAAATTGGTTATCAGCGGTGTCGGTAAAAGCGGGCTGATAGGGGCTAAAATGGCTGCTACTTTTGCATCGACCGGAACACCGAGCTTTTTTCTGCATCCGACAGAGGCGCTTCATGGGGATTTGGGAATGATTGGCAAAGATGATGTAGTAATTGCCATCAGTTATTCGGGCGAGAGTGAAGAATTAAGCTCAATCTTACCACATATCAAGCGTTTTGGCATACCTCTCATAGGGATGACACGAGATAAAAACTCCACACTTGGACAATACAGTGATGTTGTCATAGATGTTATCGTTGAAAAAGAGGCCTGTCCTTTAAATATTGCACCGACAAGTTCGACTACTTTGACGCTTGCTCTGGGTGATGCACTGGCTGTGTGTTTGATGAGGGCAAGGGATTTTAAAAAGAGTGATTTTGCCTCTTTTCATCCCGGCGGTGCTTTGGGTAAAAAGCTTTTTGTAAAGGTCAAAAACCTTATGAAAACGGATGATCTGCCTATTATAAAAGAAGATGCAAAAGTCAAAGATGCCATTCTGAAAATCAGTGAAGGCAGAGTCGGTACGGCACTTATAGCAGACGATGAGGATAAACTCGTCGGACTGATGAGTGATGGAGATGTCCGCCGGGCACTTATGCGTCAGGACTTTTCTTTGGATGATAATGTGATGAAATACGCAACAAAAAATCCTATGAGCATTGATGATGAAGAGATGCTTGCAAGTGATGCGCTTGTGCTTATAGAAGAGAAAAAAATTCAGCTTTTAGTTATAACAAATAAAGAGAAAAAAATAGAGGGTGTACTGCATATTCACACGCTCATAGAAAAAGGAATTGCATAAAATTATGATGAGACTAAACAAATATATTGCGCACTATTCAACCTATTCAAGACGAGAGGCTGATAAAGCTGTTCAAGACGGTTATGTTCGTGTAAACAGCGAAATAGAAACTAACCCCGCAACACAGGTGCAAGAGGGTGTAGACATTGTCTATATCAGCGGCAAACAGGTCTCTCCTCAGGAAAAATACACGGTAATCGTATATAACAAACCAAAAGGCGAACTTGTAACGAAAAATGACCCAAAAGGGAGAAAGACCATATATGATTCTTTGAGTAAAGAGTTTCGCCACTTTATTCCTGTCGGGCGTCTTGATTTTGCAAGTGAGGGGCTGCTCCTTTTAACAGATGCTTCGCATGTAGCTACTTCGCTTATGGAGTCGGATTTGGAGAGAATTTACAAGCTCAAAATTAAGGGTGAAGTGACACCGGATATGGAAGATGCAATGCTCAACGGAATTTACTTGGACGATGCAAGTGCAGGAGCACATTCACACTCTAAAATCACTTCTATGGATATTAAGCCTTTTATCGGGTATAAAATTCAAAAAAATCAGCCTAACTATTCTATACTTAAAGTAGCTCTCAAAGAGGGAAAAAACCGTGAACTTCGTCGCTTTTTTGCACACTTTGGCGCAGAAGTGGCAGATTTAAAACGTGTCAGTTTTGCAGAAATAGAGTTAAATAATCTGCCTACGGGTAAAACAAGATATTTAAGCAGAAGCGAATACTCGGCACTCTATAAATTTTTAAAAGAAGAGAAAAAAAGAGCCAGAGACAATAAAAGAAAAGAAGACAAAGAGCAGTAGATGGATTTCACACAGCTGCTCCGTCCTTCAAGCTTTGATGAGATTATAGGTCAGGAACATCTGAGTGCAGAAGATGCTCCTTTGCGTATTTTATGTGAGAAAGAAGCACTTGGACACAGTTTTTTTTATGGACCTGCCGGCGTGGGAAAGACTTCGCTAGCGAGAGTTATAGCAAAAACGATGCAGCTGCCTTTTTATGAGTTTAATGCCACTTCTCTTAAGATTGAGCAGCTGCGTAAAATATTTGAGCAGTATAAAAATGCCCTGCAAAAACCTCTGATATTTATAGATGAAGTGCATAGACTCTCAAAAAATCAACAAGAAGTGCTGCTACCTGTGATGGAAAATAACTCCGTGCTGATTATAGGCGCCTCAACAGAAAACCCGTTTTATTCGCTCACGTCTGCCATCCGCTCGCGCTCTATGCTTTTTGAACTCAAAAGTATCTTACATGCAAGCTTAGAAAAACTTCTACAAAAGGCTTTGCAGCGTGGCGAAATTATGCTTGAGAGGGACGCACAGGAATATTTGATTGCTTCAAGCGGGGGCGATGCAAGAGCGATGCTGAAACTATTGGAATTTGCCTCAAATATTCAAAGCAAGATAACATTAGATACATTAAAATCACTTCGTCCAAATGCACTCCAGGCAGGAAGCAGTGAAGCCGGAGTGCATTATGATTTGGCCTCGGCACTTATTAAGTCCATTCGCGGTTCAGATGCAGATGCGGCGATTTATTATTTGGCACGTTTGATTGATGGTGGAGAGAGTGCGGATTTCATTGCCCGACGTCTCGTAATTCTGGCAAGCGAGGATATAGGTAATGCAAATCCTCAAGCTTTGACACTGACAACTTCATGCCTGACAAGTGTAAGTAAAATAGGTTATCCTGAGGCAAGAATCATTTTGGCACAGGCTGTGATTTATCTTTGTGCCTCTCCAAAATCAAACTCGGCATATTTAGCTATAAGTAAGGCTCTGACAAGTGTGAAAAATGGTAACATAGCAGAAATCCCAAAAAATATAACAAATAGTAATGAAAATTACCTTTACCCTCATGATTATGGCGGCTATGTTGCACAAGAGTATTTGTCCAAGCCGATGCATTTTGTGGATTTAAAAGATGTCGGGTATGAGAAAAAAATGATAGAGTGGATAAAAATTATTAAACATTAATATAAATATTAATATAAATAATGATATACTTAAACTAAATAAATAAGGAATATTACATGGACATTTCGGTATCTTCAAATACAATTACTTTAAACGGAAATATTAAATCGATAGGTGATTACCAACAAATAAAAGAGATAATGGATGATCTCATTAAAACGAACAAGCATGTTATTTTCAATATTAAAGACTCAATTTCTATAACCTCTTCTGTCATCGGTTACTTTAATAAACTTATATTAAAAGATAATGTTGACTTACAGATAAATGTCGGAGATGAGCAGTTAATGGAACTTTTTGAAGACTTAAGTCTGGTCTCTTTATTTAAAGTGAAAAAGGTATAAAAATGACAATCAAAGCTAAACTGAATCTGATCACGGCAATAGTCGTCTCTTTTGCTTTGGTGATTATCGCGTTGACGATAAATTCGGCAGTGAAAGAAGATACAGTCGTTCAGGAGTCAAAAGAGCTTAATGTGATGTCGCAGAAATTAAGTCTTTTAATTCATGAAACACAAAAAGAGAGAGGGGCAAGTGCCGGATATTTAGGTTCTAAAGGGAAAAAATTTGCAGATATACTGCCAAAGCAGAGAAAACTGACGGATGAGCGAAACCAGCAGTTTGAAAAATATCTACAGACGTTGGATTTAGAAGGTTTTTCACAAGAACTTCGTGAT
Source organism: Sulfurimonas autotrophica DSM 16294 (assembly GCF_000147355.1). Taxonomy (NCBI): domain Bacteria; kingdom Pseudomonadati; phylum Campylobacterota; class Epsilonproteobacteria; order Campylobacterales; family Sulfurimonadaceae; genus Sulfurimonas; species Sulfurimonas autotrophica. Next base: position 197,971 of record NC_014506.1, read on the forward strand.
GAAATTCATGGACTTAAACAAGATATGGGTAGAATCAACGAGATTAGAAACAGCGTTGACAGTTTTGGAATAGGCGTTAAAGAAGAAGTTTCTTATTATACGAATATGAATAAAAAGATTTTGTATATCGTCGCATTAAGTGCAAAACTGGCAAATACGCCCGAACTGGTAAAAGCACTGGATGCATATACAAACTTTTTAAAATCAAAAGAGAGAGCCGGAATAGAGCGTGCGGTAATGAGTGCCACATTTGCGGCCGATAAATTTGCTCCGGGAATGTATGCAAAATTTATTACGCTTACGGCAGAACAAAATGCTTATATCGATGCTTTTTTAAGTATGGCGACAGATAAAGCAAAACAGCTGTACAAAACAACAATGAATGCTCCAGTCATAGATGAAGTCAATAAAATGCGCCACATAGCGCAGACAAAAGCAAATGAGGGTGGCTTCGGAGTTGACAGTGTTGTTTGGTTTAAAACAATTACGAAAAAGATAAATCTACTTAAAAAAGTGGATGATGCCCTTGCTAAAAACAATGATGCGATTCTGGCAAAAATAGAATCAGATTATAAAACTTCAACGGCAATTACACTGGTGAGTTATATTGCCTTTGCGATTATTATCTTTATAATTATCATGCTGATAAGCAGAGGCGTGAACAAAAGCGTGAGAAGTTCTCTGGAAAAAATAGAGTGTGTTTCAAGTGAACTTGACCTTACATGCAATATAGTTGTTGAAGGAGATGATGAAATTTCTCAAATATCCAGAGCTTTACAAGGAATGATTAGCGCATTTAAAGAGACTGTATACAACGTAAGAGATGTATCCATGCGAACACAGGAAGAATCGGAAAAATTAAGCAGTGTTGTGCAGGCTTTAAAAGAAAACAGTGAAGTGGAAGAGGGTAGAATTTCTTCAGTAAACGAGTTAGTTGCAGATGTTGGAACGCGATCAAATTCTGTAGAGGAAGCGACGGTTAATGTTACAGAAGACTTAGATACCACTTTTAATGTACTCGACGGTTTTATTATTAAACTTGGTGCCGTTGTCAACTCGATTGAAGACGGCTCTCAGCAGCAGCAAGAACTTGTTGAAAAAGTTGCATCATTGACAGAACAGGCTAAAAATATTAAAGATGTACTAGAAATCATTTCAGATATTGCAGACCAAACAAATTTGCTTGCATTAAATGCGGCTATCGAGGCGGCACGTGCGGGTGAACATGGTCGCGGTTTTGCCGTTGTTGCGGATGAGGTAAGAAAACTTGCCGAAAGAACACAAAAATCTTTAAGTGAAATTAGTGCAAATGTTAACCTAATTACTCAAAATGTTGTTGAAATTGCTGAAGAGACGGATGTCACATCAAAAAGTATGAAAAATATTTCCGAATCAGCGCAAGTACTTATCACTTCATCAAGTGAAACAAAAGATAAGTTGCTAGAAACAAAAGACAGATCAACGCAAGTAATGCATCAGAGTGTATATATCGCAACGAAAACAAAAGATTTGGTGAGCATTATGAATGAAATTATAGAAATTTCAATGAAAAATAATGAGCTGAGAACTTCTGTCGATATGGTTGTTATCTCCTTATCTGAAGAATCAGATGTTTTACAGGCTGAACTCAATAAGTTTAAAATATAGCAGGACTTTTTAGGGTGCAAAATTCTCAAAAATTCAGGACTCCACAGGAAAAAGAGGATTATTCTGCATATCAGGAAGATTTGGCTTTTCAAAAAGAGCTTAATATTCTTAGAAATGATTTTTATTATAAAATGATAGACTCTAAGGATATTTCTCTTGTAGATTTTTTTTATCAGCCTTTAGATACGCTTAGCGGGGATGCATATACGGCAAGAGTTATTGACGGGCATAGAACTTTTTATCTGCTTGTTGACGGTATGGGCAAAGGACTTTCAGCTTCTTTAACAGCGATGTCCGTGACTATTTTTATCAATCATATTATAGATAAGATGATAGAGCATGACAGTTTCAGTCTTGATATACTTGTTAAAGAGTCAATGGATTTTATGAGACCTATTTTACTGGATGAAGAGGCTTTGTCTATTGATTATATTTTATTTGACACTTATTTTTCACAATTAGATTATGCAAAATTTTCGATGCCCCCATTTTTACTTGAAGACAATAAGCATCAAGTTATAAAAATTAAATCCAACAATCCTCCTATGAGTAAATGGAGTAAAACATATAATATTGACAAGTGCTCAGTCGAAAATATACATAAATTTCTTTTTTACAGTGATGGTATAGTGGAAAACAGTACTATTGACGGCTTGGTGTATAACAATTTTATTGAAAATGATTTTACTGAGTCTTTTACCAGAGAAGAGATGAAAGAACATATATTAGAGAAAATTGCAACACAAGAAGATGATTTAACTTTCATATTCATTAATAGGTTAGAATTAAATACTATGACACTTATTAGCGAAAAAATATTTGAAACAACTCTTGATGCCATTGAAGAAGCAAATAGTTGGTATGAAAATATTTGCCAAAACCATTGCAGCACCCTTGCTTTTAATGAACTTTTTATGAATGCATATGAGCATGGAAACTTAGATCTTGATTCAGAAACGAAACATCAGTTGCTACAAGATGATGTATATTTTCAAACACTTGTTTCGCTTGAAAAAGAGTGCGCGAAAAAAATAACCGTCAAAATATATAAAATTAAAAATTTATCTTCCCAATACAGGGTGACACAAATCATAGATGAGGGGCATGGATTTGATACAAATTTATTGACTACCATCTTTAGAAATTCAAAACAATTTAACGGTCGTGGCGTTTTTGTTTCACGCAAAAATTCTATGGGAATATATTATAATTCAAAAGGCAACAGCGTCCTCTTTTTAAATAAAATATAAGTTCTTAAATATATTTTAATTCTAAAGTTATATAATTTTATTATATAAATAATAAGGATATGCAATTATGTCAGATAAATTATCATTTCAAAAAGAGTCATTAGAGTATCATAGAGCCAAGAGCGAATTTGATACAAACGGAAAAACTGCAACATTGTTAACAAAACCTTGTACGACACAAGAAGAGTTGTCAATGGCCTACAGTCCAGGTGTTGCATATCCGTGTTTAGAGATACAAAAAGATGCCGAACTTGCGTATGAATATACAAACAAAGGGAACTTAGTCGCAGTCGTAAGTGACGGCACGGCTGTTTTAGGTCTTGGAGATATCGGCCCTTTGGCGGGAAAACCGGTTATGGAAGGCAAGGGGGTTTTATTTAAGTCATTTGCGAATGTTGATGCGGTAGATATTGAACTCAACACGAAAGATACCGATGAAATTATCAAGATTGTAGCAGCAATGGCTGACAGTTTTGGAGGCATAAATCTTGAAGATATTTCAGCGCCTCGATGTTTTGAGATAGAAGAACGTCTCAAAGAGATTTGTAATGTTCCCGTTTTTCATGATGACCAGCATGGAACTGCGGTTATTACAACAGCAGGACTTATGAATGTTATAGAGATGAGCGGTAAAAAAGCTGAGGATTTAAAAGTTGTTGTTATTGGTGCCGGTGCCGCTGGAATTGCCTGTGGCAATATGTATAAAGAACTCGGTGTCAAAAATATTACAATGCTTGATTCTAAAGGTGTTATTCATAGCGGTAGAGATGATTTAAATAAATATAAAAAGCTTTTTGCCCTGGATACGGACGATAGAACACTCGAAGATGCTATGAAAAATGCAGATATGGTTCTGGGGCTTTCTCAAGCTGATTTAATTACACCGGAAATGGTACAATCAATGTCAGATACAAATCCGATTATTTTTGCCTGTGCAAATCCAAATCCTGAAATTACACCGCCTGTTGCAAAAGAGGCACGTCCTGATATTATCATCGGAACAGGGAGAAGTGATTATGCAAACCAAGTAAACAACGTACTTGGTTTTCCACAAATTTTTCGTGGTGCATTAGATGTACGAGCTACAAAGATTACGGAAAATATGAAGCTTGCGGCATCCCGTGCTTTGGCGGCACTGGCAAAAGAGCCTGTTCCCCAAAATGTAAAAAAAGCACACCATCGTGAAGATATGGAATTTGGGCATGAGTATATTATCCCTTCTCCATTTGACAGACGCGTATTAGTTTATGTTGCCTCAGCGGTTGCACAGGCAGCTATAGAAGACGGTGTGGCACGTGTCAAAGACTTTGATATGGATGCCTATAAAATTAAACTCCAAAGACTAGCAGACCATTTAGACGGTAAAATCTAAAGAAATGAGAGTGAAAAGAGTCTACACTCTTTTTGCCTCTGTATAAAACTTTTTTACACCTTTTTTCGCCTTGTAATCAAGCCCATAGGATATTAGTTTGAGATATTCAGCTAGATCGTGTGGCGAAATATCTGTCTTTTTTGATGCTTTTTGTAGGAGGTATTGCGGGATTTTCACCTCTTTTTTTAAAAACTCTTTTTCTACTTTTTTGTATAATTTTTTGTCTTTGTGGTAGCACAGCAGGGCAAAAACAAAAGGTAAATTATACTTTTCATTCCATAGTTTTGCCAGATCTATGTAGTCATTATTTGCAAGAGCATAGCGCAGTGCCTTGTCTCCTATAAGAACTTCACCCTTTACATGTAAAAGATTTGCTAAGATATTGGATGAGGCAGATTCCACATCTTTTTTGTCTGCATTTCCTGGAATAACAATAACGCTTTTCACCTCTTTTTTTGCAATGATACCGAGGTTTACATGGTAGCTTTTTTTTGCCGCAATACTTGAGATAAATGCGGCATCAACACGCCTGTTTAAAAAGGCATCGTTTATTTTTGCAGGAACATTTTTTTTGTATTCCATAAGTAGCTTTTGCTGTGTACTTCGTGTAAAACGTTTTATAAACACATGAAAAGGCAGGAGGTTGAGATATTCTATTTTTCCAAAAATCATACGCAATTATACAGCACTTAACTTATCTTAGATATAATTGTATGAATAAAAATGAGGATGTTGTTTTGGTAAGAGTAGAATTTTTAGGACCGATACAAAAAGACGCACTGGAACTGGAGATAGTGAATCTCAATGAATTAGCAGCTATTTTGCAAAAAGATGAAGAGGTTAAAGATTGGCTTGAGAACTGTGCGGTGGCCGTCAATGATAATCTTGTAACTTCTTTGGAATGTGAACTGAAAAACGGAGACAAAATATCTTTGCTTCCTCCAGTTTGCGGAGGTTGAGCTTTGTTGAGCTTATATGACGGGGCGCTTGATGTGCCTGAAATTTTAAAAGAGTGGTATGAAGCAGAAGCAACAAGTAATTACGGTGCATACATTCCTTTTGTAGGAACTGTGCGCAGTGAAGACGGGATTGACGGGCTTAGTTTTGACATATATGAGCCGATTTTAGAGTCATGGTTCACATCATGGCAGCAAAAAGCAAAAGAAAAAGGTGCCGTGATAAAAATGGCACACTCACGCGGTGATGTCCTACTGCATGAATCATCTTACATTGCAGCGGTATTTTCTCCAAAAAGACGGGTTGCACTGGAATTTATAGATGAATTTGTAGAAGATTTCAAAGCATCGGCTCCAATATGGAAATATGATTTAAAGAATGGTGAGAGAGTCTATGCAAAAGACCGTTCCACAGCCATAAAAGGCAGTGGAATATTAGGAGTGAAACAATGAGTATAACAGGAACTGATTTTATCTCTTTTGAGACAAGTCAAAATATGCTGGAACTTTTACAAGTAAATAACCATCGTTATGAAAGAGTACCTTTAAGTGATGCTCTTGGCCGAGTTTTAGCACAGGATATTGTGGCTGAGTTTAATGACCCTCAATTTCCTACAGCCTCAATGGATGGTTATGCAGTGCGTCATGAAGATTTGCAAAAAGGCGAACTTATTGTCCTTGGGGATAATCCTGCAGGGCATGATGAAACACGTGTATTGTCTGAGGGTGAATCTATTAAGACTTTTACAGGTTCGATGATGCCTGCCGGAAGTGATACTTTAATTCAAATAGAAAATGTCACATATAACAATGGGAAGATTACTATTAATGAGCCGGTTGAACGAGCTAATGCGGTACGCCCTGTCGGTGAAGGTTACGCAGCAGGTGATGTTCTCATTAAAAAAGGTACGAAGATTGGTTTTGCCGAAATTGGTGTGATGGCAGGACTGAACCAAGTAATGGTAAAAGTGGCACTTCGTCCTCGTGTCGCTGTTATTGCAACAGGAAGCGAGATACTTGATTTGGGTGAGAATTCTGATAATCTTGCACAAATAAGAAGTTCAAACAACTACACACTTGCAGCGCTTTTTGAACAAGCCGGAGCAGAGGTTATACAGCTTGGAACTGCTCCTGATGACAGAGATGCGATTATGAGAACTTTTGAAAATGCTTTAGAGTCTGCAGATATTTTGGTGAGCACCGGTGGTGTAAGTGTCGGGGATTATGATTTTGTAAAAGATATTATTCCTCGTTTGGGTGCGGAAGTGGTATACAAAGGTGTCGGTATTAAGCCGGGACGTCATATCCTTGTTGCACAACGCGCTAATAAGTTTATTTTGGCACTGCCAGGCTTTGCATACTCTTCTACGGTGACAGCTATTTTATATGCGCTGCCGCTTATTGCAAAGATGCTTGGTAAAAAAGCGCCCTTTAAAACAGTTGCGGCAAAACTGCAGGAAGATTTTACAAAACGAAGCAGGTTTACCGAGTTTACGGCATGTAATATTGTTGTAGAAGACGGCGAATATTTTGTGAATTTTACCGGTAAAAAAGTCGGGAGTTCAGCGATACTTACAAATATGCTTGATAATTCTGCTTTAATGATTGCGGGTGAAGATGACAAGTTTTTAGAAGCGGGCACCTATGTAAATGTAATACTTTTGGAGTCTTTTTAATGCAAGCGCTCAATATAAATCATAAAACACAAGAAGTAAAAGAGCTTGATATTACAATGGCGGCAAATACCGTGTACACTTTTTTCAGCTCCATATTGATTGATGAACTCTCAAGTCTAAAAGAGCATATTATATATACAGATGCAAATGCTCTGAGTGAGAAAAAAATGCCTTTTTTTATAGGAGAACAACTTATTTTAGGCGATGCTTTGATTCTTGGCAGAGAAGATTTTGATGATGTGGATGTAGAGATTACCAAAGAGGAATTACGCTCACTGATAAACCCGAATGTCAATGAATTTTATAAAGAAATTTTGGATTTAATTGCCGATACGGATGTGAATTTATACAGAACTTTTACAGTGGAAAAAAACGGTGAAAAAATTGCCCTGAACATAGAATGGGTTCTTTATACTTTTAATATTGCCGATGAGCGAACGAAAGAGTACTTTATAAATGAACTGAAAAAAACACTTGAAGCGAAAGAGAATGTTGCAGATTACATGCAAAAAATGGCACAACTTGCTATGAATGCGGCAGGCTAATCAATGGTACTTGTAACGGGCGGAGTGGAATATATAGGTTCTCATACCTGTATGAAGAAACACCAGTTTGACTTTTCCAAGAACAGAATACTTTATAATTTTGTCAAAGTATCTGTACGATATTTTACCATGTTATACCACGCTGCTTATGACGGATATTTTTTAAGCTGTTGTAAATAGCATTGAGAGTATTGGATTCTTTTAATAATGATGTTACAGGAACAAAATTATACTGAAAAGCAATTATTTATGGACTTTGTTGAGATTTTTTCTTTTTTTAATACTCCATCTCATAGTTCCAGTGATACCTAATAAAATAAGAGCTATTGCTGCAAAGTCATTGATCCATCCCCACCAAGAACTAAAGAATGTGCCATCGTGTAGTGTGAGCAAAAGTGTGTAAAGTGTTATGTCATGAAATTGAGGTAGATAAAATCCTTTTTGCATACTTGAAAAATATCTTACTTCCTTATCTTTAACTAAAATATCACGAAACATATGCGGAGTATCTGGTAGAAGATAAAATTTATTATCTTTATATATTCTATTAGGAGCTCCCATACCACTTACATACAATATTCCATCTCTTCGTATCATCTTATAGGCAAGCCCTCTGTTCTCAAGTCTCCAATTCTTAAGATTTGTACTTTTATAAATACCATAACGATTGCCTATTCTATAAGTTTTTCCATCAAAATCAACAGACCATATATCACTACGAAGCGAATTATATATTGGTGGGAGTGTGGAGTGAGGAATTTTTACTGAATTCATAAATTTTGCTAACCCTGAGGAATGGTCCAAAAATATTCCCGTAACAGATAGAATGAAAAGTGGAATAATCGCAATAATTGCGAAAATATTTGCATGTGTTTTAATGAGCTTTCTTGATATTTGAGGGTACTTTTTTCGTTTGATTAAAAACCAAATCATATATCCACTTAATGACAAAAATGCAAGAACAAGTGCCCCATAGTCGTTAATAAGTAGTGAAATACCTCCATCAAAAAGTCCTCGTCCATAGTGCAGGTCTCGCACTAAACGAGAAAGCTTTATATCTTCTTTTAATGCTTCTTTTGTAATTTTAACAATTGTCTCATTTGAAATTTGCAAATTATTTTTATCAATTGTGACAAGTTTTTCTTTATCAAGTACGGCTACTAACTGCTTTTTAGAAACACTTAGTGCAGTAATATATTCTCCTTGAAGTGCTACTCTTTTCAAGTGCTTAAAATTGTAACTATAAATTCCATCAGATGTAGCAAGATAGAGTATGCTTTTATCAGGAATGATTGATAAAATTTGTAAGTTTGATATATTTGAAAATTTTTTTCCACCATTAAAACTTTCAAATAGACCACGGTATCCACCAACTAAAATATGTTGTGCATTTTCTTTATCTTTATAATAGGCATTAAAAAGTCTTTTTTCAGAACTTTTTATTTGTGATGGCACACTACTAAAAGTAGTAGTGTAAAGAAAACTCCATTTATCATGATCAAGAAAAAAACCGCTGACAGAAAGGATAAGGAGAATAATTCCAGCACTTATTCCTGATATTTTATGGAGTTTATATATTTTTACCATTTATACTCTAAACCCGCATAAAAACTTCTAGGATCAGCAGGAGTATAATCCTCTTTACCGTAAGCATAACGAGCATTTGTAGCATACTTTTTATCTGTAATATTTGTTATTTTTGTGAAAATTCTTAATTTTTTAGAGTATACATAATCAGCTTTTAAATTACCAATACTATAACCATTGTATTTGTCAACTGTATGAGCATCATCCATCCAGTAAGAACCTACATATTGCCATTCAGCCATAACTTTTAGCCCTTTTAGATATGCTGGAATATAAAAAAGTCTTGCATTTGCAAGTGTATTTGGGGCACCAGATATTTCATTATTGCCGAGACTTGGATCGTTATCATAATTGTGTTTGGAGTATGAGTAGCTCACACTGCTTTCGAACTCTTTTGTTATTTCAGATTTTAATGATGCTTCTATACCTTTATGTATACTTGCTCCACCATTTCTGTATCCACCAGTAGTAGCATCTCTCACGATAGTATCATCTATTGTCATATAATATGCGGCTAATTCAAGAAAAGATTTTTTGGAAAAATTTTTTTTCAAACCTATCTCATAAGTATTTGATTTTTCTGCATCAAGATTAATGTTTTCATATCCGACTTTTACTGAATACAATCGTGTAGCTTGTGGAATTCTAAACCCGTTAGCATAACGAACATACAAATTTAAGTCTTGTTGTGGCATATAAGAGAGTGCAAGTTTTGGACTCAGATGATTATATGAATCTTTTCGACTTGCAGGACGATAGTATGTGTTTGAGCTGTCCGTTGAGTTTGGAGCTAGATTATTAGTATAATCATAGCTATTGTAATCATATCTCAATCCTGGACTTAACTTAAGTTGTTTTGTTATCATATAATCGATATGAACATAAGGTGCAATAGCTAAATAATTTACACCATAGTCATAAAGTGCACCTGCCATATATGTTTTTGCACCCCATCCTGAAGTTGTTACATCAAAATCTTGATTATATTTGAGTGATGATTTTGTATATTCACTATCAAATCCAAAAACTACTTTTCCCCACTTTTGCTCATAAGTGTTCCTCTGTAAAAAACCTAGAGTATAAAGTTCATTATCATTACTTGGAAGATTTTTTTCCCATGTTGCTACATATCTATTTCTATTGTATCTAACATACGGTGTCATAGTTATTTCTAAAGCATTATATGAGTAGTTATTAAACTCTGCACTTATTTTTGCATAATCAAACTTTCGTTTTACATCAGTTTTTTCTAGGGCTGTAAAATAGTTTGAATCATCGCTAGCTGATGTTGAACTATTTTCAATATTTGTATAATCATTAAAGCTATCTGCTTGCTCAGCTTCAGTTTTTGAAAAGTTAAAGAGAATTTTTACCTCGTTGTCATCGTTTATGGTATGGTCATAACGGATATTTGCTTCTGCACGGTTAGATTTTGTATGGTCTCTCCAACCGTTGCTGTGCATATAAGAAGCATTTGCACGATAAGCATTGTCTTTATCTATAGTATTACTTATCTCTACTGAACCAGAACCATATCCATAACTGCCAGCCATACCTTTAACAGAAACTTCTTTAGTTTTTGAAGGAGTCTTTGTAGATTCGACATTGATAACTGCTGCTACAGCATCAGAACCATAAAGAGCAGTTCCTGCTCCCTTTAGAACCTCGACAGAAGAGGCAGATTGAAAAGTTGTATAGGCTAAACCATTATGGTTGAAAAATCCACTTGATTGCACAGGAATACCATCTTGCATAAAAAGATAATAAGGTTCTGTGCCCATAGGCATACGGATAGATGTCATATGCCCTATAACTGAACCCGTTTGTTCAATTCTTACACCGCTTAAAGAGTTAAGCAGATCTTTTTGAAAAATCACCTGGTCTAATTTAATCTCTTTCTCATCTTTTGTGGCAATACTCAAGGGTTGTTCAATAACATTTTCATCAATACCAGTTGCCGTAACACTGATGGGTGCAATTTCCACAACTGAATCTGCTAGCAAAGCAGATACTATCAAAGAAAGGCCCAATATACTTTTTTTCATTTTTAGTCCCCATTTTTAAAGAATTTTTAAAATAGTATAAGAATATTGTTACAAAAGTGTTAAATGAATACTTTAAAAACTGCGAGTTGATTTTGTATTATTTAATGAAGAAATCTGAATAAGAAAATATAATTTTCATCAATACACTCAGTGCTTACATCTAAAAACAACTTTGTTTTATGTGCGAAAGTTGAGATATGATACTTACAATAAAAGAGGGTTAAAAGTATCTAAGGCGGGTGTTACTGTGCATTCAAAATTCCAAAAAGAGAGTTTTACGCACGAATATCTTCCTTTGGGTAGAGTCTATTTATATCTCTGATTGTATCTGAACGACCCAGTCTATTTTGTTATGCAAAAAATATTTTTCGACACTCTCTTGTCTTTCTTTGGGAAGTTTAATAGTTACTAAAGCGCGCGTTCTAGCGCTTTAATTTTATAAGTTTTTCTATGTATTTCGCAGTAGCCATATTTTTTAATCATTGCTACATGTAATTTTGTTCCATAACCTTTATGTTTTTCAAATTGATACTCGGGGTATTTTTTTGCAGCCTCAAGAATGTCTACGTCATGTGTGACTTTTGCAAGTATTGATGCCGCACTCACCTCGGCAATTTTTCTATCAGCCTGTACCATTGTTGCAAGATTTTTTACTCCGTAGGTCTGGTTGCCGTCAAAAAGGTACTTATCCGCTTTTAAGTTATTTAAAATATCAATGAGTCCTTTTTTTAAGCAGGCAGATATACCGTTATTGTCTATATCGTGTGCAGAAAACTTTACAATATGATAGCTTGCGTTTTCGACGATTAACTCGTATAAAGCTTCACGTTTTTTGGCTGTTAATTTTTTGGAGTCATTGAGTCCATCTACGCTTACATGTAAGATACATCCCGCCATCACCAAATCACCTGCCAAAGGTCCACGCCCCGCTTCATCTATGCCGCATAAAACGCCCATATTAATCTCCTAAAGCCCAAATGTCAAAAGGAATTATATCCACACTTGAGAGCGGATGAGAAATATTTCCCTCTTTATTCATTGTAATAACTGTAATTTTCGTAATGCCGTAAGTAAACAAAAAGGCTTCAATGCTTTCAAGTTTTTTAAATAATCGCCGCTCATCAACAAAAGGTTTGCAGAGTATAATTTCATCACTTTCAGGTAGATAAAAATCGACTCCTTCTTCATAATAGCACTCGGTAGATGATTTTAAAAGTTCAAGATAGACCATGTTTTCAAAGAGTTTTGCAAAGTTTTTCTCAATACTCAGCGCACTTTTTAAGGAGGTATCACACAAATAAACTTTTTTAGTTGCACGCGCGTGATTGTATTTTGGAAGCAGATGAATATATTTTTTTTCTGCCAGAAGAGCAAATGATGCATAAAGTTTGTCTTTGGAGATTTTTCGTGTGAGTTTGAGTCTTTCGTATAAAGTAAAGGCTGAGAGTTTTTGCGACATAAATTTTGCGCATAAACACAGAATGTCAAATTCAATTTCGCTCAGAGCAAATTTTAAAACATTTTGCAGATAGACTATCCTCTCGTCCGGCGGTACCGTATGCATAGAAGCGAACCCACCAAGCTGAAAGAAATGGTTTAGTGCGCTTGAGTCATATTTATGTTCGTACGCCAAAAACTCTTCATAGTCAAGCGGATACAGTGTTAAATGCTCTAAAACATCAATATCATAAGGAATTTCACTTGTTATAATCAACTGAGAGACATTGACAAATTTAATCTCAGGGTTGTAATTGTCCAAAACAAGCGTGTCAATTTTATTCAGATTGCAAAAAGATGCAAGTGAAGTGTTGAGTTTATCTGTATCTATGCGTATGTCTCTGCAGTTTATATAGAGATAAGAACTTTTTTTTAAAGACAAAAGATAGTTTTTTACCAAGCGGCTTTTTCCACTTTTGCTTATACCGTTGATTTGGTATGATTTGTCATCTATAAAAACTTTTCTTTGTATATATTTTTCTACATGTAAATCAGTTTTGTAAAATTCCTCAAGTAATATTTCCATAAATTTTCCAATTTTCAAACTATCTAATTGTATCACTTCCTTATTAAAAGGAAATAAATTATAGATAAAATCGATTTTTAACGCCTAAATCCTTGAATATTTGTACTGCTTTGAGTATAATTCCGTTCCCTTAAAATAGTTGGGCTAGGATCCAACGAGTTCTTTAGAAGGAAAAACATGGAAAAAATTCGTTTAAAATTGAAAGCTTACGATCATCGTGTATTAGATAGATCAGTAGCGTCAATCGTTGAGGCTGTAAAGCGTACAGGTGCCGTAATTCGTGGTCCAATACCTTTACCAACAAAAATTCGTAAATATACAGTATTGAAATCAGTTCACGTTAACAAAAAAGCTCGTGAGCAGTTTGAAATTCGTATGCACGCAAGAATGATCGACATCGTTTCTGCAACACCGGAAACAGTAGATTCATTAATGAAACTAGATCTTGCACCGGAAGTGGACGTTGAAGTTCGCTCTATGGACAAATAGGAGTAATCGTGGAATATATTGTTGAAAAAATCGGTATGAGCCGTACTATCACAGTTCCGTCTAAGCCAGTTACTCTATTAAGAGTTTTAGACGCGAAAGTATGTGAAGTAAATGAAGGTACTGCGATTGTAGCTTACAATAGCGGTAAAAAAATGAATAAAGCAATTGAAGGTCAACAGAAGAAATACAACCTTCCAACTGAATTTAACCGTTTCGTTACTTTAGAAGTAGCAAACGCCGAAGCTGGTGATTTAGATTTAGCTCCATTAGCAGATGCTAGTGCAGTGAAAACTACTTTCAACACAAAAGGTCGTGGTTTTTCAGGTGCGATGAAGCGTTGGAATTTCGGTGGTGGTCCTGCATCTCACGGCCATAGATTTGGTCGTAGAACAGGTTCTATCGGTAATGCTGAATGGCCAGGTCGTGTAATGAAAGGTAAGAAAATGCCTGGACAATACGGAAATACACAAAACAGTGTAAAAAATGAGATCGTTTCTTTCGATGCTGAAAACAAAATCATTGCGGTTTTAGGTTCAGTTTCAGGTGCTAACGGTGCTCTAGGTCGTGTAAAGGTAGCTAAATAATGAGCGCAATCGTTTTAAATGAAAAAATGGAAAAAGCATCTGAGTTAGCATTACCAGAGGCATTCTCTGGAATTAACCCTCATAACCTTTACCTTTATGTAAAGTCTGCTCAAGCTGCACAACGTGCTAATACAGCGACAACTAAAGGTAGAAGTGAAGTACGTGGTGGTGGTAAAAAACCATGGGCTCAAAAAGGTGGCGGACGTGCTCGTGCAGGTTCTCGTCGTTCTCCTATATTCGTAGGTGGTGGTAAAGCTTTTGGTTCAAAAAATAACCATAACTACGATTTAAAAGTAAATAAAAAGCAGAAAAAACTTGCTTTAAACTTTGCTTTAAATGAGCATGCACAAAATGGTACTCTTTTTATAGTAGACAGCATCTCTGTTGAGTCTGGTAAAACTAAAGACGCTGCAGCAATGTTCAAAGCTTTAGGTCAAAGAGATACACTTTTTGTTAAATCTTTATTGGACGAGCCAACATTTTTAGCGTTTGAGAACTTACATCAAACTTATGTTGTTGAATCTAATGAGTTAAACGCATACTTAGCTGCTAACTATCGCTCAATCGTGATAGAAAAAGCTGTATGGGAAACTTTAACAAGTGAGGCTAAGTAATGGCTGATATTACAGATATTAAATCTATTTTATATACAGAAAAGACTTTAGGTTTACAAGAAGATGGTGTTATAGTTGTTCAAACTTCACCACGTATGAGTAAAACAGGTCTTAAAGAGGTGTTTAGAGAGTATTTCGGAATTATTCCAACAAAGATTAACTCTTTAAATCAAAGCGGAAAAGTAAAACGTTTCCGTGGTGTACAAGGTAAACAGAATGATTTCAAAAAGTTTTATGTTACTTTACCTGAGGGTGCACAAATAGAAAGTTTGGCGGTATAAGATGGCAATTAAAACTTATAGACCGATAACTCCGTCTCGTCGTTTTTATACGAATGTAGACAGTTCAGATATTACTGCTAAAGCTAGTGTTCGTTCATTATTAGTAAAACTTCCAACAACTGCTGGTCGTAACAATAATGGTCGTATTACATCTCGTCACCGTCAAGCTGGTGCGAAAAAGCTTTACCGTATTGTTGATTTTAAAAGAAATAAATTTGGTGTATCTGGTACTGTATCTGCAATTGAGTATGATCCATACCGTAACTGTCGTATCGCATTAATTACTTATGCTGATGGTGAAAAAAGATATATTCTACAACCAAAAGGTTTAAATGTTGGAGATACAGTTGAGTCTGCAGAATCTGGTTTAGATGTTAAACCGGGTAATACGATGAAACTTCAAAACATTCCTGTTGGTACACTTGTACATAATGTTGAGTTAAAAGTTGGCAAAGGCGGACAAATGGTTCGTTCAGCTGGAACTTCTGCTCAGATTATGGGTCGTGATGGAAAGTATGTATCTTTACGTATGCCTTCATCAGAAATGCGTTTAGTACTTGGTGAGTGTTTAGCTACTGTTGGAAGTGTTGGTAATGAAGAATTTGCAAACATTGTTATTGCAAAAGCTGGTCGTCAACGTCACCTTGGTATTCGTCCACAGACTCGTGGTTCTGCAATGAACCCGATTGATCACCCGCATGGTGGTGGTGAAGGTAAAACGAACTCAGGTCGTCATCCAGTTACTCCTTGGGGTAAACCAACTAAGGGTGCTAAAACTCGTCGTAAGAAAGCTAGTGATAAATTAATTATTACTCGCCGTAAACCAAATGCTAAAAGGGTAGGTTAATAATGGCTCGTTCAGTAAAAAAAGGTCCATTCGTAGATGATCATTTAATGAAAAAAGTGGAGGCTATGAAAGCCGAAGCGAAGAAAAAACCTATTAAAACTTGGTCAAGAAGATCTATGGTTCTTCCTGATATGGTTGGTTTGACAATAAATGTTCATAATGGTCGCCAATTTGTTCCTGTATATGTTACAGAGAACCACATTGGTTATAAACTTGGTGAATTTGCACCAACTCGTACATTCAAGGGCCACAAGGGCTCTGTTCAGAAGAAGGGGTAGTCATGGCTAGAGCATTATTAAAATTTATCCGTGTATCACCTATCAAATCTCGTCTTATTGCGCGTGAAGTGCAGGGTATGAATGCTGAAGAAGCTATGGCAGCTTTAGAATTCACTCCAAATAAGGCGGCAAAAATTATCTCTAAAGTAATTGCATCTGCAGTTGCTAACAGTGGTAGTGAAGCTGAAGATTGTGTAATTACATCATGTCGTGTTGACAATGGTCCAGTACTTAAACGTTTCCGCCCACGTGCTCGTGGTATGGCGTCTGGTATTAGAAAACCAACAGCACATATCTTAGTAGAAGTAGAGGGTAAATAGTATGGGTCAAAAAGTTAATCCTATTGGTTTACGTCTTGGTATCAACCGCAACTGGGAATCTCGTTGGTTTCCTAATTTTAAAACTGCTCCGGCAGCTTTAGGTGAAGATCACAAGATAAGAACATTTTTGAAAAAAGAGCTTTACTATGCTGGTGTTTCTAACATCATCATTGAAAGAACAGTAAAAAGACTTCGTGTAACTATCGTTGCAGCACGTCCTGGTATTATTATCGGGAAGAAAGGTGCAGATATAGAGAAGTTAAAAACTGCTGTTCAAAAACTTGTTGGTAAAACTGTATCTATTAATATCAAAGAAGAGAAAAAAGCACAAACTTCAGCACAATTAGTTGCTGAAAATGTTGCTACTCAGTTAGAACGTCGTGTTGCATTCCGTAGAGCTATGAAAAAAGTTATGCAAGGTGCACAGCGTTCTGGTGCTAAAGGTATCAAAGTTGCAGTTGCAGGTCGTTTGGGCGGTGCTGAAATGGCACGTACTGAATGGTACTTAGAGGGACGTGTTCCTCTTCATACTCTTCGTGCAAAAATTGATTACGGTTTCGCTGAAGCTCATACTACTTATGGAATCATAGGTGTTAAAGTATGGATTTTCAAAGGGGAAGTACTTACTAAAGGTATTCCTGCAGAAGCTAAAGAAGAGAAAAAAGAGCGTCGTGGTAGAAAACCAGTTAGACGCGAAAATAGTGAAAAGGCTGAATAATCATGTTAATGCCAAAAAGAACAAAATATCGTAAAGTAATGAAAGGACGTAACCGTGGTTACGCTCGTTCTGGCTATAAATTATCTTTTGGTGACATCGCATTTAAAGCGGTAGAAGCTGGCCGTATCAACTCACGTCAGATTGAGTCGGCTCGTATTTCTGCAACTCGTCACATTAAAAGACAAGGTAAGATTTGGATTCGTGTATTCCCTGCCAAGCCGTTAACTGCAAAACCTCTTGAAACTCGTATGGGTAAAGGTAAGGGTGCTGTTGACCAATGGGTTATGAATATTAAACCAGGTCGTATAATCTTTGAAATGGGTGGTGTACCAGAAGAGATTGCTCGTGAAGCATTAACTCTTGCTATGCATAAACTACCATTCAAATGTAAAATTGTTACTGCGGAGATGAACAATGAAATATTCTGATTTAGCAGAAAAAAGTTCAGCAGAGCTTCAAGCAATGCTTAAAGAGAAAAAGACTGAACTGTTTACTTTAAAAATTAAACAAAAAATGATGCAATTACAAAATACTAGCGAACTTCGTGTTGCTAAAAAAGATATTGCTAGAATGAATACTGCACTTGCTGCAGTAGCAAAGTAGGGGCGAGCGATGGCTAATAAGCGTGAAATTCAAGGTAACGTAATTAAAATTGCAGGCGATAAAACAGTAACTATAGTTGTTGAACGTCGTGTAATGCATCCTCGTTATCATAAAGTTGTAAAGCGTTTCAAAAAGTACCTGGTACATGATGAACGTAATGAAGTAAAAGTTGGAGACGAGATTATTGCAATCGAGTGTCGTCCACTTTCTAAGACTAAATCTTTTAGACTTAAATCAGTTGTAAAAGGAGCGTAGTAATGATTCAAGGTTTTACTCGTTTAAATGTAGCTGATAATACAGGTGCTAAAGAGATTATGTGTATTAAGGTACTTGGCGGTTCTAAGCGTCGTTATGCATCAGTAGGTGACGTTATCGTTGCTTCTGTAAAAAAAGCGATTCCAACTGCTAAAGTTAAAAAAGGTAAAGTTGTAAAAGCTGTTGTTGTTAGAACTCATAAAGAAGTTCAGCGTGAAAACGGTTCATTAATTCGTTTTGATGACAATGCAGCAGTTATACTTGATGACAAGAGAGAGCCTATTGGTACTCGTATTTTCGGACCAATCGGTCGTGAAGTACGTTACGCAGGATTCATGAAAATTGTATCTCTTGCACCGGAGGTTGTTTAATGGCAAAGTTTAATTTCAAAAAAGGCGATATGGTAGAAATTATCGCTGGAGATGACAAAGGTACAAAAGCAGCAGTAGTTGCAGTGTTTCCTAAGAAAAACAAAGTAATCGTTGAGGGTTGTAAAATAGCTAAAAAAGCTGTGAAACCAACTGAAGAGAACGCTAAAGGTGGGCATATCAATAAAGAGATGCCAATCGATGTTTCAAACGTACGTAAAGTGGAGGCATAATTAGATGGCTCGTTTAAAAGAAAAATATTTAGCTCTTAAGCCAGAGATCCAAGCAGCTTTAGATATCAAAAATGTAATGCAGATTCCTGCATTCGATAAAATTGTTATCTCTGTTGGTGCTGGTTTTGCTATGAAAGATAACAAACTAATTCAAAATATTGAAGATACAATCACTACAATAGCTGGTCAAAAAGCTTCTACTGTAATTGCTAAGAAATCTGTTGCAGGTTTTAAAGTACGTGAAGGTATGCCGGTAGGTATTCGTGTCACACTTCGTGGTGAAAATATGTATAACTTCTTCGATCGCCTAGTAGCTATCGCACTTCCACGTGTGAAAGATTTCCGTGGTGTTCCAAGAAATGGTTTTGACGGTCGTGGTAACTATAACTTCGGTCTTCAAGAACAACTTATTTTCCCTGAGATTAGTTATGATTCAATCATGCAGATTCACGGTATGAATATCACAGTTGTTACAACTGCTGATTCAGACAAGGCAGCATTTACTCTATTAGAGAAAATGGGAATGCCTTTTACTAAAGGGAGCAACTAATGGCTAAAAAGTCTATGATAGCTAAAGCTGCGAGAACTCCAAAATTCAAAGTACGTGCATATACACGTTGTCAGATTTGTGGTCGTCCACACTCTGTATTGAGAGATTTTGGAATTTGTCGTATCTGTTTTAGAAAAATGGCAAACGAAGGTTTAATACCAGGTGTTAGAAAGTCAAGCTGGTAGAAACCAGTTTGAAACTCCTAACAGTAGCAGTCGAAAGATTTGCAAATATTAAGGAAAATATAAATGGCAATTAATGATTTAGTATCAGATGCGTTAACACGTATTCGTAATGCTGGTATGAGAAGATTACCGGTTACAACTTTAGTGCACTCTAAGAGTGTTGAAGCTGTAGCAAATATCTTAGTAGATAAAGGTTACATTGAATCTTGTAATGTAATCGAAGACGGCGTAAAGAAAACTGTCAAAGTTGTACTTAAGTACGGTGAAGATGGTAAAACTGTAATCAATGAGATGAAAAGAATTTCTAAGCCTGGTAGACGTGTTTATCAAGGTAAAGAAGATATAAAACGTTTCAAAAATGGTTACGGAACTATTATTGTTAGTACATCACACGGCGTTCTACCAAATGACAAAGCTTATGAGCTTGGTATTGGTGGTGAAGTTATGTGTACGGTTTGGTAGGGAGATAACATGTCAAGAATTGGAAAAAATCCTGTAGAATTTGCTAGTGACATTAGTGTTACTACAAATGGAAATGTTATAACTTTTGCTAAAGGCAAAAATAGTGTTGATTTAGATACTAAGGGTTATGTTACTTTCGAAGTAGAAGGAAACACTTTAACTTTTAAAAATCTTTCAGATTCTCGTGAGCATAGAGCTTTCTGGGGAACTTTTAGAGCATTGGCTCAAAATATCGTTACTGGTTTAACTACTGGTTATTCTAAGCAATTAGAAATTAATGGTGTTGGTTATAGAGCTGCTGTTAAAGGAAAAGTTTTAAATCTACAACTTGGTTTCTCTCATGATATTAATTATGAGTTACCTGAAGGTTTAGAAGCAAGCGTTGAAAAGAATGTTATTACTCTTAAAAGCCATGACAAACAAATGTTAGGTCAAGCTGCTGCTGAGATTAGATCATTTCGTCCACCAGAGCCTTACAAAGGTAAAGGTGTTAAATACATAGATGAGCATATCGTGCGTAAAGCCGGTAAAACTGCTAAGAAATAAGGGAGGAAGATAAATGAATGCTAAAGTATTAAAGAATAAAATAGCTAACCGTTTAAAGCGTAAGCGTCGTATTCGTGCAAAAATTCACGGTAGTGCTACACTTCCTCGTGTTTCTGTATTTAAATCAAACCGTTACCTAAGTGTACAGGCAATTGATGATGCAACTGCAACAACAATTTGTTCACTACACTCAAAGGCTACTGGTCACAAAGCGAACAAAGAAGGTGCTGCTGCACTTGGTGAAGCATTTGCTGCTAAACTAAAAGAAGCAAACATCTCTGAGATTGTATTTGACCGTAATGGTTACCAATATCACGGCGTAATTGCTGCATTTGGTGACGCAGTTCGTGCAAACGAAATTAAGTTCTAGGAGCGCATGGCTATGACAGAAATCAATAGAGATGAATTTGAAGAATCAATTGTAAATATTGGTCGTGTAACTAAAGTTGTTAAGGGTGGTAGACGTTTTCGTTTTACTGCACTTATCGTTGTTGGTAACAAAAACGGTACTGTAGGTTACGGTGTTGGTAAAGCAAAAGAAGTTCCTGACGCTATACGTAAAGCCGTAGATAATGCTTTTAAAAATTTAACAACTGTTAAAATAAAAGGTTCTACAATAGCACACGATATTGAGCATAAATATAATGCTTCTCGTGTATTACTAAAGCCAGCATCAGAAGGTACTGGTGTTATCGCCGGTGGAGCTGCTCGTCCAGTTCTTGAACTTGCAGGTGTACAAGATATACTTACAAAATCAATCGGTTCAAACAATCCAAACACACTAGTACGTGCTACAATCGAAGCACTATCTCGTATAAAAGGATAGAAAATGGGTATTGAAAACTTAACACCTGCAGAGGGTTCAACAGCTAATCGTAAGCGTGTTGGACGCGGTCAAGGTTCTGGTACTGGTAAGACTGCCGCTCGTGGTCAAAAAGGTCAGAAATCTCGTTCAGGTTACAAAAGAAAAAGAAACTTTGAGGGTGGTCAACAACCACTTGCAAAACGTTTACCAAAAATCGGTTTTCACTCTACAGTGATAAAACCATATGTAATTAACGTTGAAAAAATCAAAGCTGTTGCAGAGCTTGGTGAAATTACAATGGAGACAATCCGTTCAGTTCATAAAGTTGCTTCTTCAGTGACTAAAATTAAACTAGTAGGTGCTTCTGCAAAAGATTTAGCATCGAAAATTAAAGACGAAAACGTTACAACAACAGGTAACTAGTTGTGAATAAAAATCTAGTAAATAAGATACTTATTACTATCGGTTTTTTATTTATCTACCGCCTACTGGCTTATGTGCCGGTTCCCGGCGTAGATACAGCTGTTATTGCTTCTTTCTTCGACTCACACCAATCAGACGCATTAGGATTATTTAATATGTTCAGTGGAAACGCTGTGCAACGATTATCTATAATCTCTTTGGGTATTATGCCTTATATCACCGCCTCAATTATTATGGAGCTTTTAGCTGCAACATTTCCGACACTTGGTCAAATGAAAAAAGAGCGCGATGGTATGGTGAAATATATGCAGATTATTCGTTATGCAACTATTGTGATAACGCTTATTCAGGCTGTTGGTGTAAGTGTGGGACTGCAAAGCTTAACTGGACCTACGGGTAACTCTGCAATTCTTGCTGATCATACTACATTTATCATGCTTTCTGCTGTTTCAATGCTTGCAGGAACAATGTTATTAATGTGGATTGGTGAGCAAATAACACAAAGCGGCATCGGTAACGGTATTTCTCTTATTATCTTTGCAGGT
The DNA here is from genome assembly GCF_000147355.1 of Sulfurimonas autotrophica DSM 16294. Classification (NCBI taxonomy): domain Bacteria; kingdom Pseudomonadati; phylum Campylobacterota; class Epsilonproteobacteria; order Campylobacterales; family Sulfurimonadaceae; genus Sulfurimonas; species Sulfurimonas autotrophica. The sequence goes on from NC_014506.1 coordinate 220,178, forward strand.
ATTGTTTCAGCAATTCCAAGAGCAATTGGCCAAACAATTGAAATGGTAAACACCGGTGCAATGAGTTTCATAACAGTTATTGCTATATTACTGCTAGTACTTACAACGGTAGGAATAATCATTTATGTTGAGCTGGGTGAGCGTCGTGTGCCTATTACATATGCTAAAAAGACGATGATGCAAAACCAAAACAAACGTGTAATGAATTATATTCCTATTAAAGTGAACTTGGCCGGTGTTATTCCGGTTATCTTTGCGTCTGCAATTTTAATGTTTCCGATGACTGTACTCTCAAGCAGTACAAATCCGGCTATTCAGGCAATTGCAGATTATTTGAATCCAAATAGTTACTTTTTTAACTTTTTGACTTTTGTATTTGTTGTATTCTTCGCATTCTTTTATGCATCAATTACATTCAATGCAAAAGATATTGCAGATAACCTAAAACGTCAAGGCGGATTTATTCCAGGTATTCGTACTGGTGAAGCTACTAAAAATTTCTTAAATGAAACAGCAAGTAGATTAACATTTACCGGTGCACTTTATCTTGGATTGGTTGCAACTTTACCTTTTATGATTATAAAAGGTATGGGTGTTCCATTCTTCTTTGGTGGTACAGCAGTTTTAATCGTTGTTCAGGTTGCACTTGATACGATGAGAAAAATTGAAGCTCAAATATATATGAGCAAATATGAAACACTAAGTGCAGTCGGTCTTTAATTATGGCAATTGCACTTAGAAAACCAGCGGAGATAGAAAAACTGAGAGCTGCCAACAAAATTGTTGGTGGTGCTTTAGATCTGCTACGTGAAAATACAAAAGTAGGTATGAGTCTCAAAGAGATGGATGCTATGGCTGAAGATTACATCAGAAGTCATGGGGCACGTCCTTCCTTTAAAGGTTTATATGGCTTTCCTAATGCTGTGTGTACATCACCTAATGAAGTGATTATTCATGGTATACCATCTGACTATAAATTACAAGAGGGTGATGTTATCGGTTATGATATCGGTACAGAACTTGACGGTTGGTTTGGTGATGCTGCAATCAGTGTGGGTGTAGGTGAAATTACAAAAGCTGATGAAGATTTAATAGCGTGTTCAAAAGATACTTTGATGCATGCCATTGAAAATATCAAAGAAGGTATGCGTTTTAAAGAACTTTCATTTTTGATGGAAAACTTCATTCGTGATCGTGGTTTTGTTCCACTTAAAAACTTTTGTGGTCACGGTATAGGAAAGAAACCTCATGAAGAACCTGAAATTCCAAATTATCTTGAAGGAGGCTCACCGAAGTCTGGCCCAAAGATAAAAAATGGAATGGTTTTTTGTTTGGAACCTATGATTTGTCAAAAAGATTCTAAACCAATAATTTTAGAAAATGGTTGGGATGTTGTTAGTGCCGATGGTTTACGCGGTTCACACTATGAGCATACTGTTGCAGTTATCAATGGTAAAGCTGAAATATTATCTCTTGCTTAAGAGAAAAAGGACTTAAAAAATGGCTAAAGCAGACGTTATTGAAGTTGATGGCAAGATTATTGAGGCTTTGCCTAATGCAACTTTTCGTGTTGAATTAGAAAATGGACATATTATTTTATGTCATATCGCAGGTAAAATGCGTATGCACTATATAAAAATACTTCCAGGTGACAAAGTAAAACTTGAATTGACACCATACTCTTTAGATAAAGGGCGTATCACTTATAGATACAAATAATTAAAAGAGGTTTTGCCTCTTTTAAATTTAGAAATTTCCAGCGTTTCTTAACTCACTTATTTCCGTTTCTACCATTTCATCTATCATAATTTTAAAAAGTTCAGAAATCATATTTGGATTTACATTTAATTCAATCGCTTTTTTTCTGACCCTTTGCATAATATCATCAATTCTATCCTGAGCCTTAACTTCTTCAACACTCTCTTTAAAACCGGCTGCCTGACGAATTAAATGACTGCGTTCTGAGATAAGTTCTACAAGCTGTGTGTCAATTTTGTCGATTTCATTTCTTACTTCTTGCAGGGAATTGCATTTTTTCATTTTAGCTCCTATAATATTAGACTTTTTGCAAAAAATCTATTGTGTTAACACTATTGTAACAATTAAAGTATATAATCTTTCTTACGATTCTCCTTGTATATCTTTAACATGATTCATTATGGATATGCGTCCATAAAGCCCAGTGATTAATTGGGCTTTATAATCTTTTTTATTGCTTTTGGCAGATGCGCAAAAGGCATATCGACAATCTCTTGTTTTTCATTTCCCTCAAATTTTATTACATGTACTGTCATATATTCTGGGTTAAAACGCAGGATTTTGTAGTTTATGTTGTCCTGTATATATTCTATATTTTCTTTACTTAAATCACAGATTTTTTTCTTTTTTGCCATTGTTTATGCCTTAAGGTAAATGCCGGTATCTTTGACCTCTATTTTCCCATCATCCTGCAGTTGTGTCAAAGAACGCTTAAACTCTTTTTTACTGAGTCCAAATACACTTTTAATCAGCTCGGCATCACTTTTATAGTTATAAGGCATTATACCTTTGCTTTGTTGTAGAAGTTCTAGAACTTTTTGGGCAGATGAACCATCTTTTTTACTGCCGGGGCGTCTGAGTGTGAGGTCAATATTGCCATCTTTTCGCACTGTTTTAACATAGGCAGTTTTTTTATCACCCAACTTTATATCCTCAAATATCTCATTATGATAAATCAGCCCTTCATATTTGCCATTTACAATGCATTTAAACCCAAGCGGTGTTTTAGAAATTACTAAAATTTCTGCCTCTTTGTTTGCAGTCAAACCTTTTGGCTTTCTATCAAAAAAGTCACCGAGTTTTTCCGTACCGACAAGGCGGTGTGTTCGTTCGTCATATATGATTTTTATAAATCTTTTTTCGCCGATTTCAAAAGGTGTTTTTTGAAACATTTTAGGCACAAGCAGATCCTTTGGCAGTCCCCAGTTCATAAAGGCGCCAAAAGGGGCAACATCCACAACCTCTAAAAGAGCAAATTCATCGAGCATAGCAAGCGGTTTGTTTGTATTGGCTACAAGCCTGTCTTCTGAATCTGTGTATAAAAAAACATCCACAAGAGAATTTTCTATCATATCATCAGTAACATACTGACCGGGGAGAAGGACATCATTGCCATCTTGGGCCATAAGATAGAGACCGGGTGTTGTGTCTCTGTCGACACGCAGGGTATTCATTTTTCCTAGTTCTAAGTAAGGGCTTATTGTTTTTTCCATTAGGTAATTCCGTTGTATTAATTTAACGACATTATACCACTATAATTCAAAACTAATTTTGATTTTATTTTTGGAAGCGATGCTTTAGCTTCGCCTGTCGCGGCTTATAATTTACTTCCAAAAACCAATACTTTAAAATACCTGCCTCCCCAAACCAAAAAGAGTAACAGCCAGGCTGTAAATGAGATGTCAAACAAAAAGTTAAGTCCCCATCCAAACGCTACATTTATACTAAAAAGCGCGCGTAAAAGGACCACCATTTGAATGGATAAAAATATTTTCGTAGCTAATGTGTCGGCTTGTGGCGGTTGTCCCGAATGGCCAAGTGTTACACGTGTTCCAAAACCTATAAGCAGGGTTGTTAAAAATCCTATTGCAAGCAGATGAATATTTAAAAAATAAAATGATGTATCTAAAAATATTTCCGCACCTAAACTAAGTGCTGAGAGAAAAAACGATACAGGCAGCCAAAAAAGTGCAAGATGCAGTATCCAAAGAATAGGAGGAGACTGAAAAGGATGTAAATCCCAGCGTTTAAATTCAAGAAACATATACCCAGCAAGCAGTAAATCTACAAGAATCTGTACACTTTTTATATCTGCAGAAGCAAAGATACTTTTTAAGACAAACAAAATAAAAATTATTTTGATAAAGCTTTCATTTTTTTGTGCAAATGAGTGAGAGAAAAAAGGAATCATTCTCTGTCCCACACTAAAGGCAAAAAAAATCAGGTACATGTAAAACGAAATCGTAATAGCGATTGGTAAAATTGCAGGCACAAAAAAAGAGAGAATGAAAAGAGCATTTCCAAAAAGCCCGAAGTAGTTTGCATTCAAAATCCAAAAAGAGTCTGATTTATCCGGTGCCATACCTGTTTCATAGATGTTTTTCAGCTTTAAAACAATAAAAATCTGTGCAATCAGACTCAAGAGCATTGCTCCTAGTGTGAGTAATTCAGAGCTAAAAGCACCCACAAGAAAAAGCAGTGATGCCAGAGTATTTGCATAAAAAATGTTGGTATAGTATTTTTTTTCTATAACCTGTGTCTGGTTAAAACGCGGAAAAGTTGTAAATATAAAACCAGTAAAAAAGTTTGTAAAGACTAAAAATATTAAAGAGTAGCTGTGAAATGTCAGTGAGTCACCATGTAAGGATAAAACGCCCTTATAACCCAGTGCAAAAATAAGCATCATTACTATGGCATTTATGATTCCCAGAAGAAAAAAGGGCTGATGCGGTTGTGATAAAAAATAGTTTTCTTTTGTTTGCATAAATAATCCTTAGAGTAAAAAATCTTGACCCAGTTTTTCGCAGTATGCTCCGAGCATGGCATGTTCAAAGTCGTTGTTAGTAGCATATTGGTACCCGAATGTTTTTGCCCACATAAGGTGTTCTTCCATACAAAGATAAAAAAAGACCTTCTCTTTTGTCTCTCTCCATGGTTTAAAACTTTCATAGGCATGTTTAAACATTTCTATTTTTGTAGCATCAGGATACGATGTTTTTCCGCTTGCGTCTTCATGCGGTATTTGTGTGATTTTAGTTCTAAATTCACGTTCACGCAACTGCTTAATGACTGGCTTTATAAAAGTCAGGGTTCCAAAACTTACAAGTGCGACTTCTTGAGGGTCGAATTGTAGTATAAGTTCTTCATAAACTTTTTGATATTCATCAAGATAACCCTTATATTCAATAATAGGATGAAAATGAAAGCCGACTTTTACGCCTTTGTCTGCCATTTTTCTGGCTGCATTGATGCGTTTGCTAAGCGAAGCTGTCAAATGCTCTTCATTGTCAATAATAGTCTGGGTATTTAAACTCCAAGTACAGAGAATATTTTTAGGCACCTCATTTTCTAAAAGATATTTGATATTATCAGACTTTGTTTTAAATTCTAAAATGACATTGGGATTTTTTCTTGCAAATTCAAAAAGTGCATCTAAAATACCTTCGCGGTTTCCAAACATCAAAGAATCAGATGCCTGTCCTGTTCCGATATGGTAGGTTTTGTTCACCTCAAGCTGCAGGTTAAGTAGTTTGTCTGCAAAATTACTGTCAAAAGTAATGGTATTTTGGTTGTAAAAGCTTTGAATAGAGCAGTAAGAACAGTCAAATCCGCAACTCTCAACTGCATCAAGTGTCAGTAGATTACAGCAGCGTGTTTTCTCACTTGCCACAGGACAAAGACCCAGTCCAAAACCTTCTTTTGGTGCTGTTTTAAATGTATATTTCTGTTCTTGAGGGATATTTTTTAATGTAAAATTTTCATAAGAATTCGGAGCATTTCGGATGGCTTCGTAAGCTTTGGTAAGTCTTGAAAAAACAACTTTTCTTTGAGGATGCTCGGGAAAAATGGCTGTAATTCTTTTTTCATCCCACATTCCCAAGTCTCGCGCGAAATTGATTATCTGTTTAATTTCCTGATAGGAAAATTTGTACTCAAAAGCTTTCTCTTTTATAAACTCTTGTTCATGTAGAGGAAGGTTTTGAAAAAAAGTGTTTTGTGTCGCTTTGTTAAATTTTTCTGCATATGAATTCATAAAGCGAATTTTAGCAAAATTATCTCATTATTTTATAGGGATAAGTTTTGCTTTTTGTTTTTTAATTTCCGTTTTAGGAATAGTTACTGTTAAAATACCGTTTTCAAATTTTGTCTGCAGTTTATTCTCATCTATATTCTCAGGCAGTTGTATTGCCTTTTTAAAACTACCGTAAAATATCTCTTTTTTGACAAACTCTTTTGATTTTTGTTCTTTAGATTCTTTTTTTTCACCCTCAAGGGTCAAAATTTTATTGTCATCAATAGAAAGTTTAATATTTTTTTTCTCTACACCCGCTAAATCAAATTTTAAAATTATTGTGTCTTTTAAATCTTGAATATCTGTTCTTGGATAACTGAAATTATTAAGAGCTGAAGCACTTAAATGTGACTCTAAAAGAGAACTAAAATATTGATTCATTTTTGCAAAATCTGCATCGTATGGATTCATTTCATTGACAGATACCGCAAATGCCGACCCTGCAAGCAAAGATGAAAGCAATACACTGCTCAGTATCTTTTTCATGGGGGAACTCCTTTGTTTTATCAGCACCTTTTAATTGATGCTGATATTTTTTGTCTTTTTAGATTCTAGTTTTTCAAGAGTCAGGTACAATCTTCCGTCTTCAAATTTGGCTTGAATCTTATCTCTGTCGATATTTTCAGGCAGGATAAAACTTCTTGAGATTACGCCGAAATCTGATTCACAAAGATAGTAATCATCCTCATTGACCTCATTTTTAAATTTTCTCACTGCTGTAGCAGTCAGATAATCATCTTCGACTTTTAATTCTATATCTTCTTTTTTAACGCCCGGTAAATCAACCTCGATTGTAAAGGTGTCATTATGATGTTTTGCAAGGTTGGCAAGCGGAAGATGTGATGCTACATTGTGAAATGTATCTTTGACGACTTCCAAACCTTTTTCAACTTCCTCTTCTGCTTTTTCCACTAAATCTTTTGATGTTTTTATGATGTCCATAATAAGCCTCCTTACTCGATTTCAATTTTTTTCGTTGTATCTTTTTCAACTTTTAATTTTGGTATGGTAATTTCGACCACGCCGTCTTCACTTGATGCACGGATATTTTCAGTATCAACTTTCTCAGGAAGCGTGAAACTTCTTGCAAAAGTACCGTAGGCACTCTCTACTCTATAGTAGTCATCTTTTTTTTCTTCACGTTTAACTTCACGCTTGCCTTTGATGGTTAAGATGTTTTTATCTATACTAATCTCAACATCTTCTTTTTTTATACCAGGCAAATCAAGCTCAATATAATAAGCGTCATCGCTTTCTCGGGTATTTACAGCGGGAATAAAGTCAAAAACCTCTCTTGGCTCCTCGCTGTTTTGCGTCTCAAGTGCATTGAAAAATTCATTAATTAAATCAAATCTTTTAGTATTATTTGTATTTGTCGGATTTCTATGTCTTGTTACTAACATACCTCACTCCTTAAAATTTTTATTTAAGAAATGATAATAAATTTTAAAAAAGTGTTTTGCTACTTAAGTAGCATTTGAGAAGTTTTATCCAAAAGTTTTTGCAGATTTTTTACTTTGATGTTGCGTCGGCCGGTTTCTATAATATCATCTGCTTTGAGCTGCTTGATACTTCGCTCAATAACATGACGGACGGTTCCGAGCAGTTTGGCTATTTCGCTGTTGGAAAGATTTTGCAGGAGCTGATAACGAAACCTGTTGTTAGGGTTCAAATTTTGTACTAAAAGATTTAAAAAACGCTCTTTTGTATCATGAAGTGCAAGCTCTGTTGCCAGTTCTTCCGTATAGCGCATATGTGCAGCGAGGTATGGAAAGAACTTTTTGTTAAAAGTTAAATCATTTTCCAGCCAATAGCGGACTCTTTCAATAGGAAGACGTAAAATATTGGCATCTTCTATAACCTCATAAATTACTTCATGCGGTTTGCCGTCAAGCAGTGAAATGACATCAAACATATCTCCACGTTTATAAATGAAGAGTGTCTGTTCTTTATTTGTCTGAAAGTTTATTTGATAGGTTTTGACTCTGCCATCCATTACAACATAAAAATATTTGAGCAGATCGTCTGGATAAAACGGAGACGATCCTTTTTCATACTCAAAAGGCTTGGCATATTTGTAAAACTCTTCTTCAAATGTTTTGTTTGTATTGTCTAAAAGTTCTAAATGTTTTGAATTATTTTGCATAAAGAAATTGTATCATATTTTTGTTTCTTGTTTTTTTATAAAGTCAAGTACGGACTGCTCATCTCCTTGAAATACGATAGGTATAGGGCTCTTTTGAATTTGGTAGTCATACATCGGGTCATAATAGCGCTCCAAAAGCAGGGTAATCCACTCTATATATAATGCTTTAGCCTCTGATTGCGTATGTATGAAATAAGCCTCGTCAAAGAGATAAGTAAGTTGTGTATAGAGTTGGTTTCCAAGACGTTTTTGAATTCTTTTGAGTCCCGCTTTCACGTTTTCTGCCCACTTCTGTAGGCCTGCATCATTATACAACATTTCATATTCTCTTAGGGCTGAGACAACATACTCTTCATAGGTTATTCGTGCACGAACATCAAGTGGAGTTTGAAGTAAAACAAGCTCACCCTGCATAAAGTTGTCATATACAGGCTTTGGAATAAAAGTTCTGCCGATATTATGACTTTCATGCTCCAAAACAAGTTTGTTAAAATCTTTATGATGAAACTGTATAAGTTTGTATGCAAGGTTATTTTCAAAATCAATCTGTGAAGGCTGGGCATTGGTAAAACTGCCAAACGAAGAGCCGCGATGGTTTGCAATACCTTCAAGATCTATGGCATTTTGTAATTTGTTTAAAAGAATAGTTTTACCCGAGCCTGTTGGGCCACCCAGAATAAGTGTCGGTGTTACAGCGCTTATCTCTTCAGTCTGTTGTATGAGAAAATTACGAAAAGCCTTGTATCCGCCTTTGAGTCTTGTAATATCTATGTTCGCTTCTTTGAGCCACTCCTGTGAGATACCAGAACGCTGGCCTCCTCGAAAACAGTAGAGTTTTGCATCGGGATTTTCTTTTAAATACTCTTGCCAAAGGGCAACTCTTTTTTCTTTGCCTTCATTTTTTATGAGTGACTCAGCTAACTCTATAGCCGCGGCGTTACCCGCTTCTTTATATTTTGTTCCTACAAGTCTGCGCTCTTCATCATCGAGTATCGGAATATTTACAGCATTGATAAATTTGCCTTTGTTAAATTCAATAGGTGCGCGAACATCAAGCAGGGGTGTTTCATTTAAGACAATTGATAAAAAATCATCACTTAAAGGCAGATGCAACTAAAGTACCTCGACTAAATATTTTGAAGGTGCTGTTGTTTTTCCTATGGACTCTAAAGTGAGTCCTGCATTTTTTGTAATAGATAAAAAATCATCAAGTGCATCTTTGCGTACAGCACACAGCAGTCCTCCAGAAGTTTGCGCATCACATAAAATATCTTGCTGCTCGGTTGTCATGGGTGAGATTTTCTCTCCGTAACTCTCAAAATTTCTTCGTGTTCCGCCTGGTACACAGCCCATTTCTAAATACTTTTTGACATTTTTGAGTGTCGGCACTTTCTCAAATTCAACAACTGCGCTGATACCGCTTCCCTCACATATTTCACTTAAATGTCCAAGCAGACCGAAGCCTGTAACATCAGTGAGTGCCGTTACTCCTTCAAGCTGAGAAATTTCTGCTCCGATTTTATTGAGTGTACACATTGCTTCTATGGCAATATCAATGTCACCTTCCGAGATTTTACCTTGTTTTTGTGCTGTAGTAAGGATGCCGATACCCAGTGGTTTTGTTAAAAAGAGTTCGCAATCAGCCTCGGCAGTATTGTTTCTTTTTATGTGCTCATTGTTTGCAATGCCTGTAACTGCAAGTCCGAAAATCGGCTCAGGGGAGTCTATGCTGTGTCCGCCGGCTAGTGGAATACCCGCTTCTTCGCAGACAGAACGCCCCCCGTCAATCACTTCACGTGCTACATTAGCATCAAGCTTGTTGATGGGCCAGCCAAAAATAGAAATTGCCATAAGTGGTTTACCGCCCATCGCATAAATATCACTGATGGCATTGGTGGCTGCAATGCGCCCGAATGTAAAGGGATCGTCAACTATAGGCATAAAAAAATCAGTTGTGCTTAAAACAGAAGTACCATTGCCCAAATCAAATGCTGCAGCATCATCTTTTGAACTGTTACCGACTAAAAGTTCAGGGTATTGAATCGTTTCGCGTGAGCTTTTTAAGATACTGTCGAGTAATTTTGGAGAAATTTTACAGCCGCAGCCTGCACCGTGACTGTATTGTGTGAGTTTTATATCTTTCATAATGTATAATGTCCTAAATAAAGTTTCATATACTAGTCTTCTTTGACTAAAAGAGAGATTAACGGGGAAAATATGCACACAAATATCAAATATATTGTTTTGGATTATAATGGCACAATAGCTAAAGATGGTGTTTTAAAAGAAGAGTTAAGAAGTTTACTGCCGCTTTTGGCACAAAAATATACTTTACATGTAATCACTGCAGATACATTCGGCAGTGTGAAAAATGAGTTGAAAGATTTTGATTTACATGTAAAGGTTTTACAGAGCGAAAATCATACTCTGGAAAAAGAGGCATATATAAGTGGATTAGATGCAAGTGAGTGCGCTGCAATAGGGAATGGGAACAATGATATGAAAATGCTGCAAAAAGCGGCAATTGGAATCTGCGTAATGGGAGATGAAGGGTGCAGTACAAAAAGTCTGTTTGCTTCAGATATTGTATGTAAATCTATATCTGAAGCACTGGAACTGTTTATTTATCCTAAACGCTTAAGAGCTACTCTTAGAGTATAAATTCTACTACTTCATCAAAGGAGAGTCTGATTTGTTCGGGCTGTGGATTGAGTCTATAACCAAAAGGCAGTAGCATAGCAACTTGAAATTTTTTCGTATCAAGTGCTAAAATTTCTTCAACTTTCTCTTTCTCAAATCCTTCTATAGGACAGGAATCTATGCCAATAAATGCAGCTCCAGTCATCATATTCGCAGCAGCAATGTAAGTCTGCTTTGCACTCCAGCAATAAATATTTTCATTACTGCTTAATGTTGTAGCTAAATGCTTTGCATATAAGTCCATATACATATCTAAGGCCTCTTTTGGCATTTCGCGGCGGGCAAATCTTTTTTTGACTTTTCCTGATTCCACCTTAACACTTTCTATGCCGGCTAGAACTATGACAAGATGGGAACATGATGTAATTTGAACTTGATTCCAACAGGCAGGTCTGAGTTTGGCTTTTAACGCTTCATTTGTTATGACTAAAAATTTCCAGGCTTCCATACCAAAGGATGAAGGAGATTTCCTTGCGCACTCAAGTATAAAGTGCATATTTTCATCTGATATTTTTTTGTTTTTATCAAATATCTTACACGCATGTCTAAAATCCATTGCTTGTATAAACTGATTTTGCATTTTTTATCCTTAGAATATGTCAAATTGCCATAAATATAGAGGCAATATTTTAAAGTCTATATAATGATAGCACAAAAAGTTGGGAGTTTATAATGACTTTAGGAAAATGTCCATATTGTGATGATGGCGAGATTGAGGTACGTGACAAAGAAGTAAGCGGTAAAAAAGTTAAGCTTTATGCCTGTACAAATGCACAATGGACAACAGAAGACGGTGAGATGTTTGAAGTGACACAGGAGTCTACATGCAGTTTTAGAATCTGGCAGAACTCTTTGGCAAAATACGGAAAATGGCTGAATTATAAAGAGGTAAGAGAACTTTTAAGCGAGGGTGAGCTTGAAGTGGAACTTCTGAGTAAAAAATACGGCAAAAAATTTTACTATACCAAAACAGTGGTTTTAAATGAAGAGTATGGTGTAAGTGTACTTTGGGATTAGTTTGGTTAAAATCTAGTTATGTTAGAGCAGTATAAAGAAGCAATTGAAAAAAGCAATATTATCTCAAAAACCGATGTAAACGGCATCATTACATTTGTAAATGATGAGTTTTGCAAAATTTCCGGCTACTCAAAAGAGGAGCTTATCGGTAAAAACCACAATATTGTAAGACATCCTGATGTGCCGGCTTCACAGTTTAAAGCACTATGGGAGACGATAAAGGCAAAAAAAACCTATAAAGCTACGGTCAAAAACAGAGCAAAAAACGGATCGACTTTTTATGTCAATACCACCGTCATTCCTATACTTGATGAAAAAAATAATATTGAAGAGTTCATTGCCATTCGCTACGACGTGACAAAAGAGGTTTTTTATAAACAGAGTCTCGAGCAAAAAGAAAAAGAGCTTGAAGAATTAAATGAAAATCTTGAAAAAAGAGTACAAGAGAAGACAAAGGAGCTCAAAGAGCTCAATGAGACACTTGAACTCAGAGTCTATGAAGAAATAGCCAAAAATGAGCAGAAACAAAAAGTGATGTTTTGGCAGTCCCGTCTTGCAAGTCTGGGTGAAATGCTTGCCAATATAGCACACCAATGGAGACAACCTTTGACGGAACTCAGTCTTACACTTTTTAGTTTGAAAAAAGCCGCTTTGCAAAATAATGAAAAAGAGGTGCAAAGTCTGTATGATGAAAGTAAATTAATTATACAGAACATGTCTACCACCATAGATGATTTTACCAACTTTTTTAAGCCGACAAAACATAAACACTATTTTAAGATTGCTCAGAGTATTAATGAGTCGCTGAGTATTTTAGAAAAAATCATTACAAAAGAGATGATTACTATACGCACTGATTTTGAAGATGTGGAAGTACTTGGTATCTCAAATGAATTGACACAGGTTATGATAAATCTCATACAAAATTCAAAAGATGCTTTTTTGCAATCAGGAGTATTGCTTAAAGAGATAAATATAAGAGTAAAAAAAGAAAAAGAGTTTGCGATTATAGAGTTTGAGGATAATGCGGGCGGTATAAAAGAAAAAGAGATATATAAAATCTTTGAACCTTATTTTACAACAAAACACTCCTCTTCGGGAACAGGGCTTGGATTGTTTATGTCAAAAATGATTTGTGAGCAGGGCTTAAACGGTTCAATAGATGTAAAATCAAAAAAAGGTTTTACAACATTCAGTATAAAAATACCACTTCAAGACAGAGACAAAGCAAATGCGTAATAAGTTTTTAAAAAGTTTGAAAATTTTACTTGTTGAAGATGAAGAAAAACTCTCTTCGCTGCTTAAAAATGCCATCGGAGACAGTTTTCACAGTTTTTTGTTGGCAAAAGACGGAAATGAAGGTTTAGAAATTTATAAAAAAGTTTTACCTGATATTGTCATTACTGATATTATGATGCCCAACAAAACCGGCTTGGAAATGGCTAAAGAGATAAAAAAAATAAATCCAGAGAGTAAAATAATTATACTGAGTGCCTTTAGCGATGTTGAAAAGCTTTTAAGTGCCATAGATATAGGTGTAGTTAAATACTTTATAAAGCCTTTTGATCCGGATGAGGTTTTGACATATATTCTTTCACTTGAAGAGGTAATAGGAGAAAAATCAATACCATTGGCAGAGGGCTTTGTTTTTAATAAAACTACAAAGAGCCTTTATAGAAATAACAGATACATAGCGCTTTCAAAAAAAGAGATTGCGTTTTTAGAAGTTTTACTCGAAGAGAATATTGTTGCGTATCAAAAAATAAAAAAATTAGTCTGGAATGAAATGGTGAGTGATGCGAGATTGCGAACATTTATAAGACGACTCAGAGAAAAAACTTCAAAAGAGCTTCTTATAAATATCAAAGGAGAAGGCTACCAAATAGCACTGAGCTAAAGGGCAGCCGTATTTTGACTTATCTGTTAATATACAGATTCTCACCTGGATGGTTTGGCTTTGATATTGCCGCTTTTTTAACTTCTTTTTTATCGTAGTGAACTGTTTCTTGCGCTTGAAGTGCAACTATTGCCAATGTAAATGCTAGAATGATTTTAATCATGATATTTCCTTGTTAAGAGTAAAATAATACTCGGTTTTTTAAATAGGACAATTTTTGTCTGATTTAAATTTTGAAGAATAGTATCTTGTTTTTTTAAATAAAAAATTGATATATATCAAGAAAATAGTGATTTATCTCCAAATAATAGGTAAATTATTTGACAATTGGGATTTTTCAAAAGATTTGGAAGGTTTTTCAAGCCCTCCTATATTACTTTGTGTGTCTAAAAATTCTTGAATATAATAGGTTTTATTGTATCCTTTTAATTTCAAATCTTCTATTATAAGATTAATGTCATCACTGTTTAACAGATCTGCATGCAGTGTAGTTCTTACTTCAAAGTCTATATTACTGTTGATAAGCAGATCAAGTGTTTTATTAAATTCTTCATATTTGTTTGAGTGGGTTATTTGAGTGAATTTATATTGGGGTGCTTTGTAATCAAGGGCGACATAGTCCAGCAACTCTAAATCAATGAGCTGCTTTACATGTAAGTAGTTTGTACCGTTTGTATCAAGCTTGATTAAAAATCCGAGTTTTTTGATTTGTCTGCAGAAAGCTGTCAAATCATAAGAAGAAGCCTCTCCGCCTGAGAGGACAACTGCATCTAAAAGATGCTCTCTTGTACGTAAAAATGCAAGCGCATCTTCAAGTGTATAGCTACCCTTTTTGGCAAAGACTATGTCTTTGTTGTAACAAAAGTCACAACGCATATTGCATCCGCTAAACCAGAAAATACAGGCAAGCTGATCAGGATAATCCAAATGGGTAAATTTGGTTATATCATATATGCACTTCTCACTCTTTAAACTGTTTGCGCTGTCTGTGTTCACCTGTTTTTCCTATGTTAAAACTCTCAACAGGTCTGTGATAGCCCATTACTCGTGTGTATACTATACATTTTTGTCTATTTTCTTTGACTAATTCTAAAATTTCATTTTTACTCATGACGCTTCCTTTTTTTGGTTTTCATATTCATTAATCAGTTCTTCATCGCATTTTGGACAATACTCATGCTCTCCTGAGATATATCCGTGTTTTGGACAAACTGAAAACAATGGCGTTACCGTAATATATGGCAGCCTGAAGTTTGTAATGACATTTTTCACTAACTTACGGCAGGCTTCAGTAGAACTAAGCCTCTCCTGCATATAAAGATGCAGTACCGTTCCCCCTGTGTATTTTGTCTGCAAATCATCCTGCAGGGTCAAAGCTTCAAAAGGGTCATCCGTTAGCCCGACCGGAATCTGCGAAGAGTTTGTATAGTAGATGTTTTCATCCATACCTGCTTGTATGATTTTATCACTGTATCTTTTCTTGTCTTCTTTTGCAAATCTGTACGTTGTTCCCTCTGCCGGTGTGGCTTCGAGATTGTAAAGGTTCCCTGTTTCTTCTTGAAATACAACCATTCTCTCTCTTATATGATTAAGAATTTCGGTTGCAAAGTCAATTCCCTGTGTTGAACTGATATCATAGGCACCTCCCGAAAAATTCAGTATCATTTCATTGATTCCATTAACGCCGATAGTAGAAAAATGGTTTTTAAATCCGGGTAAATATCTTTTTGTATAAGGGAAAAGCCCTCTGTCATACATCTCCTGAATAAAAACGCGTTTTTTCTCCAAAGTAGATTTCGCATACTCCATCAATTCATCAAGCCGCTCTAAGAGAGATGCCATATTTCCTTTGTGTAAAAAGCCAAGCCTTGCCATATTGATTGTGACAACACCTATGCTTCCTGTCATTTCAGCACTGCCGAACAGGCCACCGCCTCGTTTAAGAAGTTCCCTTAAATCAAGCTGTAGTCTGCAACACATACTTCTGACATGTCCGGGCTTATATGCTTCATCGTTTGCAATAAGTTCTCCGTTTTTATCTCTTTTGTATTGGCTCCCTATGAAATTTTGAAAGTAGGAAGAGCCAATTTTTGCCGTGTTTTCAAACAGCAAATCTGTATTTTCGCCGTACCAGTCAAAATCTTCAGTAATATTGACGGTAGGTATAGGAAATGTAAAAGGCTGACCGGTTTTGTCACCCTCTGTCATAACCTCATAGTAAGCTTTGTTTATCATATGCATCTCTTCTTGAAAATCTTTATATGTCATATCAGTCAGAGAGGTGACACCTCTCTCTTGTGCTTTGAATCTTAGATTGGCATCATCAATATTTTCAAAGAGATGGCGCTGCTTACTTGTTGGAATCTGATCCTTCAAATCATCCGGAACGTTCCAATCTATAGTGATATTTGTAAAAGGCGATTGTCCCCATCGTGCAGGAACATTTAAATTGTATATGAAACTACGAATACTTTTTTTTACCTCCTTATATGAAAGTTGATCTTTAAAAAGATAAGGTGCCAGGTATGTGTCAAAGGATGAAAAGGCTTGTGCTCCGGCCCATTCACTTTGCAAAATACCCAAAAAATTTGCCATTTGTCCAAGAGCTTCTCTGAAATGCTTTGGTGCATTGCTTTCCACTCTCCCTCTTACTCCGTTAAACCCTTCATCCAGAAGAACTCTTAGACTCCAACCGGCACAATAACCGGTCAAACAGTCCAAATCATGTATGTGATAGTCCCCATTTCTATGCGCATACCCTTCTTCTTTTGAGTAAATTTTGTCAAGCCAGTAGTTTGCTATAACTTTGCCTGCCGTATTGTTTACAAGCCCCGCATTTGAATAACCCGTATTGGAGTTTGCTTTTATTCGCCAGTCACTCCCACTGATATACTCTTCTATAGTTTGCGTAGAATTAATATATGTCGTGTCGTCTTCGAGAAGGTTATCTCTTTGAAGTTTATGTAAATGACGATAGAGCATAAAAGAACGCATTACATCAAAATATTTTGCTTTAAAAAGTTCCTGCTCTATAATGTCCTGTATGTCTTCTACGGCAACAACTCGTTTGGCATCGAGTCTTTGTATAACTTTTATATACACTGTTTCGTCAAAATCTACATGCTCACTTAAAAAAGCTTTTTTAATGGCATCTTCTATTTTATAAGAGAAAAACTGTTTGTAAGAACCGTCTCGTTTTAAAATATATTCTACCATGTCTGCTCTCCTTAAGTGATGTCAGCAGTTTATAGCATCATTAATTAAGAAATGGTAATAATTTTCGTCACTTTTGTGTCATTTTAAATGATAAATATTGATTGTTTTGTTTAGCATTTTTGGGCCTAAATTTTATGTTAAATTTTAATAGATTAGTGTAAAATACAATGTAATTAAAATATTTAAGAAATAAATATAATTTTATAAAAATAAAGTATAGGAGAGTTATAAGAATGAAAGGCATTATATTAGCAGGAGGAAGCGGTACAAGACTCTATCCTATTACAAAAGGTGTTTCTAAGCAACTAGTTCCAATTTATGATAAACCGATGATTTATTATCCTTTGTCTGTTTTGATGCTTGCCGGCATAACTGAAGTATTGATTATATCAACTCCAAATGATTTGCCGAGATTTGAAGAACTTTTAGGTCATGGTTCAGATATTGGGATGAAGTTTAGCTATAAAGTGCAACCTTCTCCTGATGGTCTTGCACAAGCTTTTATACTTGGGAAAGAATTTATTGGTAATTCTGATGTATGTCTTGTTTTAGGAGATAATATTTTTTATGGACATGGCTTAACAAATCTGCTTGCAAAAAGTGTGATAAATGCAAAAGACAAAAATCAAGCGACCGTTTATGGCTATTATGTAAATGACCCAGAGAGATATGGTGTAGCAGAGTTTAATGAGAAAGGGGAAGTGATTTCTATAGAAGAAAAACCAGCTAATCCTAAAAGTAATTATGCTGTAGTTGGACTATACTTTTATCCTAATGATGTAGTCAAAAAAGCAAAAGATGTAAAACCAAGCGATAGAGGAGAATTAGAAATAACAACTCTAAATGAAGATTATTTAAGGGAAAAAAGATTAAGAGTTAAGCTGATGGGCAGAGGTTATGCATGGCTTGATACGGGAACGCATGAGAGTTTATTGGAGGCTAGTCTGTTTATACAGACTATAGAAAAGCGACAAGGTTTAAAAGTGGCATGTATCGAAGAAATAGCATATGAAATGGGGTATATCAGTAATGAAAAATTGATAGAACTTGCCCAGCCATTAAAGAAAAATGAATATGGGCAATATTTACTAAGCAGAGTTAGAGAAGGAATTGTATAAAGATGAAATTTGTAAGAACTGAAATACCTGATGTGGTTTTAATAGAACCTGTAGTTCATGGAGATGAGAGGGGTTATTTTGTAGAAACCTTTAGAGCTGATAAGCTTGAAGAGTTTTTAGGATATAAAATAAATTTTTGTCAAGATAATGAATCTAAATCATCTCGTGGCGTTCTAAGAGGCTTACATTATCAACTTCATCCTGCTGCGCAAACAAAACTTGTTCGCGTAATTCAAGGTAGAGTTCTTGATGTTGCAGTAGATATTAGAAAAGAGAGTTTAACGTTTGGGAAACATGTTGCAGTAGAGTTAAATGCTGAAAATAAACATCAACTTCTTGTACCTCGTGGATTTGCTCATGGGTTTGTTGTTCTTGAAGATGATACTATTTTTGCTTACAAAGTTGACAACTATTATAGTCCTGAGAACGATAGAGGAATTCTTTTTAGTGATGAAGCTCTTAATATTGACTGGACAATCCCATATAGTGAACTAAAACTTTCTGCAAAAGATAAAGTACAACCTAAACTTACCGAGACAAATGATATATTTGATTACAAGGTTAATTATTATAATGATTAGTATTTTAATAACAGGTGCAAATGGACAAGTTGGCTCTGAACTAAAAGAGCTCTCTTGTAAGTATAACGCATATAATTTCTTTTTTACAGATAGAGAAACTCTCGACATCACAGATAACAAAGCTGTTAAAAAATTTATAGAAGACAATCATATAAATACCATTATTAATACAGCAGCCTATACTGCAGTTGATAAAGCAGAAGATGATGTAACAAATGCAGATAAAATAAATCACTTGGCTGTAAAAAATTTAGCACAAATTTCAAAAGAGAAGGATATCAAGCTTATCCATATCTCGACGGATTATGTATTTGATGGTAAAAACTACAAACCTTATACGGAAATAGATGAAACAAATCCAAACGGAGTTTATGGAAAAACTAAACTTGATGGTGAAAAAGTGCTACAGGAAATCAAGCCTAAAAATTCTATAATTATAAGGACATCATGGGTTTACTCATCATTTGGAAATAATTTTGTAAAAACAATGTTAAGACTTGGCAAAGAAAGAGATGGTGTTGGTGTTATTTTTGACCAGGTTGGAACGCCTACT
This sequence comes from Sulfurimonas autotrophica DSM 16294, assembly GCF_000147355.1. Lineage (NCBI taxonomy): Bacteria > Pseudomonadati > Campylobacterota > Epsilonproteobacteria > Campylobacterales > Sulfurimonadaceae > Sulfurimonas > Sulfurimonas autotrophica. The sequence goes on from NC_014506.1 coordinate 239,236, forward strand.
TATGCTAGAGATTTAGCAAAAACTATTTTAGATATAATACCAAAAATTCAAAATTCAAAATTAGAAATTTATCATTATTCTAATGAAGGGGTGCTTAGCTGGTATGACTTTGCCAAAGAGATAATACGTATGGCAAAACTAGATTGTAAAATCAATCCAATTGAAACGAAAGAGTATCCTACTCCGGCTGCAAGACCGTATTACTCTTTGTTGAATAAAGCTAAAATCAAACAAACATTTAATGTTATAATTCCATATTGGAAAGATAGCTTAGATACATGTTTGAAAATTATGGGAGAAAGAAAATAACAGATGTTTGATAACAGTAATAAGACAATTTTAGTAACAGGGTGTGCCGGATTTATCGGAAGTAACTTTGTGCCATACTTCTTAGATAAGTATAATGATTACAATATAGTCAATTTAGACTTACTCACATATGCGGGAAACTTGGGTAACCTTAAAGAAGCACAGAACAACCCTAGATATAAATTCATCAAAGGTGATATTTGTAATCGTGAACTTGTAGAGTTTATATTTAATGAGTATGACATTAGAGGTGTGATTCACTTTGCAGCAGAAAGCCATGTTGATAATTCTATTAAAAACCCTGGTATTTTTATTGAAACAAATGTTAATGGAACTTTTACGCTTTTAGATGTAGCATATAAATATTGGATGGATGCTCCATTTAAATACAAAGAAAGATTCACAACCGATGCTTCAGCTTCGGCTAAACCAAGATTTCATCATATTTCAACCGATGAAGTGTATGGAACATTAAATGAGACAGATCTCTTTACGGAAGAAACGCCATATGCTCCAAACTCTCCATATTCTGCATCTAAAGCATCAAGTGATATGATAGTAAGAAGTTATCAAGAGACTTATGGACTCAATACGGTTATAACAAACTGTTCAAACAACTATGGACCCAAACAACATGATGAAAAACTCATTCCTACTATCATAAGAAAAGCATTAGCCGGTGAGAATATTCCAATATATGGAGATGGCAAGAACATTAGAGATTGGCTTTATGTACTTGATCACTGTAAAGGTATAGATTTAGTGTACCATTCAGGTAAAGAAGCTAATGTTTATAACATTGGCGGAAAAAATGAGAGAACAAATCTTCAGATAGTAAATTCGATAACAAGTATATTAGATGAAAAAGTTCCACCAAAAGAAAAAATAGACAAAGAGAGTTATAAAGAGTTAATAACATTTGTGGAAGATAGAGCAGGGCATGACAGACGCTATGCCATAGATGCCACAAAACTAGAAAATGAACTTGGCTGGAAAGCTGATGAAAATTTTGACACAGGTATAGTTAAAACTGTTAATTGGTATTTGGGAAAATATAATGATAACTAAAGAAAAACTAACCCACCTAAAACAACTAGAAGCAGAATCCATTCATATTCTCCGTGAAGTTGCGGCAGAGTTTTCTAATCCCGTGATGATGTACAGTGTGGGAAAGGACTCCTCTGTTATGCTTCATTTGGCTATGAAAGCCTTTGCTCCTGCTAAACCGCCTTTTAAATTCTTACATGTAGATACTTTGTGGAAATTTCATGAGATGATAGAATTCCGTGACAATCGAGCAAAAGAATTAGGCTTTGATCTTGTGGTACATTCTAATCCAGAAGGTATAGCAATGAATATATCTCCATTTGAACACGGGAGTAAAGTACACACCGACATTATGAAAACAGAGGCTCTTAAACAGGCACTTGACAAAGGCGGTTATGATGCGGTCATAGGCGGAGCAAGACGCGATGAAGAAAAGTCCCGTGCCAAAGAGAGAATATTCTCCTTTCGTGACAAGCAGCACCGCTGGGACCCGAAAAACCAAAGACCCGAACTTTGGAATATTTATAACACGGCTATTGCCAAAGGCGAGAGTGTAAGAGTTTTTCCCATCAGTAATTGGACAGAACTTGATATATGGCAGTATATCTACTTAGAGGGTATCCCTATTCCTTCACTCTACTTTGCAAAGAAACGACCGGTGGTAGAGTATGAAGGCACAAAGATTCTCGTAGATGATGAGCGTATGCCAAAAGAGCTGCGAGAGCGCGCAAAAATGGAAATGGTTCGCTTTCGTACGCTTGGATGTTATCCTCTGACGGGTGCCATCAACTCTACAGCCTCGACACTTCCTGAAATTATAAAAGAGATGCTGCTTTCAACTTCTAGTGAGAGAGAAGGAAGACTTATAGATAAAGACAGCGAAGGCGCTATGGAGCGTAAAAAAGTAGAGGGATATTTTTAATGAGTTCTAAAAATGAAAAAATAGCTCTCGATATAGAAAGCTATCTCAAAGAGCATGAAAACAAAGATATGCTCCGCTTTTTAACCTGCGGATCCGTAGATGACGGTAAAAGCACATTAATCGGGCGTATGCTTTATGACTCTAAAATGATATTTGACGATCAGCTTAGTGCTGCGCAGAGTGAGAGTGAGAAGTACGGTACAACTGGAGAGAAGTTAGATATGGCTCTGCTTGTTGACGGATTACAGAGTGAAAGAGAGCAGGGCATTACTATTGATGTAGCATACAGATTTTTTGCAACAGAGAAAAGAAAGTTCATTATTGCAGACACTCCAGGACATGAACAGTATACTCGTAATATGGTTACAGGAGCCTCTACGGCTGATGTAGCGATTATACTTATAGATGCACGTAAAGGTATACTCACTCAAACTAGACGTCATAGCTTTATAGTGAATCTATTAGGAATTGAGCATGTAATAGTGGCTATAAACAAGATGGATTTAGTCGATTTTAGTGAAGATGTATTTAATGAGATTAAACAAGCATATTCTGACTTAGCTAATGAGCTTGGCATAAAAAACACATACTATATTCCTTTGAGTGCATTGGATGGTGATAATGTTGTCGATAAAAGTGAAAAAACTCCATGGTACGACGGAAAACCTCTCCTAAATCTACTTGATACTATGGATATATCTAAAGAGATTAAAGAAGAAAATTTTAGACTTCCTGTTCAATATGTAAATCGTCCAAACTTAAACTTTAGAGGTTTTTGCGGAACAATAGCAAGCGGAAATGTAAAAGCGGGTGATGAGATAACAGTACTACCATCCGGAAAAACTACAAAAGTAAAAAATATTATCAATGCCGGAGATATTACAGAAGCTAACAGAAGTGCTATATGTAATGAAGCCTATGCTCCAATGGCGGTAACTATCACTACAGAAGATGAAATTGACATAAGTCGCGGAGATATGATAGTTCACACTAAAAATATGCCGAGAGTCTCAAACTCTCTTAAAGTCATGCTTGTATGGATGGATGAATCTTCTATGCAGGTAGGAAAAACTTATGATATAAAAAGAGCCACTTCGGCAATGCCGGGAGTTTTTGAGCATATAAATTATAAAGTAGATGTAAATACTTATGAGCGAACCCAAGTCAAAAAACTTGAACTTAATGACATAGCATCGTGTAAAATGGTTCTTACTCGACCGATAGCAGCAGATAAGTATAAAGAGAATCATGAGACGGGAAGTTTTATAGTAGTAGACAGAGTTACAAACAATACGGTAGGTGCGGGTATGATAGTCGATGTGGCTAAAAGAGAAGAAGACAGCGATGTAAAAGCTCATAGAGAATATACCAAAGCAGAAAAAGAACTTAACAGATACATAAGAGAAAATTTCCCAGAGTGGAATTGTAAAACAATCTAATGTATAAAGAGACAAACAGACGCTCAATCGTAAAAGGAATAAGCTGGAGAATAGTGGCAACTTCTACAACAATTATAATAGTGTATGTTTTTTTTGGAAGGTTAGATTTAGCGATTGCCGCAGGCGTAGTGGAAACAGTTTTAAAAGTTGGGCTTTACTGGGCGCATGAGAGAGTTTGGATGAAAATTCGCTGGGGTAAGAAAAAGATAGAACCTTTCAACCTTTGGTTTACAGGTTTGCCGCTCTCAGGAAAAACAACTATTGCAGATAGAGTATATAAAGAGTTGGAAAAACTTCATATCCCAATAGAGAGATTAGACTCAAAAGATATAAGAGATGTTGTTCCAGATATCGGCTTTAGCAGAGAAGACAGGAACAGACATATGAAAAGAGTGGGACACCTTATAAAAACCCTGCAAAACAACTCCATCTCAACAGTAGCTTCGTTTGTCAGTCCTTATACAGAGAGCAGAAAAGCTATAAGAAAGATGGTGAAAAATAATGTAGTAGTATATGTAAAAGCAGATATAGAAAGTTGTAAGCAAAGAGACTACAAAGGTGTATATGAAAAAGCAATGAAAGGGGAACTTCAAAACTTTTCAGGCGTTAATGATGTTTATGAAGAACCGCAGTATGCAGAAATAGTGATAGATACCAATACAATAAGTGTTGATGAAGCATCACAAACAATAGTAAAATATATAAAGAAGAACTATGTCAAATGAAAATATAGTGTGGCATGAACATCATGTCTCAAAAAAGCAAAGAGCAAAGATAAAAGAACAAAAGTCTTGTATACTTTGGTTTACAGGACTCAGCGGCAGCGGTAAATCTACGATAGCCAATGCAGTGGAAGTAAAATTAAATGAAATGGGTAAACATACCTATCTCTTAGACGGTGATAATATAAGATTAGGACTTAATGCGGGACTTGGTTTTTCAGAGGAAGAGAGAGTTGAAAATATAAGAAGAATCGGCGAAGTAAGCAAACTCTTTGTAGATGCAGGAATGATTGTACTTAGCGCTTTTATTTCACCTTTTAAGCAAGAAAGAGAGAAAGTAAGAAAGCTAGTAAAGAAAAGTGAATTTATAGAAGTGTTTATAGATACTCCGCTTGAAGTGTGTCAAAGCAGAGATCCTAAAGGTTTGTATAAAAAGGCTCAAAAAGGTGAAATTCCAAACTTTACGGGCATATCTTCACCTTATGAAGCACCAAAAAAAGCAGAGATACATATAAAAACAGATAAAATACTTGTTGAAGAATCAGTTCAAATAATTATAGAATATTTACAAGAAAGAGGATATTTGGAGTGTTAAAAGATATTGACTTAGAAAAGATTGTCTTAATTGCTAAAGAAGCAGGTGATGCAATTATGAAAATATATGAAAAAGATTTTACCATAGAGTATAAAGATGATAAATCACCGTTAACAGAGGCTGACACAAAAGCAAATGAAATTATATGTTCTTCTTTACAAAAACTTTACCCAAATATACCGATAATGTCGGAAGAGAATAAACAGACAGAGTATGAGATAAGAAAAGAGTGGCAATACTACTGGTGCGTAGACCCCATAGACGGTACAAAAGAGTTTATAAAGAAAAATGGCGAGTTTACTGTAAATATTGCCTTAATCTATAAAGATATTCCTGTTCTAGGAGTAGTTTATGCTCCTGCTATAGATGAGATGTATAAAGCCAAAAAAGGCGAAGGCGCCTATAAAAATGGGAAAAAACTGCCACTAAAAACCAATCAACATCCAGAAAAAAAACTCCATGTTGTTGCCTCAAAATCACATCTCTCAAAAGAGACACAAGAATTTATTGACAACTTAAAAACAAAAGAAATAGAGCAAGTAAGTAAAGGCAGTTCTTTAAAACTTTGTATGGTAGCAACTGGCGAAGCAGATATATATCCCCGCCTTGGTCCAACAATGGAGTGGGATACGGCAGCGGCAGATGCTATTGTAAGAGAAGCCGGAAAAATGACTTTTCAGTTTGAAAATATGCAGCCAATAGTGTATAATAAAGAAAATTTACTTAACCCATCTTTCATTGTTAAATAACATAATTTTTATGGTAAAATTTCACTAAAATTTTGGAGAAAAATTATAAAATGAGAAAAAAAAATCAATTTAGAAAAGCTTTTACACTTGTAGAACTCTTAGTAGTTATTGTTATTATTGCACTACTTTCATCGTTAGTTGCACCAAAGTTTTTTGGTAAGCTAGATACTGCGAAAGTAAAAACAGCAAATACACAGATGCAGATGCTCTCACAAGCTCTTGATGGTTTTCGACTTGATGTTGGACGTTATCCGACAACACAGGAAGGACTTAAAATTTTATGGGCAAAAGACTCATCTTTAAAGAACTGGGATGGGCCTTACCTTCCAAAAGCTGTAAAAGAAGACCCATGGGGATATCCGTATCATTATAAAAGTCCGGGAAAAAATTCAGAGCCTTATGACTTGTATCATTTAGGTTCTGATGGCAAAGAAGGTGGAAACGATGACGCTAAAGATGTCTCAGTGTGGGAATAGATGCAAAAATTTGAAGATATCTTATTAGCGCAAAACAGATGCACAAAAGAGGATATTGAACAAGCCTATAGTATTCGTAAAGAGTATGGTGGACAGATTGGAAACATCCTTTTAAACTTAGGATCTATTTCGGACATAGTTTATGTTGAAGTATTGGCTAAACAGTATGGTTTTGAACTCTATAAAAATTTCCATGATGAAAAAAAAATCATAAGTATAGACGGTATTGTCAGTGAATATTTTGTTATAAACAATATCTTTCCTATAAAAGAAGATGAATCAAGCCTTTGTGTCATTACTCATGACCCGCTTCAGAGTTCTGTACTGGCAACCATTGAATCAGCTGTAAAAAAACAGCTTACCGTTTATCTTGCAACAGAAGAAGAATTGCGTCAAGTTAAAGAGCTTTACGAAAGAAGCGATGAAGAAGATGATGAAGACATCTTTGAAGATGAAGTAGATAAACTTAAAGAACTTGCTTCTGAGGCACCTGTAATCAAATTAGTAAACAATATCTTTTCAAAAGCTGTCAATGCTTATGTCTCTGATATTCATTTTGAATCATACAAACATGGAATTAAAGTTCGTTTTCGTATTGATGGTGTTTTACAAACAGTTGATACTATTTCAAACAAACTTAAACAAGCAGTTACCGCACGATTGAAGCTTATTTCAAAGATGAATATTTCAGAAAACAGACTCCCTCAGGATGGTCGTATCAGTATTAAAATATCTTCGCAAGAGATAGATATTCGTTCATCGTCTGTACCTACCGCATTTGGTGAAAGTTTTGTATTGAGATTTTTAGGCAATGATGCTATTGATTTAAATATTGATAACATGGGGTTTCATCAAGATAACCTCAAACTTTTAAAAGAGATGTTGAAAAAACCTAATGGAATTTTATTGACAACAGGTCCGACAGGAAGCGGTAAGACCTCTACTCTTTATGCTGCACTAGATTACATTAATAGTGATGCTATAAAGATCATAACCGTTGAAGACCCTGTAGAGTACCAACTCGATGGAATTAGCCAAATTCAGGTAAAAGCAAATATAGACTACACTTTTGCAAATGCTCTGCGTTCTATTTTACGCCAAGATCCGGATGTGATTCTCATAGGTGAAATTCGTGATACAGAAACAGCAAAAATAGCTATACAGTCAGCATTAACAGGTCACTTAGTGCTTTCAACTTTACACACCAACTCAGCCATAGGTGCGATTTCAAGACTTTTAGATATGGGAATGGAGTATTTTTTACTTAAATCTTCGATTGTAGGCTTAATGGCACAGAGACTTGCAAGACGACTCTGTAAACATTGTAAAGAACCGATAGAAATAACACAGGCGCAAAAAAATGCTTACAATATTGAAAAACTTGAACAATATATAGAGTCTGCATATCATCCATGCAGGGCAGTCGGTTGTAAAGAGTGCAACTATACAGGCTACAAAGGAAGAATGCCAATTATGGAAATAATTCCATTTGATGATGCCGTTATCAAAGAACTAGATAAAAACAAAGACTTTAAAGATATTCAAAAGCTAGGCTATAGAACACTACAGGATGATGCTATCATTAAGTTTTTAGAGGGTGCTATTTCGCTTGATGAAGTTGCAAGATTAGTATAATGGACAATCTATATGAAATCAATTTTTGAGTATGAAGCAGTTATAGGAAGCGGAGAAGTGATTCAGGGTTCTTTTGCGGGCACAAAAGAGGACTTTGAGTTGATGCTTCAAAAAAAGAAGCTCTTACTTACCAGTGTCAAAGAGACAAAAGAAAAAGTCGATAATTCTAAATTTACTCAAGATGACTTTTTAGCATTTATTGAAGAACTTTATTATCTTACAAAATCAGGAATGCCTATAGACAAAGCTGTTAAAGTACTTTCTCAAACAACAAAAAAAGCAGCTTATAAAAGAATTCTAAAAACTATTTTAGAAGAGTTAAAAGCAGGTGAACAACTCTCAACTGCTTTGAAAAAAGCACTTAAAAATGAAAATATCACTATTGATTCGCTTGCTATTAGTTTTATCTCCACAGCAGAGGAAGTCGGTTCAGTTACAACAGGGCTTTATCAACTTTTTGAATATCTGACTTTTCAAAAAAAAATTCGATCAGATGTCAAGCAGGCACTTGCATATCCATTTTTTTTAATCGGTATGAGTATTGTTGTCTCTTTTTTAATTTTTTTCCTTATAATCCCCAGATTCTCAACTATTTTTTCAGCCGATGAATTCGCACAACTTCCGGGTATCTCTTATGCGGTTCTCTCTACAGGTAAATTTTTAAATGCACATATGGGCGAAGCATTTGCAGTTATTGGTATTGTAATCGCCGGACTTATTGTTTTTTTTAAAAAAGTGACAATTTCATGGATGAGTTTCTTTTATAAAGTTCCAAAACTCTCAAGTATTATCATTGATTTACAGCTGACTATCGTTTACAGTGCTTTAAGTACTATGCTTGTAGGAGGACTGGAGATAGACAAAGCTTTAAAACAGCTGCAATCTGTTTCTTTGCTTCCTGAGCTAAAAAATCTGCTCAAAACAGCACTTTTTGAGATAAAAAGAGGACAAAAACTTAGTGATGTATTTGCCATGAGCAGTATTATTCCCACAAGTGACATTGCACTGTTATATGTTGGTGAGAGCAGTGCGTCACTTGCTGAGGTCTTTAAATCACTATCTATAAGACACAGTGATGCTTTTAGTGCAAATGTAAAAAAGATTTTATCCATTTTAGAGCCGGCGGTCATTGTAGGACTTGGAGTGTTTATAGCCATTATTGTTGTTGCTATTATGATGGCGGTTATGAGTATGACAGACATGGTTGGTTAGTGTGAGAGAGGCTTTTACTCTTATAGAATTACTGGTCGTTTTGGTTATTTTGACTCTAGTGATGGCAGTTGTCATTCCACAGGGAGCTAAAATGCTTTCAAGCTATGGGCATTCACTCACTAAGATAAAGACGAAGCAGAAACTCTCAAAAGATAAAGCAAAAGCTTTTTTACAGGCAAAAGATATAAATGTCACTATAGATAAAAAAAACTATTTGATCTTAAAAAAAGGAGTTATGCTTGAGAACGGCCATGATAACCATTGAGGTTCTGGTATCACTTCTTATTCTTTTTATGGTAGTTGCGACTTCCGTAACAACCATTAAACATCTTAATTTAGTACAAACTCAGCAAGTTCGGTATGAAGATGTTTACAGAGCAATTATAAATATCAAAGATTATATCGATGCGGATATCTGCCAAAAAAAAAGAGTGATGAGCGGAACGCTTAACGATTTTGAGTACAAGGCAGAGTGTCGCCAGGAAATTGAGAAAAGAAAGTATGTAAAAGCAATGGACCTAGGTGATCCGGAAGGTAACATTGATAATGTTGTGGCAATACTTTCCAAAGTTGTCATCACACTAAAAAAAAATAACTTTAAAAAAGAGTACAGCTACCAAAAACTAACAACAAAGAAAGTGTTTTGAAAAAAGCTTTTACTTTAGTAGAGATGCTTGTTGCCATTGTCCTGATAACACTTCTCATTGGAGTGGCTATTTTTTCATTTAGGATGCAGCTTTTAACAATTCATAAAACAAAAACAGAGGCCATCAATGATGTTTTAAAATACAATCAAATCAAATCTGCACTTGAGTCAATTAAGTATTATGTAGTACAAGAATATGACATGCTACATCAGCCTATAAGGAAATTAGATTATTTTTTTAGTGCAGATGAAACACATGCGCTTTTTATGACAAACAACCCTGTATATACTGACAAAGTTTCCCTTGTTGAACTCTCTTGTCTCAATCATTCCCTGATCTATAAAGAAGAACTCCTTTATGGTAACATGGATTACCTGCAACCCTCTTTTAGTCTAAAAAATACGCATAAACTAAAAATTTATAATGACTTGGACAAATGCGAATTTTATTATATCAACAACCAAGGAGCTTTGGTACGCCAAATAGCAAAGGAAATACCAAAAGAGATTTATCTAAAAATTAAAAAAGATGAAAAAGACATAAGCGTCTATTCTAAAATAGAAGAGGATGATAATCAAACAGCAGCAAGGACCTACAATGCCATATATGAAGAGTAGAGAAGGGTTTGCGCTCTCTATCGTTATGTGGATTGTTGCTGCACTGCTTTTAGGTATTGTGTTGATTTTAAGTCTTTCAAAAGACAGCCTGACGCTTACAAAAGGTGTTCAAAATAAACTAGCAGCACGGCTTATGGCACAAAGTTATCTTGATGTTTTAAAATATTATGTCCTTACTGCTGATTTTGATAGTATGAAACTCATAAACGATGTTCAGAGTTTGTCATATAAACTTCCAAAACAAATAATGTTGGATGGTAGAGAATATAATGCTACTAAAAATTTAACATTTTCTATGCAGGATGCATCTTCTATGCTAAATATTTCATACCCTAATGCGCAGATGATAGCAGCTTTAGCAAGCGCAGATAATCAAGAACTTTACTATACTATCCAAGACTCTATAAAAGACTGGACAGATAAAGATAGAGAAACTAGTCTAAACGGTGCAGAAGATGCATATTACCAAAAACAAAAAACTTCTCACTATCTACCTAGAAATTATCCTGCATTACAGAGTGTTGATGAATTGAGACTTATCAGAGGGGTTGATACTTTAAGTGAAAAAGAATTTGATAACCTCAAAAAATATATCTACTTTTCACAAAATGGTGCAATGACCAATATGGCGCTTGTTGATGCCGACTATTTGTCAAAACTATTGCATATAGATATGCCTACAGCACAGCAGATAGAAAAGTACAAATATGATGATTATAAGAAATTTATAAATATAATACGAAAAAACATTCATTACTATGATGAACAGATGGGCTTTTCACTCTCTTTTCATATAAAAATCAAAATAGAAGCAAAGGTTGGTGATGCGATTGTGTATCTTGAGACATTCATGGATTTTAGTAAAAACCAGTATAGAGACATTACGACGGATTTCTATAGAATTTATTAATTATTTAGCAATATTTGCTATAATGCTTAGATTTTTAAATTATAAAGAGAGTGAATGCATAAATCAATTATACAGCTGCTACTGAAGTACGATATTTTAAAAGTCATTCCTATGCAAGAGAGCTTTTTTCAAGTCTCTACTCTTACAAAAAAGGTAAGACTCTCCCCTGAATTAATTCAGCTGAACTATGAAAAACTCTCGCCCATCGTGAATCCTGCTATTTTAAGCTATAAAGAAGAGAATGTCATTTATCTTTGGTTCTTAAAAAAACAACAACTCAACGAGAAAATACTTATTCCCGAATCTTTTTTAATTTACAAAGCATTACGAAATAAGCAAGATGGCATTTTTATTTTCAAAACAGTTCCAAAGCAGATTTATGTGATTAAAGAGAAAAGGCTTCAAGCTGCTTTTGTCTCTTACGACGCTGTAGACTCTATGAATATTAGTATTATAAAAGATGAATATAGTCTTACAAATGTAGTTATGCTGGATGAAAAAGAGCACGACAAAGCACTGCAAAGTGAATTACAAAGACTTACATTGCAAGAACTACTTGCTTTTATGCAGTTTAAAATGGATAAAGAAAATCTAAAAAAGTTTTTTGTTCAGAAACTGACTTATCCACTGGTGTCTCTTCTTTTTATCTATATGTTTATGAGTTATACACAGGGTTACTTTATGCAAAAAAAAGCAGATATTCTTACGCAAGAGTATCAAACACTTAAAACAAAAAACTCAGATGTTAAAAATGCCATACGAAAGCACAATCAAGAAGTTGACAAATTAGAACAGTTTGTCAAAACAGAGTTTGTTCCCGTAGAGCCTTTTAAAGTAACCTATGATCTCTATAAAATCATTAAATCCGAAGATAAAGCTACAGTTAGCTTCTTTGCAGTGACCAATGGTATTGTAAAGATAAAAATAAAGACAAATGATAATGCTATAAAATACCTCAAACGTTTTAATGCCATAGCATATTTAAAAGATGTAGTCATAGAAAATACATTTAAACAAAGAGATGGGTATAAGATACATACATATACCATGAAGATAAAGGCAACCCATGAATAACTACAAACTTCTGTTTTTGCTATTTTCATTTGTAGTGTTTGTAAATTATATTAATTATCTGATGCCTCAGCGAGATAAACTGCATAAACAGATAGAACTGCTTACATACAAAATAGATAAAGAAAAAAGGCTTAACAGACAAAAACCGGATATCAAACAGTTTCAACTTCCATTTGACACTCTTTTTTATGATGGAAAAAAGTTTAACTATTCACAAGCTATGGGTGATTTTCAAGAGTCCATCACTAACGCAGCCAAGGATGTATGTACGGTGAAGCGCCTCAAATGGGCACAGGTGCCGCTGAGCACAAAATGGTATGATGTTTTAAAGATAGACACTACTTTAGAGTGTACACCTAAAAAGATGTTTCATTTTATAAATAAATTACGAAAAAACACGAAGATATATAATATTAAAAACTTTACCATATACAGAATGCGTAACAAACCGATGCTGCAGATACATATGCAGCTCATTAGCTACAGGGTACATCATGAAAAATAAAATTACTTACCTTTTGTACGGTTTTGTCTGTTTGGTGGTAGTACTGCTTGCCTTCAACCAGTATGGAAACTCTAAAAGAACTACAGTAGGCAAGAGCGTAAAACCTTTCAACACAAATATTGTAAAAATGTATCAAGAACAGTTTGATACGAACAGCAGTTTTGGTTACCTCTGGGGCATAAAAAATGAAGAGAAAAAGAGTGATACCAACACAACTGAAAATGTCAAAGATGAAAACAGCACAGAACTTGTGGTAACACAAGAAAAAAGTAAGATCTGCATAGATAAAAACTGTTACAGATTTTTAGGGTTTTACTATAAAGCAGGAGTGCCTTACATTAGTTTTTACTCAAAAACATTTAAAAAAGGCTTGCAGGATTTCAAGCTGCATCAAATGCTTGACAAAACACTTTACATAAAAGAGATAAAACATAACAGTCTCTTTTTAGCAGACAAAAACTCATCAAGAGAGTGGCAATTCCAACTTTTTGATGTTAATGTTACAAAATACAAACCAAAGGACAGTAATGAAACAGATATTTAGTCTAGTCATCATCGCATTCATTTTAAGCGGCTGTGTGAGTGCAAAACCCAAACCAAAGCAAGAAGATTTGCAAAACCTTCAAGATGTACATTACAAGCTTGATAAAAAAGGCGAACTGACACTGCAAAAAAAATATGCTCTTAAAGATGAAGCAGGAAAAATTGTTGCCCAAAAAACAAAAGAAGAGCCGGTAGTAGAGAAGGTACCACTTTTTGACAAAGGCTACAAAAAACAACTCTCTCTTAAAGGAAAGGCAAAAAAAGAGATAGCCATTCATGGTGATAGAGTGAAAGTCTCAGTAGAGTCCATTCCTCTCAATGAGTTTGTAGACTTGGTTTTTGGTTCTGTGTTGAAACTTAATTACACTGTAGATGAGAGTGTAAAAAAGATGAAAACCCCCATTACGCTTAATATGCAGACAACCCAAAAAGTATCACAGTTTTACAAGGTGGTCAAAAAGATACTTCTACTCAACGGTGTAAAAATTAACGATGAAAACAATCTGCTTTTCATTCATAAATCTGGCAAAAGTAACGCAAACGAGTTAAGTAGTGATGTATATATTGGATATGGTCGTTCGTTACCGGCTGACCTTGATGCAGACAAAGAAGTGCTTCTTTTTGTTCCTTATAATTATATAGATCCAAATAATATAATAAAAATTTTTAGACAAATCGGTATAAGTGGGAATGATGTAAAGTTTTATTATTACATAAATGGTATACAAACGATGAAAGGAAAAGCTTTTGTTATTCGTAAAGCCTTAAAACTCATAGATCTTTTGGACAGACCATATTTGAAAGGTAAGACACCTTATCTTATAAACTTTCAAGATATAGAAGTAGAAAAATTCGTGTCACAAATGCAAAAGATTTTTGCTCTCAATGGCATAAATGTAGTAGATTCTCCTTCAAAAGGCGGCATAGTTATGATGCCTATTAAAGATCTGAATATGCTCTATATCATAACACCTAAAAAAGAGTGGTTAAAGATGCTGCTTTACTGGAAAAAGAAACTTGATGTACCAACAGATGTAAAAGAGGAACCAAGACTCTACATTTACCATGTAAAAAACAGAAAAGCAGATGAACTTGCATCTGCACTAAAAGAGGTGCTTGGACTCTCAAAACAAACAACAAAGACAACCATAAAGAAAAAGTCTGACATAGCAAAGCAAAAAACAGAAGTGAAGCAAGGAAAAGGGCAATCAAGCTTTTTGCTACAAAGTACAGGATACACTCCGACTGTAACAGCAGATCTCGATACAAATATGCTGATGCTCAAACTTACGCCAAAACATTACAGAGTGCTTCTCCCATTTATAGAAGAGTTAGATAAACTGCCTTTGCAGACATTAGTTGAAGTTACGGTTGCAGATGTTGACATGACGGATACTTTTTCTCTTGGTTTTGAGTATGCCATAACCAATCAAAATGCAGGACTAGTAAAAAACATCTTAAATATTACAGGTGGAGGAAGCGGTCTCGGTGTTGTTTTTAAAGGAAATCATTTAGAATCGACCATTAATGCCTATGCTGAAAAAAAACTGCTCGATATCATCTCAAAACCAAAATTACTTATACTTAATAATAAAACAGGAAATATAAATGTCGGAACACAAGTTCCTATCATAACAAGTCAAGTCTCTGCAGCGGATTTAGGCTCATCTTCTCAGCCGAGCATAAATCAAAACATCTCTTATAAAAATACAGGTATTATTTTAAACATTACACCGACTATAAACTCAAATGGCGTGCTTACAATGAACATCTCCATTACGCTTTCGGATGCACAACTCAATGACACGTCAACCATAAACTCGCCGCTTATTATTAACCGTTCACTGCAGACGACGGCGGTTGTTCAAAGTGGCGACTCCATTTTACTCGGCGGTTTGATCTCTCAAAACAAAAGCAAATCAAAAGGGGGAGTGCCTTTGCTAAAAGATATTCCATGGATCGGCAATATGTTCGCATCTAACAGCATAAAAACAACCAAATCCGAACTGATTATACTCATCCGACCGGTAATTATCAAAACTCCGCAGGAGATAAACAGCGAGACGTATAAATTTAAAAAGATATTAAATTATATTAATATAGATGGATTATAAAAAATTTAAGTTTAAGTTTGCTAGAATAATAATGAGAATTGGCTTGGAGAAGTCATTTCGCGCGAAATTTAACTCAAAAGGAGTCATAATGACTATAAAAAAAATAGGCTTATCTGCTTTAGCAGTAGCTGCTTTATACGGGACAGTTTATGCTGGAACAGTAACTGGAACGAATTCGGGGACTTTTTCCTTAGATAAAATAGCTGATAATAATATTACAGCTGCAATTGATATAAATGCTACGTATACACCTGCATTAAATGCTGCTATTAGTGATGGTACACTAGTTGTAGAATATACGAATGCGTATTCTCAAAATTGTGATGCAAATACAAGTGAATTGGTAATGTATGATGGAACAAAGTATGTTACAAAAGCAAATCCAACATGTGGTGGAACACCAACAGGTACCAAGTTATTGTTTGATGTGAATAATACTATAGCTGATGGTGCTCACTTAACTCTAGTAGATAAAGATACTAATACTACAAGTGGTGATTTAAATGTCAGTATTTTAAAAGGTGCTGATGTAGCGAGTGTTAAGTTCTCATTAGTTAACGTTAATGACGTTACTGTAGATCCTAGTAGTGGAAGCGTAACTATAGCAACTGGAAAAACAGAGTGGAGTGCAGCAGTTGGAACAAGTTTTGATAATCAAATAGATGCTGCAAAGTCATTTGCTCTATTTACAAACTCACCTGCAACTAATGATGATAATGCTACTATAACTTTTACACGTACAACAGTTGATTTTGGTGGTGCTACGCTTGATGCAAATATCAAACTGACAACTGATTATAATGTATCATCAATCGGTAGTTTGAAATTTAATAATGTAGTAAAAACGCCAAACGGTTCATTTGTATATGATGTAAATGCAACAGGTTTACTTGCTGCTAGTACTGATTATCCAATAGATTTTGATGGTAATACAACTACAACAAGCGGTACTAAAATTGATGCTACCGGCTTTAAAGTTGCAGTTAGTGCAGTAAAACTAGGTACAGCTGCATACTCAAAATCATATGTGTCAGCATCAGATAAAAACTTAGGTGAATGGTCAGTGTATGGTTACAATGGTTATGTTCCAAATGCTACAGCGTCAACAGCATCGAACATTGAGACAGTATTGAGTTTTACAAACACTAGTTCAACTACTGTTGATGCTTACTTTACGCTTGTAGCTGCAGATGGAACAGAAACGCAAGTTGATTCAGTTAATGATGGTTTAGCAAAACTTGAAACTAAAAAAACTGTGAAATATAATGTTTCTGATCTTATTACTACAGCTGGTGTAGCTGAAGGGTCTTATATGATCAAAGTAGTTTTCCCTACTACTCCTTCAAAAATAATAGGTTTTGCTTCATTTAGAAATGATAATAAAAATGCATTTAAAGATCTTCCAATTCATAGTAATATAGATGCTTCTACATTACAGTATTAGAATTGTGAATTTATAATTTCTTCTTCCTTTCAAAGGGGAAGGAGAGACATATTATAATGAAAGGTAAGTTCATGGAAAGAATTTTTTTCTTGTTTGTATGTTCGATCTCTTTTTCTATACTTATGGCAAATGATAATTATATGATTAAGTATAATGGTAAATCAAAAAAATGTTTTGCATATAAAAATAATAAAGAAATTTCTCTTATTGACAAAAAGTTTAAATCAGATAAAGTGACTACTCCCTATACTTGTTTAGCAATCCAGGTTGAAAACTACAGAGGATGTAGAATAAAAAATGGTAGTGAACATATAACAGCCTATGCATTTTCTTTTGGAAGTTATGGTGAAAAAACTAAATTTATGGTTGGATATAAAGTCGCTGTACCATATGTTGATGCATTTTTGAAATTAGAATGTTCTAAAGAACATTTTAATTTTTAATATAAGAGTTTTATACTCTCAATAGGATTTAAGATTAAGTTGTCCATAAAATATACTATGAAGATAATAGCAAATTTTTAGAGATAAGGATTAATTAAAATGATTGCAATAGGTGGAGTGGAAGTATTGATATCAGTTGAAACTCAAGAATGTTAAAGTTAAAAGAAAATTTTTTCAAAGAGTTCTATAGGTTTCTAAAACATATTCTTGCAAACAGAGGGCTGCTAAGAGCGCTCATCATCAATGATTTTAAAAAGAACTATCTAGGTACATACTTGGGCTTAGTATGGGCATTTATACAACCATTGACTTTTATGTTAGTTATATGGTTTGTATTTACTTATGGTTTTAGAACAGCTTCGCACGGAGACACTCCATACTTTTTATGGTTAGCATCTGGAATGATACCTTGGTTTTTTATCTCAAATGCTTTAACTGCAGGAACGAGTGCTATAACGAACAACTCTTTTTTAGTAAAAAAAGTGGCTTTTAGAGTGAGCATATTACCTCTCATTCAAATAGGTTCAGCATTGATTATCCACATAGGCCTTGTTTTATTTTTGATCATGATGTTTTTATTGTATGGATTTTCTCCATCTGTTTACTGGGTGCAATTACCTTACTTTATCTTATGTACTGTATTGCTACTGCTTGGTATATCTTGGATGACTTCTGCTATAAGAGTATTTGTAAAAGATATAGGAAACATTATCGGTGTGCTATTGCAGATAGGATTTTGGGCGACGCCGATATTTTGGAATATAAGTATGATTTCCCCAAATCACCAATGGATACTAAAACTCAACCCTGCGTATTATATAGTACAAGGGTATAGAGATACTTTCATAAACCATGTTTGGTTTTGGGAGATGCCAAAAGTAACACTGTACTACTTAGGCATAACAACTGTATTTTTTATACTTGGTGCCATAGTTTTTAAAAGACTCAGACCTCATTTTGGAGATGTACTGTAATGAATAAAAATATAGCCATAAAAGTACAAAACCTTACAAAAATATACAAACTCTATAAAGAGCCTATAGACAGACTTAAGGAAGCGCTTAATCCATTGGGGAAGGCACATCATAAGAATTTTCATGCTCTTAAAGATGTAAGTTTTGAGATAAAAAAAGGTGAAACTGTAGGTATTATAGGTAGAAACGGTAGTGGAAAATCCACTCTTCTTAAAATAATAACAGGTGTTTTAACGCCATCAGCTGGAAGAGTAAATGTGCATGGAAAGATATCTGCTATACTTGAGCTTGGTGCTGGATTTAACCCTGAAATGAGTGGACTTGAAAATATATACTTAAATACTTCTATCAATGGTATGTCTAAGAAAGATACGGATAAAAAAATAAAAGAGATACTAGAGTTTGCAGAACTTGGTGAGTTTATCCACCAGCCCATAAAAACATACAGCAGTGGAATGAAAGCAAGACTAGGGTTTGCAGTAGCCATAAACATAGAACCAGACTTACTCATAGTTGATGAAGCCTTAGCTGTGGGTGATGCGGCCTTTCAAAGAAAATGTTTTGCAAAAATGGAGCAGATAAGAGAAGCAGGGACTACCATACTCTTTGTAAGTCATAGTGAAGGAAGTATAGTGAGTCTTTGTAGTCGTGCTATCTGGCTGAGCAATGGTGAGAAAATCATAGAGGGCAAACCTAAACTTGTTACTGGACTTTATATGAAAAATGCAAATAAAAATATGATTGATAAAGCTATTATTGAAGCAGAGTTGCAAGAGTTAGAAAAAAAATCAGAAAAAAAAGATAAATCTAAAAAGAAAGAAGTTCAAAAAAAAGCAAAACATGCGATTGAAGAATTTTATGACCCATCACTTAAACCAAAATCAACAATCTACTATGAAGAAAAAGGTGCAAAAATAAGCGATATAAAAGTCACTACTCTTGATGGAAGAGAGGTTAATGTTTTGATACATGGATATAACTACATCTATTCTTATGTAGTTAATGTAAAAAATAAGACAGAAGATGTAAGATTTGGTTTTTTAATAAAAAATACACTGGGGGTAGCCATAGCTGGTGGTTCGTATTCTATGAGAGAGCACCAAGGGATAGATATTGTTCCTGAAGGTAACTATATGATAAAATTTTCTTTTAAATGTTTATTTAACGAAGGAGAATATTTTTTAAATGCAGGATGTAGTTCGTTTAAAAAACATATACATCGTATTGTAGATACTTATGCATTTAAAGTTATGCATATAGAAAAAATGATATGTACATCTTCTGTAAATTGTATTGATAATTGTGAGGTGATTAGAAGTGATTGATTTTTTATGTATTGGTGCACAAAAATCGGGTACAACATTGCTCTATGAACATTTAAAAAAGATAGATGATATTTTTTTACCTGAGAGAAAAGAATTGCATTTTTTTGATGATATTAAAAATTATAATAGAGGGATGAATTATTATTTAGAATACTTTAAAGATGCTAAAAAAGATCAGATAAGAGGAGAGATTACGCCTGCTTATATTTTTTTTGATGAAGCTCCAGAGAGGATTAGAGAATCTTTGGGCAATAAAAAGATTAAATTTATTGTTCTTCTTAGGAATCCTGTCGATAGAGCTTATTCTCAATATAATATGTCCTTTTTAACACAAGGGCATGAAAGTTTGAGTTTTGAGCAGGCATTAATATATGAAAATTATAGATTGAAAGAATATTCAGACTATGTAAATTTTACATATCTAAAAAGAGGGTTTTATTCCAATCAAATATTAAATTATTTTAAATATTTCAATAAGGAACAATTTAAGTTCATTATATATGAAGAGTTTGTTCAAGAACAAAAAAAGTATATATATGAGATATTGGATTTTTTAGAAATAGATGTAAGTACAAAAAATTTGCAAATAGAGAATCAAGTTGTATTTCAAAATAAATATAATAAGATGAAAACTGAAACGAGAAAGGTATTAAATCAAATTTATAAAAAAGAAATAAATATATTAGAAAGTATTCTTGAACGTAATTTAAGTATATGGAAAGAAGGGAACAATTAAATGCGACAAACAGCTATATTGGTATTAGGAATGCATAGAAGCGGAACAAGTGCTTTGACAGGTGTCCTTAATATGTGTGATATATATCTAGGCAGTGAGCTTATGGCCGCAAACCATGCGAATGAAAAAGGTTACTTTGAAAATAATGAACTTTTTAAAGTTAATGAAAAACTACTTTTTGAATGTAATAGTTCGTGGGATGATATTTTTTACAATGAAGAGAAACTTGAAAATATTAAAAATATTGATGAGCTAAAAAAGATCATCAAAAAAGAGTTTGAATATAGTAATATTTTTGCCATAAAAGATCCTAGACTTGCATTTTTGTTTCCTGTTTATAAAAAAGCACTTGAAGAATTACATATAGATATTAAAGTGATCTTACCATACCGAAACCCTGTAGAAGTGGCGAACTCTTTACATACAAGAGATGGAATAAGTATGGAAAAAGGAATGCTGCTTTGGGGGTATTATTTCTTACTTGCTGAGAAACAGAGTAGAGGATATGAAAGAGTTTTTGTGGATTTTGATAATCTCATAAATGAAACTACTGATACTGTCAAAATGATTGCTAAATCATTAAATATTGATTTGGATGAAAAATATTTAAAGAATAGACAAGAAATAGAGAAGTTTTTAGAAGCTGGTTTAAAACACCATAACATTTCTATAGATAACTTATCTAGTAAAATTCCTACAATGGTGCAAAAAGTTCTTGCTTTAAAAGATTGTTTTAACAATAAAAGCGTTTTAAAAAAGTTTGATGAACTGAGAAATGAGTTTTTTAGTTATCAAAAACTTTTTTATAATAGGGAGATTATAAATTTTTTGGAGGAACTGCAAAAAACCAAAGAGACCCTCACACAAAGCCAAGAAACAATAGCTCAAAAAGATAAAGAGCTTGCCCAGACCAAAGAGACCCTCACACAAAGCCAAGAAACAATAGCTCAAAAAGATAAAGAGCTTGCCCAGACCAAAGAGACCCTCACACAAAGCCAAGAAACAATAGCTCAAAAAGATAAAGAGCTGACAGAAGTCAAAGAGAATTTAGCCCAAAAAGACAAAGAGCTGACACAGGCCAAAGAGAGTTTAACCCAAAAAGACAAAGAGCTGACACAGGCCAAAGAGAGTTTAACACAAAAAGACAAAGAGCTGATACAAGTCAAAGAGGATTTAACTCAAAAAGACAAAATGATCAAAAGTAAGAATAAAGAAATAGAATCTTTAAAAGATGAATTAGTTTTAATTTATACCAGTAGAAGCTGGAAGTTCACAAAGATACTAAGAAGAATCAAAAGGTTTACAAAATGATAAAAAAACTAAAACAAATCAAATGGTATAAAGCCATAAAAAAGAGTGACCTGTTTGATATAAAATATTACCTGTTTACCTATACGGATATTAGAGCAATGGATATAGACCCTATATGGCATTATATAAAATATGGAGCTGATGAAGGGCGAAATCCCAGTGACAAGTTTGACACTAGTTTTTATTTAAGTACATATAATGATGTTAAAGAAAAAGGAGTGAATCCTTTAGCGCATTATATATTACATGGAAAGAACGAAGGAAGAAAAACTTCTAAGTCAAATTATAGTAATAAATCTTCCGATGCTGTCTCTATCCCAAAATATAAATACGTTAAAGTCAACAATGCTCTTAAAAATGATTCTGTTTGTATTTTTGCGCACTATGATAAAGATAACATTATTGACGACTATGTTGTGAACTATATTAAGGAATTAAAGAAAATAGATATTGATATTATATTTGTTACAGTATGTGAAGATATGAAAATGAATGAATTAGAGAAATTAAATCAATATGTTTCTATTAATATAGTTAGAGAAAACATTGGTTATGATTTTGCTTCATGGAAAATCGGTTTAGACTATATTATAGAAAATAGTATTAATTGCAAAACATTGATTTTAGCTAATGACAGCGTTTACGGTCCTTTATATAATTTAAAAACAATATTTAATTCTATGCAAAAGAAAAATTATGATATTTGGGGATTAACGGATAATTTTTATAGCAGCTACCATTTGCAGAGTTATTTTTTGGTTTTTAATCAACAGGCCATAAAGTCAAATATTTTTATTGATTTTTTTAAAGAGATGAAAGTTATTGAAGATAAAGCGCAATTAATAGAAGCATATGAAATTGGACTGAGTAAATTACTCGCTAAACACTTTAAGCTTGGCAGTTATATAGCGGTACAAGATGTATGTACAACCTTATTAAAGCAAAATCTTTCACTACCGGCCGGATTAAAAGCAAGTATTGCTAATTATACAATAAATGTAACTCATATTGGATGGAAAGAACTTATTGAAAAATTCAAATTCCCTTTTATAAAAGTTGAATTACTAAGAGATAATCCCATTAAAATGAACAATTTGGATTATATTAAGATATTGGCTAAGAAAGATGACTATATATATGATTTTAATCTAATATCATCTCATTTAAAAAAGGTTGAAAAAAAAACAAATAAAATAAGCGGTTACAATATAATCAACCGAGCAACAAAAAAGAGTGAGAGAAAAACGATTTGTGCTCTTGGATCAGCACGAGGCGGAACATCTATGGTTTCAGGGCTACTTAGAATTATGGGTGTCAATATGGGGGATGATTTAGATCCGGACACAAATGAAGATAAAGATTTTTTGCACGCTTCCAATCCAATTGAAGATATATATAATATTCACAGCGAGGGACATGAGAAAGTCAAGAAAAAATTAATAAATTTAATAAATAAAAAAAATGAACAGTATAAAGTTTGGGGATGGAAAGACCCTCAAGGAATGATGTATTTTGATAAAATAGATTCATTTTTAAGAGAACCGTACTGCATTATAATATACAGAGATCCACTGGCAATTACACAAAAAGAGATTAATGACGGTATTCATAAAGATATAATTAGTACATTAGAGTTTGTTGTAAATCATAGATTTAAAGAACTTGTGAATGTAACGAAATTTATTCAACAAAAGAATTATCCGTTACTTTTAATAAGTTATGAGAGATCATTAAGGGATAAAGAAAATTTAATTCAAACTTTAGCAGATTTTTTAAATCTTGAATTATCTCAAGAAGTTGTAGATAAATGTAAAGATTATGTAAAAGCTGATAGAAATACAGGGTTAATAAATATATAAATGATTAGGAATTAGATGAACAGAGCAGTTGTTTTTGCCCATTACGATATAGATAATGTTGTTGATCAATATGTATATGTATATTTAAAAGAATTGAGTAAAATTTCTAATTATATCGTTTTTGTCTCAACTGCTGATTTAACCCAAAAAGATATAGAATTATTAAGCCGAATATGTGCTAAAGTAATAATTAGAGATAATATAGGATATGATTTTATGAGCTATAAAATTGGGCTAGAAAGCTTTGATTATATAAAATATGATGAAATCATAATATGCAATGATAGTGTATATGGACCTTTTTATCCGCTAGAGAATGTTTTTAATGCAATGAAAAATAAACAGTGTGATGTCTGGGGTATGACATCAGGACAAGAAATATCTTTGCATTTACAAAGTTATTTCTTGGTGTGTAAAAAAACAGTTCTTTTGTCTTCATATTTTTCAGACTTCTGGAAAAATGTAAAAGTTCTTGATAATAAGCGAAAGATTATAGAAACTTATGAAGTTGGTTTTAGTGCAAAACTTTTGTCATTAGGATTTAAATTAGCTTCATATGCTGAGTATAAACCGGTATTTATGGAAAAATATACTGTAAAATTAAGAAGAGTTACTTTTTATAAAATTTTTAAAAAGATAATTTCTCTCTTTGAGGGCAGAAGTGTATTTCAAAATTCGTTATCTGTAAATATAACACATCAGTATTGGAAAGAACTTTTGTTGGTATCAAAAATGCCTTTTTTAAAAGTGGAATTATTGAGAGATAATCCTTTAAAAATTAATATACTGGATTTTGAGGATGTTATTAAAAAAATATCTGATTATGATGTTTCTTTAATTCAAAAGCATTTGCATAGAACAAAGAAGTAAAATGTATTTGCCAATAAGGTTGATAATTATCAATGAAAAAAACACTTAATAATATAGTAATTTTACTAGCAGTATATAATGGCGAAAAATATCTCACTCAGCAGATAGAGAGCTTAACAAATCAAAGCGTGAAAGTTGATATTATTATCAGAGATGATGGTTCAACTGACAATTCCATAAAAATTATAAAAGACTATGTAGACAATTATGATAATATTTATTTTTTAGAAGATGATTTACTTTCAACAAGAGCACAAAGTAATTTTAGTATTCTATTGGAATATGCAAAAAAATTAAACAAGTACAAATATTTTATGTTTTGTGATCAGGATGATGTATGGCTCGATAATAAAGTTGAATATACCTTAAATAAAATGCTTGAACTAGAGAAAAAATATTCAAACTTTCCTTTAATGGTGTTTTCAAATCTGATTGTGGCTAACAATAATTTGGAAATCATTTCTACTTCTATGTGGAAAAGTGAAAAACTAGATATAGATATTATGAAAAATTTATATGATATATTGTCATTAAATGTCGTAACAGGATCAACAATCATGATAAATGAATACGCACTGCATAAGATGTCTCCAATGCCTCTAAACTATATTTATCATGATCATTGGATAGCAGCCAATATTGTAAAATATGGAAAATATGCATATATTGAAGAACCTTTGACTATTTATAGGCAGCATGAACATAATGTTTTAGGTTCATCAAATAAAGGAATTAAATATTTTATTCAAAAAATTATTGACTTGTTCATCCATTTTTCTAATTTTAAAAAGAAATATAGTTATTTTGATTTTGAAATTAGTTTAAGCAGAGTTATCTTTCACAAAGTAATATTGAATATCAAGAGGCTTAAATAGTGAAAATAGCAATTCTGGGAACAAGAGGCATACCAAATAATTACGGAGGATTTGAACAGTTTGCCGAGCATTTAGCGGTTGCTTTAGTAAAAAGAAAGCATGAAGTCACTGTTTACAATTCACACAATCATAGTTATAAAGAAGATTATTACAATGGTGTAAGAATAAAACATATATATGATCCGGAGGATAAAATTGGAACAATAGGTCAATTAATATATGATTTTTTATCAATTATAGATACAAGAAAAGAAAAATATGATGTTATCTTACAGTTGGGATATACCAGTAGTTCGGTATTTTTTAAGCTGCATCCAAAAGATTCTATTATTGTGACAAATATGGACGGTTTAGAATGGAAGCGTACAAAATATTCCAAGAAAGTTCAAATGTTTTTAAAGTGGGCGGAATCTCTTGCAGTGAAAAGAAGTGATTATCTTGTAAGCGACTCCGTTGGTATTCAAAATTATCTAAAGAAAAAATATAATATTGAATCTACTTATATACCGTATGGATCGGATGTATTTAAGAATCCTGATGACAAAGTAATAAAAAAGTTCAATTTAACACAGTTTAATTACAATATGTTGATTGCAAGAATAGAACCGGAGAATAGTATAGAAATGATTTTGGAAGGAGTGTGTTTATCTCAAAAAAATATGAAGTTTTTAGTTATTGGAAATATTAATACTTCATATGGTGAATATATAACAAATAAATTTAGTAAATATTTAAATATAATTTTTACCGGTGCGATTTATGATATAAATATTTTAAATAATTTAAGATATTACTCAAATCTTTACTTTCATGGGCATACCGTAGGCGGTACCAATCCATCACTTTTAGAAGCTATGGGTTCAAGTGCATTAATATGTGCAAATAAAAATGAATTTAATGAATCTATTTTAGATGAAGATGCTTTTTATTTTCAAAATAAAAAAGATGTTGCAATAATTATTAATAGTATAGTTAAAGAGAAATATCTTCACAAAGTAGAAAATAATTTAATAAAAATAGAAAAACTTTACCAATGGGATAAAATTATTGATTCATATGAAAGATTATTTTTAGATATAAAATACTCTTCAAGAATAAAGTAGATATAATTTTATTTATGAAAAAACATTTATTAAATATATTTATTCTTCTTCTTGATATTTTATTATTGATCGGTATATTTTATTTAGCTATTTTTTTAAGGACTAGTATTAAGACTTCAGGAATAGCTGAATTTAGTCCATACACTTTGAATGAATTCGCATTTGTTGTATTTATTATAGTTGCACTGATGTATTATGAAAAGATATATACTCTGCAATATGATTTTTGGCAAGAGACGAAAAAAATTCTAAAATCTTTGATTTTGGCATATTTTATCGTGTTAGCACTACTGACACTTACAAAAACATCATTTGGCTATTCACGGCTTTTTATTAGTATCTATTTTTTGTTTGCAGTTTTTCTCATGCCGATAGCTAAAAGATTTGAAAAAAGAATCATATACAAATTTCCATTTTTTAAGAAAAAAGTGTTGGTAATGGGAGATAACAATCAGGTAGAAGTCTTAAAAAAAGAGCTGCGTGATAATTGGTATATTGGTATGGAAAGTGATGATAAAGAGTATGATACGGTTATTATATCCTCGCAGGGAATGAGTGTAGAAGAAGTGAATCATAAAATCACAAAATATTTAGAGGCTAACACCGCGGTTTATATTGTACCTTATGTGACAAATATAAACTTTGCCAATTCAAATATTATGGAGTACTCAAATATAAGGTACAGTACGATACAGGTAGAAAATAAACTTCTTTTAAAAATAAATATATGGATAAAAAACCTGTTTGACCTGTTTGTTACTTTGATGATAATGCCGTTCTTTTTGCTTATTCACGCTGTAATTAGTTTAGCTATTATCTTAGATTCCAAAGGGGCTGTATTTTTTAAGCAAGATAGATTAGGCAAAGATGATAATAATTTTGTATGTTATAAATATAGAACTATGTATAAAAATGCGGACGATATCCTAAAAAATTATTTAAAAAGTAACCCCGATGAAGTTAAATACTATGAAGAGTATCATAAGTACAAAAATGATCCTCGTGTAACAAAAATCGGCAGACTTTTAAGAACAACTTCAATGGATGAATTACCGCAGATTATCAATGTACTAAAAGGTGAGATGAGCCTAGTCGGTCCTCGTCCTTATATGCTAAATGAATCTGATAAACTTGGAGAAGATAAAAACTTTATACTTAAAGTCAAACCCGGCATCACAGGATTATGGCAAGTAAGCGGTAGAAATAATTTGACTTTTAAACAAAGAAATGAGCTGGAAGTATGGTATATTAAAAACTGGTCTTTATGGGCTGACTTCGTTATTCTTATTAAAACGGTTAAAGTAGTGTTTTCAAAAATTGGAGCAAAATGAAAAATTTGTTTAAAAAGGATATAAATACTTACATTAATTATCTTATAATTGCATATGCTTTTAGTTTTCCTATCTCAAAAGCAGCTGTTAATATTATAGAAGTGTTAATGATATTACTATGGATATATCAAGATAATTGGAATCATAAAATTAAACTTTTAAAATCAAGTAAATTTATAATATTTATCTCGCTTTTCATTCTTTATAATGTTATCTCGATTCTATGGGCTTCAGATACAATATTCGCACTTAATTACATTGGAAAATATCATCATTTTTTAATGATTCCCATCATATATACCGCATTAGAGAAAAAATACATTAATTATGTTCTTTCAGCATTTGTAGCAAGTGTATTTATTAGTGAGATAATGTCTTATGGTATATATTTTAAATTATTTACATATAAGCATGCCACCCCGGAATTTCCTACACCGTTTATGCATCACATCACCTATAGTGTGATTTTGGCATTTACAAGCACTATATTATTAATAAATTTTTTTATGGCAAAAGAATTAAGGTACAAGATATTTAATATTTTATTTTTTATTACATTGACTATAAATTTATTTATAAATGGCGGCAGAACAGGACAGCTTCTCTTCGTTATTTTACTTTTTACGCTCTTTTTCATGTTTATGAAAAGCAAAATAAAGGCTATTATATTATCTACGGTTATAATCATTACAATTCTATTACTTGCATATAATTTTAGCAGCAATTTTAATTCTAGAATTCATCAATTACAAAGTGGTTTGCATAAGGCTATCGATAAAAAAGATTATACTGATCAGGGTGGTATGAGAATTGTTATGATAAAAATAGGAACAGAAACCTTTTTAGATAATTTTATAAAAGGAACCGGTATTGGGAATGTTATGAAAGATGCCAATATTTATAGTGCTAAAAATCATTATAAAACAAGAGATATGCATATATTTGGAGATTTTCATAATGTTTTTATCAATACGGCAGCACAGCTTGGTATATTAGGTTTAATAATTTTATTGGCAATATTTTATTCATTATTGAGTTTAAAATTTAAAACAAAGCAGTATTATATTTTAAATTTAATGTTTGTTATATCATTTATACTTTTTTCCTGCACGCATAATACATTCCATACTATGAATCCGATGGTTTTCTTTGTTGTGTTTACAGGATTATTCAATGCAATATCTAGAATTGAAACACAAGAAGTTAGAATTGTTAAATAAATGAGATTTAATAATACTTTTACATTAATTTGTGTATAATTCCCATCCGCTTTACTGTTTTAACAAAAGAGAAGAGTATTTCTATCTTTAATATATAATGTATAGAAGATAAAAGTATTGGCAAGCGAATAAATAGAATTCTTTGCCTGAAAACAGTAAAGACAACGACTAATAAGGACTTACGATGAAAGTAAGAGCTTCAGTGAAAAAGATGTGTGATGACTGCAAAGTTATCAAAAGAAGAGGTATTGTAAGAGTAATCTGCAAGAACCCTAAACATAAACAGAGACAAGGATAACCATGGCTCGTATTTCTGGTGTAGATTTACCTAAGAAAAAACGTATAGAGTATGGATTAACATACATCTATGGTATTGGTCTTCATACTGCTCGTCAAATATTAGACGCAACAGGGATAGACTATAACAAAAGAGTTTTCGAATTAAACGAAGAAGATGTAGCAGCGATTACGAAAGAAATCCGTGAAAACCATATGGTTGAGGGTGATTTACGTAAAAAAGTTGCAATGGATATTAAGGCACTTATGGATTTAGGTTCATACCGTGGTCTACGTCACCGTCGTGGTCTTCCATGTCGTGGTCAAAAAACTAAGACAAATGCGCGTACTCGTAAGGGTAAACGTAAAACTGTCGGCGCAGCGTAAGGAATTATAGTATGGCAAAAAGAAAAGCTGTTAGAAAAAAAGTAGTAAAAAAGAATATATCACGTGGTATTGTTCATATTGCGGCATCATTTAATAATACTCTTGTAACTATTACAGATGAAATGGGTAATATGATTGCTTGGAGTTCTGCTGGAAGCCTTGGTTTTAAAGGTTCTAAAAAATCAACTCCATTTGCTGCACAAGCGGCTGTTGAAGATGCAGTTGCAAAAGCTCAAGTACATGGTATTAAAGAACTTGGTATTAAAGTTCAAGGTCCTGGTTCTGGTCGTGAAACTGCAGTGAAAGCTGTCGGTGCTATCGAAGGAATCCGTGTTACATTTATGAAAGATGTTACACCATTACCACACAACGGTTGTCGCGCGCCTAAGCGTCGTAGAGTTTAAGGAGATTACTGATGGCAAGATATAGAGGTCCAGTAGAAAAGATCGAAAGAAGATTCGGAGTAAGCCTAAACTTAAAAGGTGAGCGTCGTTTAGCAGGAAAATCTGCTTTAGAAAAGCGTCCTTACGGTCCAGGTCAACATGGCCAACGTCGTAAAAAAGTTTCTGAGTATGGTTTACAACTTAATGAAAAGCAAAAAGCGAAATTCATGTATGGTATTTCTGAAAAGCAATTCCGTGCTTTATTCGTTGAAGCAAAACGTCGTGATGGAAATACAGGTACAAACCTTATTACATTAATTGAGCAAAGATTAGACAATGTTGTTTATAGAATGGGATTTGCATCTACTCGTAGATTTGCTCGTCAACTAGTAACACATGGTCACATCTTAGTTGATGGTAAAAAACTTGATATTCCTTCTTACCGTGTTAAACCGGGTCAAAAAATAGAAGTGAAAGAAGCTAGTAAAGCTAACAATCAAGTTGTTCGTGCTATCGAGCTTACAAACCAAACTGGTCTTGCTCCATGGGTAGACATCGATGCTGAAAAAGTGTATGGTATCTTTACTCGTCTTCCAGAGCGTGAAGAAGTTGTTATTCCAGTTGAAGAACGTTTAATCGTTGAGCTTTACTCGAAATAATAATTTAATATAAAAGGCGTAAAAGATATGAAAAAGATTAAAACTACTCCACTTGCTCCACAAGAGTTTGAGGTAGAACAAATAAGTGATAATGAAGCAAATATCATGGCATACCCTTTTGAAGTAGGGTATGCTATATCGTTGGCTCATCCACTTCGCCGTTTTCTATTAAGCAGCTCGGTTGGTTATGCGCCAATTGCTATTAAAATCGAGGGTGCTAAACATGAGTTTGACTCAGTTCGTGGTATGCTTGAAGATATTTCAGATTTTATCTTAAATCTTAAAGAGATTCGCTTTAAATTAAACAATGATGCAACACAGGCAGAGATTAATTACAGCTTTGCGGGACCGTGTACTATTAAAGGTGCAGATCTTAGCAATGATGAAGTAGAGGTGGTAACACCTGATGCTCCGCTTGCAACTTTAAATGAAGATTCAACACTTAACTTCACACTTAAGATTGCTCAAGGGATTGGCTATGTAGCGAGTGAAGATACGGCTGTAGAAGTTGCTGATGATGATTATATTGCGTTAGATGCTTATTTTACTCCGGTAAGAAGCGCAACGTATAAAATTGACAATGTATTGGTAGAAGATAACCCTAACTTTGAAAGAGTTATTATGAATATCAAAACTGATGGACAGATTTCTCCTATTGATGCATTTAGAAACTCTTTAGAAGTAATGTATGCACAGTTAGCTGTATTTAATTCAGAAATCAGTATTAAAGCTCCTGCTACAATTGAGAGAGTTGAAGAATCACCTGATTTGAAAAAACTAACAACTAATATTGATAGTTTAGGATTAAGTGCACGTAGTTTTAACTGTCTTGATCGCTCAAGCATTAAACTCATCGGTGAAATTGTACTTATGAGTACAAATGATTTGAAAAATGTTAAAAATCTTGGAAAAAAATCTTATGATGAAATCGTAGAAAAAATTCAAGAATTTGGTTTTGAAGTTGGTGCTGATTTAGCTGATGATGTAGTCACTGCACTGAAAAAGAAAATAGAAGCCGTACAGGCGTAATAAGAGGAATTAGATATGAGACACCGTCATGGATATCGTAAACTAGGTCGTACAAGTGCACACCGTGCTGCTCTTTTAAAGAACCTTAGTATTTCGTTAATAGAACATGGTAAAATTGAAACAACTGCTGTAAAAGCAAAAGAGCTTCGCTCTTATATTGAGAAACTTATCACAACTGCTGGTAAAAATGACTCAAATGCGCACAGAGCAGTATTTGCTGCGCTTCAAAGTAAAGAAGCAACTAAAACTTTAGTAAATGAGTTAGCACCTAAGTACGTTGATCGTGCTGGTGGATATACTAGAATTACTAGAACTCGTATTCGTCGTGGTGATGCTACACCGATGGCATTTATCGAATTAGTATAAATTATTATTTATACCAATAATGGAGTAATCCATTATTGGTGCAGGGACCAAAGTCCCTACAACCCCCTAAAGCTACAAAAAACGAAGTTTTTTGAGAGATTAAGAAATTCCCAATTCTAAAATACTTTACATTACAGGATAGCATTATGAGTACTTTCGCATTCGGAACTTACAGAATTACAGATGAAAATCCCCTCCATATTGAAGCATTAAAAGAAGCTGTTGATGCAGGCATAGATTTAATTGACACCTCTACAAACTATACAGACGGCGGTGCTGAGAGGGCTATAGGCAAAGTATTGCGTAATTTTCCTGATGCCATAAGAGATAAGATTAAAATTGTAAGCAAATACGGATATATTCAAGGCTCAAATATGCTTGCACACAAAGAAGAAACTTTTGAAGATGTTGTGGAATTTAATCAAAGCTGTTACCACTCTATAGCAAATTCATTTATGAAAAAACAGCTCGATGCCTCTTTAGAGAGACTACAAATGAGCAAAATTGATTGTTATTTAATTCATAATCCTGAGTATTTTATATTGGATGCTTTGAATAAAGGTAAAAAAAGAGATGAAATACTAGATAGTATGTATCAAAGATTGTATGAAGCGTTTATAGGCTTGGAAGAGGAAGTGAAAGAGGGTCGCATAAACTCTTACGGTATCAGTTCAAACAGTTTTGCAAAGGCAAAAAACGATCCGAAATTTTTACCGTATGAAGATTTACTCACACTTGCACAAAATGCTGCACAAGAGGCAGGCAATAAAAAACACAGCTTCTCAACTGTGCAGCTGCCAGTAAATATAGTAGAGAAAGAGGGTTTAAAGTGTGCTGCTTGGGCAAAAAAACAGGGACTTCGGGTACTTGCTAACCGTCCGTTAAATGCACAAAAAGAGAATTTAATGTATAGACTGGCAGAATATTCGGAGAGTAAAGAGTACTATTATTACCTTAATGAATTACTGCA
Organism: Sulfurimonas autotrophica DSM 16294; assembly: GCF_000147355.1. Taxonomy (NCBI): domain Bacteria; kingdom Pseudomonadati; phylum Campylobacterota; class Epsilonproteobacteria; order Campylobacterales; family Sulfurimonadaceae; genus Sulfurimonas; species Sulfurimonas autotrophica. The sequence goes on from NC_014506.1 coordinate 272,313, forward strand.
GGCTTGTGATAATGATTTACTCAAATCGTTGTATAATTTGATTGAACAAATGGATACGAACAAACATAAATTTGGCTGGGTAGGTGAATATGATACCTTTTTACATTCACAAATTATTCCTCATATCAAACAGGCTTTGCAAAATATCCAACCGGATACTTTGGATGAGCTGTTGCGATTTGTTGATCTGTTTTTACAAGAATATAGAATCATGGTTGCCTATGAGTGTTCAAAACGTGTCAGAGCTGAACTCAAAGAAGAATTTAAAGGGTGTCATAAAAAAGTGCAAGAGTGTGCTTTGGAATTTTTATGCAAGCAAGATGCAATTGATTACATTCTCGTGGGAATGAGAAAACCATCATATGTACAAGAAATTATGGCTATGCGTGAAAACATCTGTCTTGATTAAAATTTAGTTTTAAGTTAGCATAATAATTTTATGACTTGTTAAGCGATTTTGTCATATTTTATGATAATAAAAGTGTTATAAACAAAAAAGGATAGAAATGATTCCATTTTCAGACGAAGAGTTATTAGAGCCGGTTAAACATGTAATAGACAAGGTACGTCCTTCTTTAGCACTTGATGGTGGAGATATAGATTTTATTACAGTGAAGAATGGCAATGTGTATGTACAATTAAAAGGTGCATGTATAGGGTGTGCAAGTAGCGGCAGTACATTAAAGTATGGAGTTGAAAGACAGTTGAGAATGGATATTCATCCTGAAATCACTGTTGTAAATGTTCCTGCCGGCATGGAAAACGACATAGACAATTTATAGAGGTGATATGGGTACAATAAGTAAATATAAAATATTATCACAGGCAAAAGAGAGCTTTTCAAAAGAAGAATACAAAAGTGCTTTAGAAAAATTTGCACAGGTTTTGCAAAATTATCCTAACTCAAAAGAGGCTTTCAACGGTGTTATACTTTCTGAAATGGCTATGAGCGGAGAAGAAGGTGCCGAAGCACTATTTGATTATTATGAAATACTCAGAGAAGAAGATAAAGAAGAGGCTGACTCTATTATGAGTGAAATACTTGAAGGTATGGATGGTTCTTTAGAAAAATTAAGTGAAGTTTTCGCTGAACCTTTGCGTAACAGATTAGAATTTGAAGAAGGAATTCTTTACAGTGATTTTCAGAAAATTTTGCAAGAGGGTGGGGATTTTGTAGAAACTTTTGAAAATATTATGTTCTCTACCAGAGTTATTATAACAAGTAAAGAAGATTTTTTAGATTTTTTAGACAAATTAATAGAACATGATTTCGCACAAATGGCATTAACATATTTAGAAAATGCATTAAGTGTATACCCCGATGATAAACTTTTGAGAAAATTACTGAAAAAACTGGCACAGGGAAAAAGTATTGAAAATTGAATTACCAGACCAGGCTTATAAATACGTAACAGAAAACTCTGGGGAGTGTGATGAAGAAACAGCTTTTGTATTGACACATCAAAACAGAGCCTATTTGGAAGATGCAAAACAACATAATGCGCACTCTATTATTAAAATAGAAGACATCGCAGAACTTTTTGGTGTCAATAAAATTAAGATTATTGGTATTACTGGTACAAACGGTAAAACTACTACAGCAAGTGCAATCTATTCATTTTTACTTGATTTAGGCTATAAAGCTGCTCTGCAGGGGACGCGTGGCCTTTTTATGAATGATGAAGTGTGTGAGGGTAAAACTCTGACGACGCCTTCTGTGCTTAATACCTATAAACATATTTATCAGGCAGTATGTGCGGGATGTGAATATTTTATCATGGAAGTAAGTTCACATGCCTTGGTGCAACGAAGAATTGAAGGTCTGAAGTTTGAATTAAAAATTTTGACAAATATTACGCAAGACCATTTGGATTATCATAAAACTATAGAAGAATATATAGCAGTAAAAAATGGTTTCTTTCAAGATGAAAGCAAAAAACTCATCAATAAAGATGAACCAAAGGCCGCATTTAATTTTAAAAATGCCTACACATATGGTATTGAGAATCCTGCTACATACAGACTGATGGCATACTCACTCAATGAAGGTTCAAGCGGTATTATCCAGCATTTTCAAGAAATTGTTCCTTTTACCGCATCTCTTCATGGTTTTTTCAACCTCTATAATCTCATGGCAGCAATAGCAGCAACGCACCTTATAACAGATAAAACCTTAGAAGAAATAGCAGACGTTGTCGATAATTTTGCAGGAGTCAGCGGAAGAATGGAACAGGTCTGTGCGGCACCGAATGTTATAGTGGACTTTGCGCATACGCCAGACGGTATGCAACAGGTACTCAATGCCCTAAAAGAAAAAGAGCTCATTGTTGTCTTTGGTGCAGGCGGAGACAGAGACAGACTAAAGCGTCCTATTATGGGCAGGGTAGCTGCAAGTCTTGCTAAAAAAGTGATTGTTACAAGTGATAATCCGCGTCATGAAGATCCCGAGATTATCATAGATGATATTTTAGAAGGTATTCAAGATAAAACAAATATCATAGTTGAGCTCAATAGAAAAAAAGCAATACAAATGGCACTTGATATGCAAGAAGATGAAGAGGTTGTTGTAATACTTGGAAAAGGTGATGAAGCATATCAGGTTATTTATGATGAGAAGTTTGCTTTTGATGACAGAGAGGTAGTTAAAGAGTTATTAAATTTGAGTTAAAAACTTACAAATCAGCTTAAAAAACCAAACTTCTTTCGCCTTATTAGAAAATAAGAGTATATTTTTGTTATAATTGCGAAAAAATTAAGGACAATTTCTATGGGAATCCCTCAACCGGCATTTTATATCTTCAAGTGTGAGCAGTCTGCTCCTCCAGGTATGCCAAAACCTTCATGTGTTACACCTGCAACGCAGGACTTATTTCAATATCTTGCTCAAAAATTGATGCAAGAAGGAATTATGGGAACAGTACAGCCGATTCGTACATCTTGCATGAATCGTTGTTCTGCAGGGCCTGTAATGCTTGTTGAACCGGGACATACAATGTATGCAGGCCTTACAAAAGAAAAAATCGATAAAATTATTTCTGAGCATATTATCGGCGGTAATGTAGTTGAAGAATATGTTATTGATGCTGAAATGTGGGATGAACCAATTTCACCGGCTGATATGCAAAAGCAAATGGGTAGATAAAATAATGACGATAGAAATGTTGTACAGCAAAATCCATCGTGCTACAGTAACTGATGCCAATTTAAACTATGTCGGCTCAATTACTATAGATGAAGAGTTGTTAGAAGCTTCAAAGATGAGAGTTGGACAGAAAGTAGAAATACTTAACATTAATAATGGTGAGCGATTTTCTACCTATATCATTTTAGGCGAGCGCGGAAAACGTGATATCTGCTTGAATGGTGCAGCTGCAAGAAAAGTGCACAAAGGCGATAAAATCATAGTCGTTGCGTATGCAACATATGATGAAAGGGAGCTTGAAAATTATAAGCCCCGTGTTGTTCTTTTAAATGATGAAAACAATATAGACGCAATCCACGAAGAGATTTAATTGTGAGATGGAATAATGTTTAGTAATTTGGGCGATATGGGAAAAATGCTTGAAGGGATGCAGGAAAATGCTGCAAAACTTCAAGAAGAACTTGCCTCTAAAACTTTTAGCGTAAAAAGCGGCGGCGGATTGATTGAGCTTACACTTAACGGTAACGGTGAAGTTATTGATTTAAGTATTGATGATGAACTTTTAGAAGATAAAGAAGCCCTACAGATATTGCTTATCGGTGCCATCAATGATGCAAATAAAATGGTACAACAAAATCAACAAAGCAGTGCAATGAGCATGCTTGGTGGACTAAAATAGGTGTTACGCCTATTTATAGCGTTTCATCTTCTTTTTCTAAATCTTTATGCCTGCAAAGGCGGCTATACTTCCTGTGTTCAAAAAGCAAAAGATGCAAAAATTATGCAACAAAATTCTCTTTATATTCCTATAAAATATGATCAGCGCATTGTTTATTCACATAAGAAGCCAAAATCTAAAATTTTAAAATATGACCCATTCTTATCTCTTTATCTTATAGAAGATCAAAAACCTTTTGCCTATCCCTATGATATTAATATGCGCCTACAGCTTGGAACAGCTATACTTAATGATAAGACGGCCAAAGAAAGCAGAATAGTACAGCATCAAATAGGACTCAATTTTTTTGGAAAATATAATCAAAAACTTCCTGCACCGGCTATTATTAGCAGTAGTTGCTGCTCTTTAGAGGCCATAGTAAGCTACAAAGGAGTTATTGAAAAAGAGTATCTGCAATATTTTCTCAAAACAAAAACAGCCCTTTATTCTGATATTGGAATACGTGTGCATGATGAAAATAGATTGGTGTTGGTAAATGCAAGTGACCCATTTATAACAAACAACCCTTTTAAAGTGCAAGATTGTATAGTAATGTATGATAATAAAAAAATTAAAAATGCCGCATCATTAATGAGAAAAATTCTTTTTAGTCCCCTAGGCTCAAAACATACAGTAAAAGTAAAACGCGGTGCAAAGTTTCTAACCTTTAAAGTCCAAAGCAGACAAAGATATGGCGGCGGTTTTTTGAGCGATACATTTTTAGAACAAAAAGGCATTTATTTTGATGAGGGCTTACATGTAAGCTCTTTGAATAAAAAGTTTCAAAGTTACGGGCTTAAAATTGGAGACAAGCTGATTCAGGTAAACGGAGTTGCTGTCCAAAACCAGAATGAACTGCGCCGCTATATAGAAAATTTTAAAGATTATTCCTCACTTTTATTTGAGCGTAATAAGTTTCAGTTTTTTGTAAATATTAAGTAGAAAAACAATACAATTTCAAATGCAAAACTTCGAGCAATTTTTATTAGACAACTTACCAACATCAAAAAGCATTCACCCTACTTACGAGAGTGCATTGCAAAATATGCTTGAAGCCGGCGGCAAAAGATTTCGTCCTGCGCTTTTACTTGGTGTTGTTAAAGCTTATAACCCTTTAATGCTGGAATCTGCAAGACATGCAGCCTTGGCAGTAGAGTTCTTGCATACTTATTCTCTTATCCACGATGACCTGCCTGCTATGGATGATTCACCCCTGCGTCGTGGTAAACCTACTTTACATGTAAGCTTCGATGAAGTAACTGCGATTTTAGTCGGAGATGCACTCAATACCTACTCTTTTGAAGTATTGGCAAATGCTCCTTTTTCAGATGAGACAAGAGTAAAACTCATTCGTGAACTTGCAAGTAACGGTGGACTCAACGGTATGGTTTTGGGGCAGGCGATTGACTGTTATTTTGAAAATAAGCCCTTAGCCGTTGAAGATATTAAAACACTCCATACAAACAAAACGGCAAAACTCATTGCAGCTTCTTTAAAAATGGGAGCTTTGATTGTTGGACGGGATGATGCAGCAGATAAACTCTATGATTTTGGAATTAAGCTAGGATTGTTGTTTCAGATTCAAGACGATATTTTAGATGTAACCCAAAGCTCCCAGGAGGCAGGAAAACTGACAAATAATGATGAAGATAAAAACAGTTTTGTTACTATTTTGGGGCTTGAAGAAGCAACAAATGAGGCAAATATTTTAGCAGATGAGCTAAATAATGAAATGTGTAATTTTGATGAGAGCTTACAGCGTGAGTTGTCACCTTTATTAACGAAGTATATAAATAGACACAAGGAACAATAATATGGATACTAATAAAATGCGTCAAAAAATGGCAAACACAATAAGATTTTTAGCAGCAGATATGGTGCAAAAGGCTAATTCAGGCCATCCGGGTGCACCGATGGGGCTTGCAGATGTTGCAGTGGTTTTAAGTGAACATCTCAATCATAATCCAAAAAACCCTCAGTGGCTTAATCGTGACAGACTTGTATTTTCAGGCGGGCATGCAACGGGTCTTATATATTCACTCTATTACCTTTGGGGATATGGCTTGGAGATGGAAGACTTGAAGCAGTTCCGTCAACTTGATTCAAAAACACCGGGACATCCGGAATACGGTCACACTGAAGGTGTAGAAATTACAACAGGTCCTTTGGGCCAAGGTGTTGCCAATGCTGTTGGTTTTTCAATGGCCTCAAAATTTGTAGGTGCACAGGTAAACTCTGAAACTGCAAAACTCGTTGATCATCATGTGTATTGTCTTTGTGGTGACGGTGACTTGGAAGAGGGTATAAGTTATGAGGCCTGTTCACTTGCAGGGCACAATAAACTTGACAATCTCATTTTGATTTATGATTCAAACCGTATTACTATTGAAGGAAATACGGACTTGAGTATTTCTGAAGATATTCGTGCACGTTTTGAAGCTCAGGGCTGGGAAGTGTTAGAGTGTAACGGACATGATTATATTGAAATTGATGCGACTATAACGCAGGCGAAAAAAGCTGACAGACCAGTTTTAATTATAGCAAATACTATCATTGCAAAGGGTGCAGGTCCTCTTGAAGGTTCTCACCATGCACATGGTGCTCCACTTGGAGAAGATGTTATTGCCGATGGAAAAAGAGGTGCAGGTTTTGATCCTGAGAAAAAGTTCTTTGTTCCCCAAGATGTCATGATACGTTTTAGATGTGCTATAGAAGAGGGTGATTTAGTAGAGCGCGAATGGATTCATTCACTTAAAACTGCTCCTTTAATGGAACAAAATGAAGCACTAAAAGCTCTTTTAAACCATGATTATTCAAGAATACAGTGGCCGGCTTTTGAAAAAGCGGACGCAACAAGAAATACAAACGGAAAAATACTGAATGCTATCGCCAAAGCTATTCCAGGATTTATAGGAGGCTCGGCAGATTTAAGCCCGTCTAATAAAACATATCTGAATGATATGGGTGTTTATCCTAAGGGTAAAAATATCTATTTTGGTATTCGTGAGCATGCTATGGCGGCTATTGCAAATGCAATGGCACTTTATGGTCCTTTGATGCCGTTTACTTCTACATTCTTTGTTTTTTCAGATTATATGAAACCTGCAGCGAGGATTGCGGCACTCTCTGGTATTCAACAGTTCTTTATATGGACGCATGACAGTATCGGTGTAGGTGAAGATGGTCCTACGCATGAGCCGATTGAACAATTATCACAGTTTCGTGCATTACCTAACTTTTATGTATGGCGTCCGGCTGATGGAGCGGAAAATATAGAGGCTTGGAAAACAGCACTTGCAATGGAGAACTCGCCGTCTGCTTTTGTATGTTCTCGTCAAAGTCTTGCAGTTGTACCTGCTCCTGTAAAAGGTGAAATCAACCGTGGTGGATATCTTTTAGCAAGTGATGAAAATGCCGTAATTACGCTTATGGCTTCAGGAAGTGAAGTTGAATTGGCGCTAAAAACAAAAGAAGCACTCAATGAAAAAGGTGTACCGGCAAATGTTGTTTCTGTGCCTTGTTATGATTTATTTATAGAGCAAGATAAAGCATACATAGATGAAATCATAATTCCAGATACGAAAAAAGTGGCTATTGAAGCGGCTCGTGGATTGGAGTGGTACCGTTTTGCTGATGAAGTCATCGGTATGGATACATTTGGTGCATCTGCACCGGCAAAAGATCTGTTTGAGAAATTCGGGTTTACTGTAGATGCAGTACTTTCAAAAATAAAGTAATTAGTTTGATTCTTGACTGATTTGGCTTTGGTTTCTGCCATTATATTTGGCAGTATACAGAGCTTTGTCGGCGTCTTTATAAAGTAAACCTATATTGTTCTCTTGCGGATGTGAGAGCGTGGCAATACCTATACTCACTGTTAAAAACTCAGATATTTTTGATGTTCTATGCTCTATTTTTAAATCTTCTATAATTTTTGTAAGTTGAGATGCCCATTGTTGTGCCTTTTGTTTCTCTTTTGAGAGAATTATTCCTGCGAACTCTTCCCCACCGAGCCTAAAAACGAAATCATCTCCTCTTTGTATATGCTTTTTTAGTACCTGCGCTACTTCAATAAGAGCTTCATCACCCTGAATATGTCCATAATTGTCATTATATAATTTAAAATAGTCAATATCTAAAATGAAAAATGTGATGCAAAGATTTTGTCTTTTAGCCAAAGCAGCGAGTTTTACTATCATGTTGTCATAATATCTTCTGTTGTACAAACCTGTAAGCTGGTCGGTAATTGATTGGAGGTGCAGTTCTTTAGTTCTTTGAAGTTCTTTCGCTCTAGCACGTTGTAAATCTTGTTGTGCTTTGTCTAAAAGTGCCTCATAGATATACATACAGAGCGTTAAAACAGTTGAAGCAAGGACTAATCGCATCCAATCAGTAAAAAGCCACTGGCCGGAATCCCATACATTAATATAATGATATGAAAGCACGAAAAGTATTGCATAAAAAAGGAGTGAAAAATATAAACCTACTCTCTTTCCGTTAGTAATGATGGCAAAAATAGGGACAAAAATAGTCCATATTAAAGAAAAATGTTCAGCTTGAGAGATGTAAGCAAAAATAAGAAAAAAGATAACAATGTTGAATGTAGCAATACGAATAGTTAAAATGATATTTTTTGAATTTTGCATATAAATATATGCGAAGATGGCAACAAAAGCAGATATGAAATCTATTACAGATGCCTTATATTGATGCATAAAGAGATTAATAAAAATAAAAAGAGAAAACAAAACGATACTGGAGAGGAGTGCAAATTTTATGACAATATATCTTCTATTGCAAAAATCATCTCCTCTTTCCAATGTTAAAAAATCTAATATTTTATTCATATGATAATTATATCACAAATACTTATGAATGGCTATGTCCTGTTTTCATACGGTGATGTTGTTTGAATTCTGCTGTCAACTAAGTAGAGCCCCTGAGTATACTCTTCTCACGGTGGAGAAATATCGCAAGATGTATGGCGTTTTCTTTGCCGTCTAATGAACAGTCGATTGATTTTAAGAGCGTATGAAACTGCTCTTTTGTAATCATAGATTTTTCTTTATCCATTACATGTATGCTTCTTCGCTTGAGTACAACCTCTTTTGACTCTTGGCTGGGCTCTCTTGCGACTTTGCATTTATTTGTTTTGGGTTTGGGAAGCTGTATCAGTGATATCGCTTTTTCTACTTCTGTAATAATCGGCCACCCATGCATAGAGGGACTGAGCCTGTTTGCAATGCCCTCATAGGTTTGAGGCAGTGCCTCTAAAAGCGGTGCGAGATTGAGATTTGATGAGGATTCTGCTTTAGAAACAATGAGAAGCATATCAGGTTTTTCATCCAAGAGGCTATTGAAAAAGCAGGCAAATACGACTTCTCAATGGTAAAAGATTTGCTGAGTGTGGCACTTGCCCCTTTTGATGAATACAAAGAGCTGGAGTATCTTGCAAAACCGACACCCAAAGTGCAAAAAATATAAAACTGAGCTGTTCTTCTTAAGCTAGATACGAGAGTATTTTTACTGCGAAAAAAATAACACCTAAAAAAAGAACAGAGGAGATGAAAACCAGTGCTGTTACAAGTTTTGGTTCACAATCATACAATGAGGCAAGGTTGACATTGGCAACGGCAAGAGGCATTAAAAGTTCTATAAATATTATACCTTTTATCATCGGCTCTAAGTTGATATTAAATAAAATAATAAAAGCGATAAGCGGCAGGAAGATAAACTTTAGCGACATGACCCAGGTAATAAGTTTTTTATTAATCTCTCGTATTTTAATATCATACAGGTAGATACCAAACAGGAAAAGCTGCATAGTCATAGAGGCATAAGCGCCCATCATCAGCATATTCATCACTGCATCCGAAGGTGTATAGTGATTGACGCTTAAAACAATAGCAATAACAGCAGCCCAGAGTATAGGCAGTTTGATAATATTTTTTAGTGATGTTTTTGCATTAAAATTACCACGGGAATAAAAGTAGACACCTACAGTATAGACAACAAATACGTTTACAAGGTTGACAACAGTTGTATAAGGTATAGAAGCTTCACCAAAAATTGCTATATTTAGAGGAATGCCCAGATTACCCGTGTTTCCTATAATGGATGCCACCATAGCAATGGAATACTCTTTTTTTTGTGAAAAAAGTTTTGAAGCAAAAAGTGCTGAAATAAGTAGTACAAAAATAACTATAAAGAGGTATATACCGGGTGCATAGAGCAGTGTAATATTTACAGGATGCAGTAAAAGCCCCCAAAAGGTTAAAAAAACTTGTAAAAAGTAGACATTCAAGAGGGTAATAGTCCGCTCATCAATTTTGTCTTTAAAACTCATTTTGGATATATACCCCATAAGAATAAAAACATAAATACTGAGAATTGAAAAAATAATTGAACTCATAAGAGAATTATACAGTATAATTTTATTATGAATACAATAAAAAATATAGAGCAGACAATAAAAGAAAATTTGGCAGTGATGTTATACTTTTCAGCACCTACATGTAATGTATGCCATGCACTTAAACCAAAATTACTAGAGGCAATAGATAAAAATTTTAAAGAGTTTACAGTGATAAGCATTGACACTTCAATTGAGCAGGAGATTGCTGCACATTTTAGTGTTTTTGCCATTCCTACCATTTTAGTTTTTTTAGACGGCAAAGAATTTTTAAGGAAATCCCGTCATATGAGTGTCGATGAGGTCGTTCGAGAGATTAAACGTCCTTATGAAATTATGATGTCATAAATGCAATGAGTGAAGCCGTCACAGCGACGTTTAAAGATTCTACACCTCTGTTCATAGGAATTGAGACAGAATTATTACATAGTTTCGCGACTTCATGACTCACTCCCTCGTTTTCATTTCCTAAAACATATATTGTTTTTTCACTCTCTTGAATGTCATAAATAGTGGTTTTGGCATATGAAGAGAGTGTGTAGATTTTTGCTTCTTGTTGCTCGGTTAATACCTCTTGGAGAGTATTGCAAAAATATATAGGCAGTTTGAAAAGTGTGCCGGCACTTGCTTTTACAACAAGCGGAGAGATTTTTGCCGAGTTTTTCTTTGGCAGTATAATGCCGTCAATGTTTCCGGCCGCGCATGAGCGAATAATCATTCCTAAGTTTTGAGGATTTTGTATACCGTCAAGTGCTATAAGTCTGTACTTTGTAAGTTCTTTTAGCATGTTTACATGTAAATATGTTTTTGAAATAATATCAATCGCAACACCTTGATCCTGTTTTGCATTTTTGCTTATGCGTGAAAGAGCGGCTTTATCATGCTTCACAATTTCAATATCTCTCTCTTTTGCAAGCAGAAGAATCTTTTTGACAGCCCCGTCCGGTTTGTTTGAATCAGCAAGATGCAGTTTGTGGATTTCAATGGATTTATCCTGTAAAATTTCCACGATAACATTTCTGCCATAGAGAGTGATGATTTTTTCAAAAAATGCTTTTTTATCTTTGTACTCTTGTGAGTCTTTCATATGTTTGTCTCCTATTCTACTATATTGTAAACTATTTCTCTTTTTAGTTTTTGTTCTATTATCTCATGAATCTGCAAATTTTCTATCTCTAGTTTCATATAATCTTCTAAAGTGTTTACACCGGCTTTAGCAATTTCACGCAAAACTATGCCTCGGTATGCTTTGGCCCAGTGTGAAACTGTTTTACCGTTTTTTAAAAACTTCAAAGTAGTGTAAGGTTTTGAGAGTTTGTAAAATTTGTCATAGTAACCTGCCCGCAAATCTAAAACATCATGTCCTGTAAGATATAAATCAAGTTGATAGGAAAAGCGTTCTTTATAAAACTTGTCTGGCGAAATATCTCCAACGCTGTTGCCTTGCTTTACTTTATAATTAGCAATGATATCGCCGCCAAGTATAGGACCATAAAGATTTGAAAATATCAAGGTATTGCTTTTTAAAAATGTTTGTGCATTCGGAGTGAGCGAGGCATATTGTAAATAATCATAGGCTACACCCTGGTATCGTTGTATGGCAGCCATTAAAGGTGAATTGTATAGATCATTGATGTATGGCTGACATTCACTGAATTTTTTAAAACCAAATAACTGTTTTATTTTTTCTTCATCACCGCTAAGAACAATATTATTGTAAGTGTCTAAAATTTCTTTTCTGGCATCTAGCGCACCAAAAAGCTCTTTAGGCTTTTCATCGCTACCGCTCTTTTTTCCTTCTGATGGGGAAAATAATATTTTTAACATTATTCATATACCTTTGTAAAAACTATTAATGCAATTATATCTACATAAATGCTATAATAGTTTCAAAACAGCAAAAAGTGTATAGAATGTATAAAAACAGTATCAAAATATTGGGAGCATACGGAACGAAAGCGAAGGGTTTCGGCACGACCTCATTTATGTTGAACCGTCACACGGTTATAGATGCGGGGAACCTTTTAGATGCTTTAGCAGAAGACTCTTTACATATAGAGAACATCTATTTGACACATTCGCATCTTGATCATATCTCAGATATTGCTTATATTATAGATAACTATTTTTGCAAAAGAAGTAAAACATTAAATATTATAGGACTGCCGCAAACAATTCAAGCACTCAAAGAACACTTTTTAAATGACATTATATGGCCGGATTTTTCTAAAATCCCTTTAGAAAACTCTGATGTAATAGCTGTAAAATATAGTGAATTATATTTAAATGAAGAATATCATCTAGATAAACAGACTACTTTGACACCTGTTCGTACCGACCACACCGTACCAAGTTGCGGATACATATATAAAGTAAATAATGCAGGTGTCCTCATTACTGCAGATACATTTTCATTGGAGAATATAATCAATACTGTAAATAATGATATGCAGATAAAATCATTAGTAGTGGAGTGCTCTTTTTCATCAAATATGCAAACATTGGCAGAAGTAAGCAAACATTTAACACCAAAACTGCTTTTTCAAGCATTAAAAAAATTAAAAAGAGATGATATTACTCTTTACATTAATCATATAAAACCATCATGTTTGGAAGAAATTTCCACAGAAATAGAAGCATTCAGGGGAAATTTCAAGCCGATTATACTAAAAGACGGTGATTTTATAACTTTTTAGCAAAAACCCTTGACATTGATTTTATTTTGCACTATAATTCTGGCTCAAATTCGATGCCGACATAGCTCAGTTGGCTAGAGCAGCTGATTTGTAATCAGCAGGCCCGGGGTTCAAATCCTCGTGTCGGCACCATTGAATTTTGAATATTAGAAACAGTGTTAGACCAGAAAAACATTTTAAAATGTAAACGTGGTGGGATAGTCAAGTGGCCAACGACGGCAGACTGTAAATCTGCTCCCTATGGGTTCAGAGGTTCGACTCCTCTTCCCACCACCATTCACATGCGGGTGTAACTCAGTGGCTAGAGTTCCTGCCTTCCAAGCAGGCTGTCGAGGGTTCGAATCCCTTCACCCGCTCCACTAGTGATTCTGGAAGCTGAAGTATAATTTCTATCTTACTTCATATAATCTATATATTTTTGTAAAAATAAATTTATAGAGTAATCTAATCACAAAAAAACTAATATTAAAATAAAAAAGAATTATTCAATTATTGCTTAGTATAATCTCGTTTGCTCTCGTGGCTCAGGGGTAGAGCACTTCCTTGGTAAGGAAGAGGTCGGCGGTTCAAATCCGCTCGTGAGCTCCATAAAAGCAAAGATTATGTTTTAATTAAGCAATAATTGAATGATTTTTGGGTATAATTCCATTTCAATTCACAATTAAAGTAGGAGAAAACTATGGCAAAAGAAAAGTTTGAACGTAACAAACCCCATGTTAATATTGGTACTATTGGTCACGTTGATCACGGTAAAACAACATTAACAGCAGCTATTACTGCAGTGCTTGCAGTTAAAAATGGTGCAAAATTTATGGATTATGATGCAATCGATAACGCACCTGAAGAAAGAGAGCGTGGTATTACTATCGCTACTTCACACGTAGAGTACGAAACTGATACACGTCACTATGCACACGTTGATTGTCCAGGTCACGCGGATTATGTTAAAAACATGATTACCGGTGCTGCACAAATGGATGGTGCTATTCTTGTTGTTTCTGCAGCGGATGGCCCAATGCCACAAACTCGTGAGCATATCCTTCTTTCAAAACAAGTTGGTGTACCATATATCGTTGTTTTCATGAATAAAGAAGATATGGTTGATGATGAAGAGTTATTAGAACTAGTTGAAATGGAAATTCGTGAACTTTTAGATATGTATGAATTCCCAGGTGATGATACACCAATTACTGCAGGTTCTGCTCTTAAAGCTCTTGAAGAAGCAAAAACTGGTACTCTTGGTGAATGGTCTGAAAAAATTGTTGCACTTATGGATACTGTTGATGAGTACATTCCTGAACCAGTACGTGAAACTGACAAAGATTTCTTAATGCCTGTTGAAGATGTTTTCTCAATCTCTGGTCGTGGTACAGTTGTTACTGGACGTATCGAGCGTGGTGTAGTTAAAGTCGGTGAAGAAGTAGAAATCGTTGGTATCAAAGATACACAAAAAACTACTGTTACTGGTGTTGAAATGTTCCGTAAAGAAATGGAGCAGGGTGAAGCTGGTGATAACTGTGGTATCCTAGTTCGTGGTATTGCGAAAGATGAAGTTGAACGTGGTCAAGTACTTTGTAAGCCAGGTACAATTACACCTCATACTAAGTTTACTGCAGAAATTTATGTTCTAAGTAAAGATGAGGGTGGTCGTCATACTCCATTCTTCAATGGTTATCGTCCACAATTCTATGTACGTACAACAGACGTTACTGGAGCAATCACTTTACCAGAAGGTACTGAAATGGTTATGCCAGGTGATAACGTAAGTATTACTGCTGAGTTAATTCACCCAATTGCAATGGAACAAGGTACTAAGTTCGCTATCCGTGAAGGTGGTAGAACAGTTGGTGCTGGTGTTGTTGCAGAGATTCTTGCATAATTCGCTCATGCGAATATGCAAAATCCTATAAAAGGTAATTTAACATGAGAGAAGCAATTCACTTAGGTTGTGAGAAATGTACAAGACGTAATTATCACACAACAAAAAACAAAAAGACTCACACTGAGAAATTTTCAGTAAGAAAATACTGTAAATGGTGTAAAGAGCACACAAATCACAAAGAGATGAAGCTGTAAGCTTCGCTCTTTTTTTAGGCGTATAGCTCCAATGGTAGAGCACCGGATTCCAAATCCGGGTGTTGGGAGTTCGAGCCTCTCTACGCCTGCCACACATTTATTATTAGTAGAGCAGATCTGCTTTATTTATAATAAATGACATTTCAATATATGGAAAGAAATAGATGAATTTAAGTAAAGTTATCAGTAATGCAAGATTAGAGTTAAGTAAAGTTATCTTTCCTACCAAAGGTCAGGTAAAACAAGCATATATCGCCGTTGTAATCGTTGTCTCAGCAGTGGCTGCATTTCTTGCATTGGTTGATTTACTTATGTCATCTATTATGTCTGTAATTTTAGGTTAAGGAGTTAGTTATGGCACATCAATGGTACTCTATACAGACCTATGGTAGCGACAGAACGGTTAGAGATGCAATCTTTAATATGATAGAAGAACATGGTTTACAAGATTATATTACAGATGTAATTGTCCCGACTGAGGATGTTATAGAAGTAAAAGATGGAAAGAAAAAAGTAAGTGAAAGATCTTTATATTCTGGATATGTATTTGCTCGTATAGATTTAAATACAGAAATACAGCATATGATTCAATCTATACCGAAAGTTTCAGGTTTTATCGGTGAGGGTAATGTTCCTACACCTCTAAGTGAACATGACATTAATGTTATCTTAGATCGTGTAAATAACCGTGCAGCACCAAAACCAAAAGTATTTTTTGATAATGGTGAAACTGTTCGTATTATTGATGGACCTTTTGCTAACTTTACAGCAACTGTTGACGAGTATGATTTAGAACATGGTACTCTAAAACTTAATGTTTCGATTTTTGGAAGAGCTACACCTGTAGATATCTCTTACACTCAAGTCGAAAAAATAATTTAAATTCATAAAAAGGAAAGATTATGGCAAAAAAAGTCATGGATTATATCAAGCTACAAATTGAAGCTGGTAAAGCTAACCCGGCACCACCAGTAGGACCAGCACTAGGACAACGTGGTGTTAACATCATGGAATTCTGTAAAGCGTTTAATGAAAAAACAAAAGATAAAATGGGATTCAAAGTTCCTGTTGTTATTACTGTTTATAATGACAGAAGTTTCTCTTTTGTTACAAAACAACCACCTGCATCTGAATTATTGATGAAAGCAGCTGGCCTTAAAAAAGGAAGTGATAACCCACTTAAAAACAAAGTAGGTTCATTGACTCGTGCACAGCTTATGGAAGTTGTTGAAGCAAAAATTGAAGATTTAAATACAGATGACAAAGATATGGCTGCTAATACATTAGCCGGTTCTGCACGTTCAATCGGTATAGAAATTAAAGACTAATTTCAAAAACAATCATCGACCACAATGATTTAAAATTATGTGGCAGAATTAATATGGAGATTTGTAATGAGCAAAAGATATAAACAATTATTAGAAAAAATTGATAATACAAAATCATACGGTGTAGAAGAAGCGTCTGCAACTGTAAAAGATTTAAAAAGTGCAAAATTTGACGAAACAGTTGAAATTGCAATGAACTTGAATGTTGACCCACGTCATGCTGACCAAATGGTTCGCGGTGCTATCGTTCTTCCTCACGGAACAGGTAAAACAGTTCGTGTTGCTGTATTTGCTAAAGGTGCAAAAGCTGATGAAGCAAAAGCTGCCGGTGCAGATATTGTTGGAACTGATGATTTAGTTGCACAAATTAAAGAAGGTATCTTTAACTTTGATGTAGTTGTTGCAGCACCTGATTGTATGGGCCTTGTTGGTCAAATAGGTCGTATTTTAGGACCAAAAGGTTTAATGCCTAACCCTAAAACTGGTACAGTTACACCAGATGTTGCTACTGCTGTTAACAATGTTAAAGGCGGTCAGGTTAACTTTAGGGTTGATAAAAAAGGTAATATCCACGCTGGTATCGGTAAAGCAAGTTTTGATGCGAAACAAATTGAAGAAAACCTAACTACTTTTCTTGTGGCAATTAATAAGCAAAAACCTGCATCTGCAAAGGGACGCTACATTAAAAATGCTGCATTGAGCTTAACAATGAGTCCTGCTGTTAAACTTGATGTTATAGAATTAGCTGATATTAAATAATTTTCATCTCTCCTTTGTGGGAGTGTGAAAATTTTTATTGTGATATAATGGATATATTACAATAAAGATTTTCGTTTTGGAAATCTGAATTACTTGGACTAAAGATAGTTGGGGGTATCTGCCGTGTCGGCAGTTAGCTTAATCGTTACCTTTCGCCCCTCTTGAAGTTATGTCTGGAAAGGAGAACTATATATGCTTAAGTCAAAAAAAGCTGAAGTAATTGAACAATTAACTACTTCATTTGCTAATACTACAGCAGTTGTTATTTGTGACTACAAAGGTTTGACAGTAAGTCAACTAGAAGAGTTACGTAAAGCTGCTCGTGCAAAAGACACAAGTGTTCAGGTTGTTAAAAATACTTTAGCAACAATTGCACTGAATAATGCTGAAATGAGCGGTGTTGAAATCAAAGATACAAATATTTTTATTTGGTCTGATGATGTCATCAATGCTGCAAAAATTGCCGCTGATTTCGCTAAAGATCATGACAAGTTCGTGATTAAAGCCGGTTATTTAGATAAAGAACCTGCAAACGTAGCTAAAATTGAAGCATTCGCCAAACTTCCTGGTCGTGATGAGCTTCTTGGTATGCTTGCTGCTACTTGGATGGCTCCAATTACAAACCTTGCAGTTGGAATCGATGCTTTACGTAGAAAAAAAGAAGAAGAGGCTTAATAGCCCTATTTCATAGTGATTCATTTCACTAAACAAAAAATTAATAAAAAACAAGGAGCTATATTATGGCTGTTACTAAAGAAGACGTATTAGAATTTATTTCTGGTTTATCTGTTCTTGAGCTTTCTGAGCTTGTAAAAGAATTTGAAGAAAAATTTGGTGTTTCTGCACAACCTGTTGCTGTTGCCGGTGTTGCTGGTGAAGCTGGCGGTGCTGCTGCTGAGCAAACTGAATTCAATGTTATCTTAACTGACGTTGGTGCGAAAAAAATCGGTGTTATTAAAGCTGTTCGTGCTTTAACTGGTCTTGGACTAAAAGAAGCAAAAGAAGCATGTGAAAGCTTACCATCTACAATCAAAGAGGGTGTAGATAAAGAAACTGCTGAAGAAGCAAAAGCTGCTTTAGAAGAAGCTGGTGCTGCAGTAGAAGTTAAGTAAATATAACTTAACAAATTGTGGGGGCTTTGTCCCTCCTTTTTTTGGGCGCTTTAGCGAAGAGAAAAGACTCTCTTGGCTAAAGTGCCCTTATGTCGTTTATAAGCACTATAAAAAATCTCTTATTGTAAGAGTGACCCTATCTATCTAGAGACGTCTAGATATGATCCGCTAAATACTTAAATTTAGCCCTAATTAACAACTTATCGAGGTAGCCTATGTTAAACACTTTATATTCCGGAAACCGTCTTCGTGTAGACTTCTCTAAAACTCCTCAAGAAATTGAAGTACCAAATTTACTCCAACTGCAACAAAGTTCATATGACACATTTTTGATGTTACATGCAAAAAACAGAAGCCAAAGCGGTATTGAAAAAGTATTTCAATCAGTATTTCCTATTCATGATGCACAAAACAGGTTAACTGTTGAGTATATTGAGTCAGAAGTAACAAATCCAAAATATACAGTTCGTGAGTGTATGGAGAGAGGGCTTACATATGCAGTAAGTCTTAGAATGAAAACTCGTCTTATCTTATGGGAAAGAGATGAAAATACAAAAGAAAAGCTTGGTGTAGCAGATATTAAGGAACAAAGTATATTTGTTCGTGATATTCCATTAATGACAGAAAGAACATCATTTATAATCAATGGTGTTGAACGTGTTGTTGTAAATCAACTTCACCGCTCACCGGGTGTTATTTTCAAAGAAGAAGAATCTTCTACAGCAGGAAATAAACTGATCTATACTGGTCAAATCATTCCAGACCGCGGTTCATGGTTGTATTTTGAATATGATCCTAAAGATATTCTTTACATGAGAATTAACAAACGCCGTAAAGTGCCTGTAACAATAATGTTCCGTGCTTTAGGCTATTCTAAACAAGATATTTTAAAACTGTTTTACCCAATTCAGACAATAAAAATACATGATAATATGTTCTCTATAGATTTCAACCCTAAAGATTATGCGTCACGTATCTCTTATGATTTGATTGATATGAATGACAAAGTACTAGTATCTTCAGGAAAAAGACTCTCATCTAAAAAAGCACAAAAGCTTTTAGATGACGGTGTAAAAGAAGTTCAATATCCACTAGAAATACTTTTAGAAAGATATCTTGCTGAATCGATTATTGACCCTGAAACCGGTGAAGTTCTTTTTGATACAATGACTCATATCGATGAGACTAAATTAAAGAAAATGGCTGAAATTGGTGTCACTGAGTTTAAAATCGCAAATGATATAGCAGAAGGTGTTGACAGTTCTATAATCAATGCATTCAATGCTGATGCAGATTCACTCAAACTTTTAAAGCAAACAGAAGAAATTGAAGATGAAAACGACTTAGCTGCGATTCGTATATATAAAGTTATGCGTCCGGGTGAGCCTGTTACAAAAGAGGCTGCAAAAATATTTGTAAATCAACTTTTCTTTGATCCTGAAAGATATGATTTGACTCAGGTTGGTCGTATGAAAATGAATCATAAGTTAGGAATGAATATTCCGGAATATGTAACAGTTTTAACACATGAAGATATTATTGAATCTGTGAAATATGTTATAAAAGTTAAAAACGGTCAGGGGCACTTAGATGACAGAGATCACTTAGGTAACCGTCGTATTCGTTCTATCGGTGAGCTTTTAGGAAACGAGTTACACAATGGTCTTGTAAAAATGCAAAAAGCGATTCGTGACAAACTCTCTACTATGAGTGGACCGATGAATGAGCTTATGCCGCATGATTTGATTAACTCAAAAATGATTACGTCTACAATTATGGAATTCTTTTCCGGTGGACAGCTTTCTCAGTTTATGGATCAAACGAATCCGCTCTCTGAGGTAACCCACAAACGTCGTCTTTCAGCACTCGGTGAAGGTGGTCTTGTTAAAGAGAGAGCCGGCTTTGAAGTGCGGGATGTTCACCCTACTCACTATGGTAGAATATGCCCGGTTGAGACTCCAGAGGGTCAAAATATCGGTCTTATCAATACACTTGCAATGTATGCAAAAGTAAATGAGCATGGTTTCATTGAAGCACCATACAAAGTTATGAAAGATGGAAAAGTTACACATGAAATTGTTTACCTGACTGCAACGCAGGAAGAGGGCAAAATGATTGCTGCTGCTTCAAATAAACTTGATGAAAATGGTCAGTTTATTGAAGACTTGATTGCTGTAAGACAAGATGGTGAAATTCTTTTAAGAGATCCAAAAGAGTGTGAATATGCTGACCTTTCTTCTCAAATGGTTATCGGTGTGGCAGCTTCTCTTATTCCATTCTTGGAACATGATGATGCCAACCGTGCACTTATGGGATCAAATATGCAGCGTCAGGCTGTCCCTCTTTTACGTGCAAATGCTCCAATGGTTGGAACAGGTATTGAAAAACTTGTTGCCCGTGATGCATGGGAGTGTGTAAAAGCAAAACGTGCAGGTAAAATAGAAAAAGTTGACGGAAAACACATCTATGTAATGGGTGAAGAAGATGGAGAAATTTTTATCGATTACTATCCATTACAAAAAAATCTTCGTACCAACCAAAATACATCATTTACACAAAAACCGATTGTAAAAATCGGAGAAATGGTAGAAAAAGGTCAAATAATTGCTGATGGTCCGAATATGGATCAGGGGGAACTTGCACTCGGTGTAAATGCTATGGTTGCCTTTATGCCATGGAATGGATACAACTTTGAGGATGCGATTGTTATCTCAGAGCGTTTAATTCGCCAAGATGCATTTACTTCAGTACATATTTATGAAAAAGAAGTCGAAGCACGTGAACTTAAACACGGTGTCGAAGAGATTACTCGTGACATTCCAAATGTGCGTGATGATGAATTGGCTCATTTAGATGAAAGCGGTATTGTTAAAATCGGTACAACTGTGAGTGGAGGTATGATTTTAGTAGGGAAAGTTTCTCCAAAAGGTGAAGTGAAGCCAACTCCTGAAGAGCGTCTTTTACGTGCAATTTTTGGTGAAAAAGCCGGACATGTTGTCAATAAATCACTCTACTGCCCACCGTCGATGGAGGGTGTTGTTGTAGATATTAAAGTATTTACGAAAAAAGGCTATGACAAAGATCCTCGTGCATTGGAACTTGAAAAAGAAGAGAGAGATTATTTAGAGCGTGAGCATTATGACAGACTTATCATGATTGATAAAGAAGAGATGCTTCGTGTTACAAAACTTTTAACTCGTGAACCATTGCAAAGTGACATTAAAATAGGTGATACTGAGTATAAAGCAGGAGACACAATTAATGGAGATGATTTAAAAGAAGTGAATCGTTTTGCTATGAATGCGATTGTTAAATCTTTTTCACAAGAGATACAGGATGAGTACAACAAAACGAAAAATCATTTCCAAAAGCAAAAAAGAATTTTTAGAGATGAGCATGAAGAAAAATTAACGATTTTAGAAAAAGATGACATCTTACCAAACGGTGTAGTGAAGTATGTAAAAATTTACATCGCTACAAAACGTCACCTCAAAGTCGGTGATAAAATGGCAGGTCGTCACGGAAATAAAGGTATCGTTTCAAATATTGTTCCGGAAGTTGATATGCCGTATATGGAAGACGGACGTAGTGTTGATGTGTGTCTGAATCCGCTTGGTGTACCTTCTCGTATGAATATCGGTCAGATTTTGGAGATGCACCTTGGTATGGCAGGACGTGAGCTTGGAAACCAGATTCAAGAGCAGTTTGAAGCAAAACAAAAAGATTTTATAGATGATCTTCGTGCAAAAATGATTGAAATAGCAGATGTAGCAGGAATGATGCATGCAAGCAAAGTAATCGGTGAAATGGATGATGAGACTTTCTTAAAATATGCAAGAGACTGGTCAAAAGGTGTGAAATTCGCAACACCTATTTTTGAAGGTACAGATGCAAAAGAGTTTGAAAAACTTTATGAACTGGCAAAAATGGACAGTGACGGTAAACGCGTTTTATATGATGGAAAAACGGGTGAGAAGATGAAAGAGCGTGTAAATGTCGGTTACATGTATATCTTGAAACTGCACCACTTGGTTGATGAAAAAATTCACGCACGTTCAACAGGACCATATTCACTTGTTACACAACAACCGGTCGGCGGTAAAGCACTCTTTGGTGGACAAAGATTTGGTGAGATGGAAGTCTGGGCTCTTGAAGCATATGGAGCATCAGCAGTTCTAAAAGAGATGTTGACTATCAAATCAGATGATGTTGATGGTCGTGTACGTGCGTATAAAGCACTTACAAAAGGTGAGTTAGTACCAGAATCTGGTATTCCTGAAACACTATTTGTATTAACAAAAGAGCTTCAAGCATTGGCTCTTGATGTAGAGATTATGGACGAGGTAGAAGACGATGAGTAAATTAGTACCAGTAGAAGTAACAGAAGAGTGTAGACCAAAAGATATTAAACAACTACAATTCCGTTTGGCATCACCTGAAAAGGTTATGTCTTGGAGTCACGGTGAAGTTAAAAAACCTGAAACTATCAATTATCGTACTTTGAAGCCGGAGCGTGATGGACTGTTTTGTGCAAAAATATTCGGACCTGTAAGAGATTACGAGTGTCTTTGCGGTAAATATAAAAAGATGCGTTATAAGGGTGTTGTATGTGAAAAATGTGGTGTTGAAGTAACATCTACAAAAGTTCGCCGTACTCGTATGGGGCATATTGAACTTGTAACACCAGTAGCACATATTTGGTATGTAAGTTCACTTCCTTCAAGAATCGGTACACTCCTTGGTATCAAAATGAAAGATTTAGAACGTGTACTTTATTATGAAGCATATATTGTAGAGAGCGGCGGTGAGGCATATTATGATGCTGAAGCAAAAACTCCTGTACTTAAATATGATGTTTTAAATGAAGAGCAGTACCGTACACTTGTTCAGAGATTTGGTGAATTAGGCTTTAAAGCTCGTATGGGTGGTGAAGTAATCCGTGATTTACTTGATTCTATTGATTTGGTTGATCTGTTTACGAACTTAAAAGAAGCTATCGGTGAAACGAAATCTGAAGCGAAAAAGAAAACAATCAATAAGCGTTTAAAAGTTATTGAGTCATTTTTAAATTCAGGAAACAATCCTGCTTGGATGATGTTGACTGTTTTACCAGTACTTCCACCGGATTTACGTCCACTTGTAAGCCTTGACGGCGGTAAATTTGCTGTATCTGATGTAAATGATTTATATCGTCGTGTAATTAACCGTAATCAACGTCTCAAGCGTCTTGTTGAGCTTGAAGCACCTGAGATTATTGTAAGAAATGAAAAGCGTATGTTGCAAGAGTCTGTTGATGCACTTTTTGATAATGGTCGTCGTGCAAACGCAGTTAAAGGTGCAAATAAACGTCCACTTAAATCTTTAAGTGAAATTATCAAAGGGAAGCAGGGACGTTTCCGTCAAAACTTACTTGGTAAGCGTGTTGACTTCTCTGGGCGTTCTGTAATTGTTGTTGGACCATCTTTAAGAATGGATGAGTGTGGATTACCTAAAAAAATGGCTCTAGAGCTCTTTAAGCCGCATTTGATTGCAAAACTTGAAGATAAAGGGTATGCAACAACTGTTAAAGCTGCCAAAAAAATGATAGAAGACAAAACAAATGAAGTATGGGAATGTCTTGCTGAGATCGTTGACGGGTATCCAATTATGCTTAACCGTGCACCGACACTTCACAAACTTTCTATTCAAGCGTTTCACCCTAAACTTATTGACGGTAAGGCTATTCAGCTTCACCCGTTAGTTTGTGCGGCATTTAATGCCGATTTCGATGGGGATCAAATGGCTGTTCACGTGCCGCTTTCATCAGCAGCAATTGCTGAAGCAAAGGTATTGATGCTCGCATCTATGAATATCTTACTTCCAGCATCTGGTAAAGCTATTGCGACACCTTCTCAGGATATGGTACTTGGTATCTATTATATATCATTAGAGAAAACCGGTGTTAAAGGTTCTAATAAACTTTTCGCAAATGTAGATGAGATCAGAATTGCATTAGAGCATAATGCACTTGATTTACATGCAAAAGTAAGAACACGTGTTGATGGACGT
This sequence comes from Sulfurimonas autotrophica DSM 16294, assembly GCF_000147355.1. NCBI lineage: Bacteria > Pseudomonadati > Campylobacterota > Epsilonproteobacteria > Campylobacterales > Sulfurimonadaceae > Sulfurimonas > Sulfurimonas autotrophica. Next base: position 296,604 of record NC_014506.1, read on the forward strand.
ATTATTCATACAACTGCGGGACGTTTACTTATTAAAGCAATCCTGCCAGATTTTGTTCCGGCTGAGCTTTGGAACAAAGTTATGAAGAAAAAAGTGATTAATGAAATTGTTGATTACGTGCAAAAACATGGTGGTATCGGTGTTACAGCATCTTTCCTAGACCGTCTCAAAGATTTAGGTTTCAAACATGCGACAGAAGCCGGTGTTTCAATTTCAGCTGATGATATTCGTGTGCCGGATATGAAACCTGCAAAAATTGCTGAGAGTAAAGCAAGAGTTATTGAAATTCAAAAACAATTTGAAGCCGGACTTTTAACTGAGCAAGAAAGATACAATAAAATTATTGATGTTTGGACAGATACAAATAATACACTTGCAGCAGAGATGATGCAGCTTGTTCAGACTGATAAAGACGGATTTAACTCTATTCATATGATGGCTGATTCCGGGGCTCGTGGTTCTGCAGCACAAATTCGCCAGCTTGCAGGTATGCGTGGTCTTATGGCAAAACCTTCTGGTGATATTATTGAAACACCGATTATCTCTAACTTTAAAGAGGGTCTGAACGTAATCGAGTACTTCATTTCAACACACGGTGCGCGTAAAGGTCTTGCCGATACAGCACTTAAAACAGCAAATGCGGGTTATTTGACTCGTAAACTTGTTGATGTTGCACAAAATGTAAAAATTGTTGAGCATGATTGCCATACGCACGAAGGTATTGAAATTTCTGATATTCAGGATCAAAATACATTGATCGAATCATTGGAAGACAGACTCAACGGACGTGTTCTTGCTGATGATGTTATTGACCCGATTTCAAATGAAATTCTTTATGCGGAAGGAACACTTTTAGATGAAGTTTCTGCAAAAGTAATTGCTGAATCAGGTATTAAAACAGCAGTAATCAGAACACCGACTACATGTAAAAGCCAAGAGGGTGTATGTGCCTTATGTTATGGTGTGAACCTTGCAACCGGTCATATTGTTCGTCCTGGTGAAGCAGTCGGAATTGTTGCGGCTCAGTCAATCGGTGAGCCTGGTACACAGCTAACTCTTAGAACATTCCACGTCGGTGGAACGGCATCATCTACTGCACAAGAGCGTCAGGTAATTGCAGAAAAAGAAGGTTTTATCCGTTATTATAATTTGAAAACTTATAAAAACAAAGAAGGTAAAAACATTGTTGCAAACCGTCGTAATGCGGGTGTATTATTAGTTGAGCCGAAGATAAAAGCACCGTTTGCCGGAACTATTGAGATTCAAACGATTCATGATGAAGTGATTATAAGCGTGAAATCTGATGAAGAAACAGTACGCTATTCATTACGTAAAATGGAAATAGCAAAACCGAATGAGCTTGCAGGTGTAAGCGGACAGATTGAAGGAAAATACTACTTCCCGCATAAAAACGGTGAGCATGTAGAATCATTAGATTCTATTGTTGAAACAATCAAAGACGGATGGAACGTACCGAGTCGTATTCCATATGCATCAGAACTATTAGTTGATGACGGTGCACCGGTTACGAAAAAAATTCTTGCAAAAGAAGAAGGTACTGTGAAGTACTTCTTGCTCAAAGGTGATTACCTAGAGAGATTTGAAGGATTAAAATCAGGGTATGAAGTTGTAGAAAAAGGCCTTTTTGCAGCTGTAATTGATGCAAACAATCGTGAGGGTGTTCGTCACTATATCGCGCGTGGTTCAGTTATTGTTACAGATGATAATGAAAGCGTTGACAGAGATATAGTTATTGCAAAACCTTCATCAGATGAATCAGTTGTAATAGCTGAATGGGATCCATATTCTAATCCAATTATCTCTGAGGCAAACGGTGTTGTAAAATATGAAGACATTATTGTCGGTACAACTGCAAGTGAACAGCTTGATGAGTTGACAGGTAAAACACGTCTTATGATTAATGACCACATATCTTCAGAGTATAAGCCTGCAATCGTACTTGCAACAGAAGACGGTGAGCTTTTACGCTATGCGGTTGAGCCGAAATCATCTGTATTTGTTGCAGACGGTGCTGAAGTAAAAATTGCTGACATCTTGGCAAAAACACCAAAAGCATTACAGAAATCATCAGATATTACAGGGGGTCTTCCACGTGTATCTGAGCTTTTTGAAGGTCGTCGTCCTAAAGCTACTGCACTGATTTCTGAGATTGACGGTGTAGTGAGTTTCGGTAAGCCTTTACGCGGTAAAGTAAGAATTATTGTAAGTAACGCAGATAATGGTATAGTAAAAGAGTACTTTGTAGATAAATCACATGAGCCTGTTGTAAATCCTGGCGATTTTGTTCACGCAGGGGAGAGACTCACGACCGGTATCTTATCTTCACATGAGCTTTTACGTATTATGGGTGTCAAAGCACTTTATAATTATCTTGTTTCTGAAGTACAGCAAGTATATCGCTCTCAAGGGGTTAATATTGCCGATAAACATATTGAGGTAATCTTTACACAGATGTTACGTCAAGTAAAAATTGTAAAATCCGGTGATACTAAGTTTATTGAAGGTGATTTGGTTTCTAAAGTAAAATTTGCGCAAGAAAATGAAAAAATCATTCGTCTTGGCGGTCGTCCTGCAATTGCTGAACCATTCTTGGTCGGTATTACATGTGCGGCAGTTTCAGCTGACTCTATTATCTCAGCTGCATCATTCCAAGATACGACAAAAGTATTAACAGAAGCTGCAGTTTCAGCAAAAGTTGATAATCTTGAAAACTTAAAAGAAAATGTTATTATCGGTCGTACTATTCCTGTTGGAACTGGTATCTATAAAGATCAAGAACTAGAATTTGTAAGTGAAGAAGAGTAACATCTCTTCACTTTCCCCCAACATTTTTTCTCACTCTAATTTATAAAAATTAATTCATTCTTAAAATAAGCTAACTTTAATTACAAATTCTGTATTATTTCGTGTCTATAACTCTCTAAAATTTTTAGTGAGTTTTATTCTACTGGAAAAATTTAAGTAAAAAGGAATTGTATGCCTACAATCAATCAATTGATTCGTAAAGAGCGTAAACGTGTGATTAAAAAATCAAAATCACCGGCTCTTGACTCATGTCCACAGCGTCGTGGTGTATGTACACGTGTTTACACAACTACACCTAAAAAACCTAACTCGGCTTTAAGAAAAGTTGCTAAAGTTAGATTAACTTCAGGTTTTGAAGTTATTTCATATATCGGTGGTGAAGGTCACAACCTTCAAGAACACTCAATCGTACTTGTACGTGGCGGTCGTATTAAAGATTTACCTGGTGTGAAGTATCACATTGTTCGTGGTGCACTTGATACTGCTGGTGTTGCAAACAGAACTGTTGCAAGATCAAAATACGGAACAAAGAAACCTAAAAAATAGTTCCTATTTTTAGGATCCAAAACATTTATTAGTACGCAAAACGAGCAAAAGCCCGTTTTACTACGCTAACGCTTGGTTTTCTTCGGCAGAAAGCCCACGAAACTAGTTTCGTTTTGAAATAGTTAAGCGATATAGCCTATTATATATTCAATAGCTACAGGATTGACCTTTAGTGGTTAATTTTGAGTAAATTTGAAGAATACAAATTGAAGTAAGGAAAATTACAAATGAGAAGAAGAAAAGCTCCCGTTCGTGAAATTATGCCAGACCCAGTTTATGGAAGCAAAATTTTAACGAAATTTATAAACAAAATCATGTTAGATGGTAAGAAATCTACAGCTGAAAAAATCATCTACAGTGCAATGGATATCATTGGTTCTCGTGGAGAAAAATCAGGAATAGATACATTTAATGAAGCTATTGAGAATATCAAACCTATAATAGAGGTTAAAAGTCGCCGTGTTGGTGGTGCTACTTATCAAGTTCCAGTAGAAGTACGCCCTGTGCGTCAACAATCTCTTGCTATTAGATGGTTGGTTGATGCAGCTCGTAAACGTAATGAAAGAACTATGGCTGAGAGATTGGCAAATGAATTTATGGATGCTGCATCAGATAAAGGTTCAGCATTTAAGAAAAAAGAAGATACTTATAAAATGGCAGAAGCTAATAAAGCATTTGCTCATTATAGATGGTAATAGGATAACATATGCCAAGAAGTCATAAATTAGAAGATGTAAGAAACATCGGTATTGCTGCTCACATTGATGCGGGTAAAACAACAACAACAGAAAGAATTCTTTTCTATACTGGTGTTGAGCATAAAATTGGTGAGGTTCATGATGGTGCTGCTACTATGGACTGGATGGAACAAGAGCAAGAACGTGGTATTACAATTACTTCTGCTGCAACAACTTGTGAATGGCAAGGAAAACAGATAAATATCATCGATACTCCGGGCCACGTTGACTTTACTATTGAAGTTGAACGTTCTATGCGTGTACTTGATGGTGCTGTTTCAGTATTCTGTGCTGTTGGTGGGGTTCAACCACAATCAGAAACTGTTTGGAGACAACGTAATCGTTATAAAGTTCCATCTATTGTTTTTGTTAACAAAATGGATAGAACTGGTGCAGATTTCTATGAAGTTGAGCGTCAAATTCGTGATCGTCTTAAAGGTAATCCAATGCCTTTTCAGTTACCTATCGGTGCTGAAGACAAATTCGAAGGTGTAGTTGACTTAGTACAGATGAAAGAAATTGTATGGGATGAAGATGCTGCAATGGGTTCTAACTACCATGTGCAAGAGATTCGTCCTGAACTACAAGAAATTTCTGATGAGTACAGAGAAAAAATGCTTGAGACTTTAGCTGAAGTTGAAGGAAATGATGAATTTGCGGAAAAATTCTTAGATGGTGAAGAGATTTCACAAGAAGAGATTAAAGCTGCTATAAAATCTGCAACTATCGGTATGGCTATTGTTCCAATGACTCCGGGTACTGCATTTAAAAACAAAGGTGTTCAGACTTTACTTGACGCTGTTGTTGATTATTTGCCTTCACCTGTAGAAGCACCGCCGATTACTGGAACAATGATGGATGATGAAGAAGTTGAAGTTGTTGTTGAATCAACTGACAACGGACCTTTTGCATCATTGGCATTTAAAATTATGACTGACCCGTTTGTGGGTGTTCTTACTTTTATTCGTGTATACCGCGGTTCTTTAGAATCAGGTTCTTATGTACATAACTCTACAAAAGATAAAAAAGAGCGTGTCGGCCGTATTTTAAAAATGCATGCTATCAAACGTGAAGAGATCAAAGAAATTTACGCTGGTGAAATTGGTGCGGTTGTTGGTCTTAAATCAACGACTACAGGTGATACATTATGTGATCCTGCTGAGAAAGTTGTATTAGAAAGAATGGACTTCCCTGAGCCGGTTATTTCTGTTGCGGTTGAGCCAAAAACAAAAGCTGACCAAGAAAAAATGGGTATTGCTTTAGGAAAACTAGCAGCAGAAGATCCATCATTTAGAGTACATACTGATGATGAAACAGGTCAGACTATTATTTCTGGTATGGGTGAGTTACACCTTGAGATTCTTGTTGATAGAATGAAGCGTGAGTTCAAAGTTGAAGCAGAAGTTGGTGCTCCACAGGTTTCTTACCGTGAATCAATCAAAAAAGAAGTAAATCAAGAATATAAATACGCAAAACAATCTGGTGGACGTGGACAATTTGGACATGTATTCTTGAAAGTTAAACCGGGTGAGCCTGATACAGGTTTCGTATTTCATAATGAAATCAAAGGTGGATCTGTTCCAAGAGAATATATTCCAGCTGTTGAAAAAGGTTGTGAAGAGGCTATGTCTAATGGTGTTCTTGCAGGATATCCAATGGAAGATGTTGATGTTACACTTTATGACGGTTCTTACCATGATGTGGATTCAAACGAAATGGCATTTAAACTTGCTGCTTCTATGGGATTCAAAGAAGCTTGTCGTAAAGCAGACGCTGCAATACTTGAGCCGATGATGAAAGTTGAAGTTGAAGTTCCTGAAGATTATATGGGTGATGTTATCGGTGACCTTAACCGTCGTCGTGGACAAGTGAACAATATGGGTGACAGAGCAGGAAACAAAATTGTTGATGCTTTCGTTCCTCTTGCTGAAATGTTCGGTTATTCAACTGACCTTCGTTCTGCAACTCAAGGGCGTGCTACCTACGCTATGGAATTTGATCATTACGAAGAAGTTCCAAGAAATGTAGCTGAAGAAATTCAGAAAAAACGTAACGGTTAATAACCTTGTTATAAACTTTTACTCTCCATGCACTCTCATTTGAAAGAGTGCATTTTCTTCTTTTAAAAATCAAAATTCTGTTATAATAATAAAAATTTTTATCAGGCTATAATAATGTACAAAATATTTCTGTTTTTATTACTAAATATTGCTCTTTATGCACAAAATCCAAAAGCTTTCTCTACCCTTGGCGATATTATATATAACAATGTGGATAAAATTCAAAAACTAGAAAATATAGATGACTATGAGGTCTATAAAAAGAAGATTAAAGAGTATGTCGCTGATGTCAAAAAGCTTAAAAAAGAGGGTTTTGCACTTGATGAGGGTGTAAATACTAATAAAATGCAATATTTGAATAAGTTGAGAAAACTCTCGCAAACAAATGACTTTTTTGTAAGATCTGCAAAAAGGAATTTGGATTTGGCAATTGAAAATGAAAATTCAAAGCTCTTTACACGGTTAATCAATACCGGTCTTATTGATGAGAAAAAGAGTAAAAATAAAATAATTGATTATTATTTTGCGCATTCCGATGAAGTGAGTGCAACAGGACTGATACAGAAATATTTAGATAATGACAAAAAACTCAGAGCAAAAAAAGAGTATAAAAAGAGTTTGCTAAACAGTAAAAAATTACGAGAATTAGAGAAAATTAGAAGAATCAGAAAAAATGATAAACTTGAACAGGAAAAACTTGAACAACAACTCAATCAAGAAGTACAAAAGAAAAAATTAGAGATTAGGCAAGAGCAGAAAAAAGAACTCTCTAAGACCATATAAACTTTTCGTGCTCATTTGGTCTGCCTTGAAGGGTGACATAAGGAGTGTACTCTGATTTATATGAGAGAGAAGGACAGCCCTCTACATAATAGCCCAAATAGATCCATTTTTTATTTGCACTTTTTGCAAATTTTATCTGATGATACAGAGATAATTTCCCTAAAGAATACTTGGCATAATCATGGTCATAATAAAAGTAGATAGAAGAGACTCCATTCTCTAAAATATCTATTAAATCTACCGCAATTAATCTATCTTCATCATAATAAAGTACTTCATAGCCAAAATCACCATGTCCTGTCACAAAAGAGTTATAGTAGTGTTGCAGAGTTGTTTTTGAGTAGTTCCAATCCTTTTTTTCATGCATATATAGATGATACTTCTCAAATAAATCAATATGTTCTTGTGTAACACTCGGCGTACGTATAAAGGTACGAATATTTTTTGCTTTGTTCATTACTCTTTTTGCAGATTTGCTAAATATAAAATTTTCTACATCAATTTTAATACTTTGACATTCGTTACATGTAGCACAGATAGGTCTGAAATACATCTTGCCAAAACGTCTGTAGCCTCTTTGGATAAGATTTTCACAAGACTTGGCACTACAATTGTCAATTACTTTATAGTGTGTAGTTTGTTCTTTATCTTCAAGATAAGAGCATTTATCATCAAGTAAAAATTCTTTAAGTAGATTCATATCGTGATTTTGACATAATTTGCTTTACAAATAGCAAAAGAAAAGAGAGAAGATGGAATTTTTTTTAAAACATAAGATTATTATATTAAGGTCACTGGGGATAATAATGCTTCTCGTCGGATTTGCTGTGCATTTTTGGGCTGCACCTAAAATGGGTATGAGTGAAAATGAAATAGCAGCAGCCAATGTTGCAAGAATGGAAGCAAGTGTTGCAGGACATTCTAAAAGTGCAAAAAAAGCCAAACCGGATATGTCACATTTCTCAAAGTCGTTAACAAACGCACAGCAGCAACGAGCGAAATATATCACTATTTTTGCAATGCTTTTAGGAATTTTATTTTTAATCTTCAGCTTTTTAAAAAAAGAGGAGAGTTAAGAGCGGTTCATTGCTATTAAAACACCCTCTATCATATTGTCAATATCTCCATCTAAGATGCCCGAAACATTGGAGTAAGCTTCATTACTTCTTGTATCTTTGACCTGCTGATAGGGCTGCATAACATAAGAGCGTATTTGATGCCCCCAGCCTATTTCACTTTTTGCGATACCTGCTTCTTTGGCTTTTTGCTCTTCAAGTTCTAGCTCATACAAACGTGATTTGAGCATTTTCATAGCGGTTGCTTTGTTTTTGTGCTGACTTCTGTCATTTTGGCACTGTACGACAACGCCCGTCTCTATGTGCGTCAAACGAATTGCAGATTCAGTTTTGTTTACATGTTGTCCGCCTGCACCGCTTGAGCGGTAGGTGTCTATGCGTATGTCTTTGTCTTCTATAGTAATGTCAATATCATCATCAATTTCAGGAGAAACCATAACTGATGCAAAAGAGGTATGACGTTTGGCATTGGAATCAAAGGGCGAGATTCTCACAAGCCTGTGAATGCCGTTTTCAACCTTGAGATACCCATAGGCATTCTCACCCTTTATAAGTACTGAAACATCTTTAATGCCTGCTTCATCTCCCGCCTGATAATCTAAAACTTCGACTTTGAAACCGCGTCTTTCCGCCCAGCGTTTATACATTCTTAGCAGCATCTCCGCCCAGTCTTGAGACTCTGTTCCCCCTGCACCCGGATGAATGGATAAAATAGCATTATTAGCATCTGTCTCACCGCTTAGCAGGACTTCGATTTCCATATCGCGAATTTGTTTCTCCAGGTTTGGTGCATCTTCATAGAGTGCCTCAAGGGATTCGCTGTCATCTTCTTCTTTTGCCATATCATAAAGCTCTTTTGCATCTTCAACAGCATTTTTTGCAGTATTGTATTTGTCTAGTTTTCTTTGCAGCTGTGTTTTTTCTTTTTGTATTTTGGCTGCATAATCTGCGTTGTTCCAAAAATCCTGGTCATTCTCCAGTTCTTGAATCTCCTGGAGTCTTGTCTGAATTTTTTTCGGCTCGACAACACCCGTAATATTTTTCATTTTCATATCAATATTTTTTAAAAGTTCTGTGTATTCGTAATTATCCATGTTCCATCACTTAGCGGCGTTAAATTTGTTATAATTGCGATTATATTATATTGGGACTTAAAATGAAGATTATATCAAATCCTTTGGTGTTAAAACAACATTTAAAAGATATTGACAAAACGGCGGGGTTTGTACCTACGATGGGTGCTTTGCATGAAGGGCACATTGCACTTATAAAACATGCCAAAGAAGAAAATGAAGTGGTGGTGGTTTCTATCTTTGTCAATCCTACGCAATTTTTGGCAGGTGAAGATTTAGACAAATACCCAACAAAAGATGAAGCCGATAAAAAAATATGCGAATTAGCAGGAGTGGATATACTCTTTTTTCCAAATGCACAAGAAATATACAGTCAAGATGAAGTAAAAATCTGCGCACCCAATGTAAGAGGCTACGTACTTGAAGGAGCGACAAGGCCGGGGCATTTCAGCGGTGTTTTGAGAGTTGTAATGAAACTGCTCAATATTGTCTCTCCTACAAGGGCCTACTTTGGAAAAAAAGACGCACAGCAGCTCAATCTTATAAGTTTGATGGTAAAACAGTTTTTTATGAGCGTTGAAATTGTACCAGTGGATATTGTGCGCGACAGTGACGGTTTGGCACTGAGCAGTAGAAATGTTTATCTTTCAAAAGAACAAAGAAAAGAAGCATTGAAAATTCCAAAGTCTTTATATGCAGCATCTAAACTTATCAGTAAAAATATTTTAAATACAGAAAAAATCAAAGAGGAAATATATGCTATTTTAGCACCATTGGAAACAGAATATGTAGAAGTACTAAGCCGTGATTTTGAAGTGATAGATGAAGTGCAAATTGGTAACAGCATCATACTCGTCGAGGTCATTGTCGGCGAAACAAGGTTACTTGACAATATTTGGCTCTAAATATCCCTCTTCTATCATAATATCAACAGCTTTTTTAAAGACAGGTACGGCAGTTTGGGCGGCAAACTGGCTTTTCTTAGGCTGTATTACAATTACACCTATGGTATATTTGTGCTTTTTGTCATTGGCAAAGCCCATAAAAGCGGTGTTGTATTTACTTACATACTGTCCTTTTTCAACTATATGAGCTGTTCCTGTTTTTCCTCCGACTTGCAGCCCTTTTGTAATGGCTTTTTTCCCAGTTCCTTCATTGACGGTTTTAAGTAGAATTTTATTCATTCTTTTAGCCGTTGCACTTTTTATGACCTGAACAGGTTCTTCGTAGCCGAGTTCTTTTATGCTGCCGCGCTCATCTATAAAGCTCTTGACTAGTTTTGGTTTTACCATTCGACCGTTGTTGTTAAAAGCACTGTAAGCGCGAAGCAGCTGCATAAGATTTGCACGAATTCCGTAGCCGTAAGCACAGGTTGCCTTGTATATTTCATTTTCAAGCCGTTTTGCACTTGGAATGGAACCTGTCTTTTCATAAATTAAATCCGGTGTTGATTTAGTGGAAAAACCGAAACTTTTGAGACCTCTGTGAAAATCATACCCGGGGAGTCTTTGTGCAAGTTGTGCTATGCCGACATTTGAAGAGTAAACTATAACATTCTCAGCCGAGAGCCAGTCAAATTTATGTTCATCTGTGATGACTTTTCTTCCTATTTTAAAACGCCCGTTATGCCCGTTCACCAAATCATAAGGATTGACAAGCTTATGTTCTAACAGCAATGCGAAAGTTATGGGTTTTAAAACACTCCCCGGCTCAAAACTATACTCTATCATTGAACTGTTGAGCGAAGAGTAGTCACTGCGTTTAATGTCTTTTGGCAGGTATCTGTTTGAGCTTGCCATTGCATAAACGTCTCCTCTTTTAGAGTCCATAATGGCTATCATCACTTCTTTCGCACGCAGTTCTTTTTTCATCGCATCAAGCATTTTTTCTATTCT